>DASSBR010000001.1:0-13764 GCA_035698525.1 Gammaproteobacteria bacterium
GGGGCTGTGCTTCTCCGCCGCCGTCGTCGGCGACAACATCGGCTATGCGATCGGCCGCTACGGCGGTCGCCAGTTGCTGCTCCGCTACGGACGCTACATCGGGCTGCGCCTGCGGCACCTGCACAAGGTCGAGGAGTTCGTGCAGCGCTACGGCAGCGGCATTCTTCTGTTCGCGCGCTTCATCGACCTGCTGCGCCAGACCGCCGGGATAGGCTCCGGACTCGGGCGGATGCGCTGGTGGCGGTTCGCCACGTTCGACGCGATCGGCTGCGCGTTGTGGGTCGGCGCGTGGACCGCCGCCGGCTATGAGTTCGGCGAAAACCTGGACGCCATTGCCAGCGCCGCCGGCGCTCATCCGGCATGGCTGATCGGCGGCGGTGTGTTTATCCTGATGGTTGTCGCGGGGCTGATTGTTTACAAGTTCCGCGACCGGCTTTTCAACCGCAAGGAGAAGGATTGATGGCGCGCACGGCGCTCGTGATCGGCGGCGGCATCATCGGCTCTACCACCGCGTGGTACCTGGCCGATCGCGGTTTCGACGTCACGGTGCTCGAACGGCGCGCCGGCGTCGGCCTCGAAACGAGCTTTGCCAATACCGGCTTGCTCACGCCGAGCCAGGCGGACCCGTGGAACGCACCCGGCACGGCGCTGCACCTGCTCAAATGGCTGGGGCGCGAAGATTCGCCGCTGCTGTTGCGGCCCCGCGCGCTGCCGGGCATGGCGGGCTGGGGGCTGCGTTTTCTGCTCGCCTCGCGGCGCTCCGCGTTTGAACGCGCGGCACGGGCGAGTCTGCGTCTGGGTCTGTACAGCGTGCGCGCGCTCGACGACCTGCGCGACACGCTGAAGCTGAGTTACGACCAGCGACTTGCGGGCACGATCAAGATTTTCCGCGATCGCGCCTCGCTGGAAGGGTCGGTGGCGCTGGCCGACTTTCTGTCACGCGACGGGTTGCGCTACGAGGCGCTCGACGCCGACGCGGCGGTGGCGCGCGAACCGGCGCTGGCGCCGATTCGGGCGAATCTCGCCGGCGCGATTCATTACCAGGCGGACGAAAGCGGCGACGCGTTCTTATTTACGCAGGCGATCGCCACGGCCGCGCGCGAGGCCGGTGTCGACTTTCGCTTCGATACGGAAGTGCGACAACTCCGTCCGGGCGCCGACGGCGTCGCGTCGGTGCAGACGGACCAGGGCGATGTCGCCGCCGATGTGTATGTCCTTGCGGCCGGTTGCTACAGCCGCCGCCTCGGCGCACGGTGCGGATTACGGCTGCCGATTTATCCGGCCAAGGGGTATTCGGTGACGGTGCCTCGCGGTGCATGGGCCAACGCGCCGACCATTCCGACCTGCGACTTCGAACGCAAGATCGTGGTTACACCGCTCGGAGACCGCCTGCGCATCGGCGGCACCGCCGAATTCACCGGCTACGACACGACGCTCAATCCCGCGCGCAGCGACAACGTGCTGCAACAGGCGCTGCAGATTTTTCCCGGCTTCGGGCCGCACGTCGATAGGGAACGGATCATGCGCTGGACAGGTCTGCGCCCAATGACGCCGGACGGCCCGCCGATCATCGGTCCGACGCCGTGCAAAAACCTCTTCGTGAATGCCGGCCACGGGCCGTTGGGGTGGACGTTCGCGGCGGGGTCCAGCCGGTTGGTGGCCGATATGGTTGCCGGACGGGAGCCGGAGATCGGTATCGACGGCCTGACTTATCGCCGATTTACGTAGGGCGACCTTCGGTCAAATCGGCGTAAAGGTGAATTCCTGGCCGCCTACCGAGGCCTCGTACATCAGCCCGGCCTTGGTCAGCGTGAAAATCGCCACACCGTTGCTGTAGCTCGCGTTGGCCGCCGCGCCGCTGGTGACGGCGACGGCCGAGGCTTGTGCGCTCAGCTCGAAGCCGCCCTGTTCGAATCGTTGCAGCGCCTGCTGGTCCTTGAAAAAGACGACTTCGCTGTAGGTCTGCCCGCCCATCTGCAGGCCGATGGTCGCCTGGGTAATTGAGGACACCCCGACCAGCCGGCCCTGTTCGTACACCTTGCCCGTGCCGTACGCGCCGGCGACGATGAATCCGCCCTTGCCGACCGTGGGGAAGACGGCGTAGCCGTAGGCATCATGGAAGTACGGCACCAGCGCGGGATACTTGTTCTTGAAGCTGGCGATGGTCTCGGCGATCTGCGGATCCCTGACCGGCTGCGCTCCCGGCACCGCATTCTCGCCCGGTCGGTAGCCCGTGGTGGTGCAAGCGCCAAGTGTCACGGCCACGAACGCCGCGCCGATCATCGTGATTAGCCTGTTCATTGAGCCTCCTTGTGCGGACGGACCGAGTATAACGTATCGGCGCAGTCGGTCCCGGCTTACGACGCGCAGGCGCGGATGAATGCCTCGGCGTTCGTCACTGTGGCCTGCCGCGCGAATACCTTGTCGACCAGAACGCGGTGCACTTCCGCATCGGCGTCGGCGCAGCAGTCCTTCAATACAAGGAGTCGGTAGTCGTGATCGGCGGCATGGCGGATCGTGGAAAGTACAACGCCGCTGGTCGCGATGCCGAACAGCACCAGCGTGTCGATGTCGTGCGCGCGCAGAATCATTTCGAGGTCGGTGCCTGAAAACGCGCCGACGCGATGCTTGACCACGACGATGTCGTTCTCTTGCGGCGCGACCGCCGGATGCATGTCGGCGCCGACGCTCCCCGGGGCCAGGCGACCGGACGCGCGGAGGCCGCTGAAAGATGGGTTACGCGGGCTGACTTCGGGATAGCCGGGCCGGAATCCAACCGCTATGTAAATGACCGGAATGCCGGCGGCGCGCGCCGTTGCGAGCGCCTTCCCCGCCCTGTCCAGCAAGGCGTCGGCGTCATCGCCGACCATGGCGACGATGTCGGCCTGGTAATCCATGATGAGCAGCGCTGTTCGGTCGCCGTCGATCTTCAACTCCTCTTTCATGGGTTCACCTTATTCGACCGTGACCGACTTCGCCAGATTGCGCGGCTTGTCCACGTCGGTGCCTTTCATCACCGCGACGTGATAGGCGAGCAGTTGCAGCGGGATGGTGTACAGGACCGGGTCGATCAATTCGCCGGTATGTTCCGGAAGAT
The DNA here is from genome assembly GCA_035698525.1 of Gammaproteobacteria bacterium. Classification (GTDB taxonomy): domain Bacteria; phylum Pseudomonadota; class Gammaproteobacteria; order Natronospirales; family DASSBR01; genus DASSBR01. The sequence continues at coordinate 3,098 of DASSBR010000001.1, forward strand.
GAATAACCGTCACGCCGGTGGTTTCACGCATGCCGGCTTTCGGATCGGCGAACACGATCAGTTCGCCGCCGCGCGCGCGCACTTCCTGCAGGTTCGATTTCAGCTTTTCCAACAGTTGATCGTTGGGCGCGACAGCGACCACCGGCATGTCGGCATCGACCAGCGCCAGCGGGCCGTGCTTGAGTTCGCCGGCCGCATACGCCTCGGCATGGATGTAGCTGATTTCCTTCAGCTTGAGCGCGCCTTCCATTGCAATCGGGTAGTGCACGCCCCGGCCGAGGAACAAGGTATGGCGCTTTTCGACAAAGCGTTCCGCAAGCGTCTGGATATCGGCGTCAAGTTTCAGTACGGCCTCGATCAAGGCGGGCAGCGATTTCAATTGCTCGACGCAATCCGCTTCGGCATTCGGCTTGAGCCCCTGCCGCCTGGCGAGCGTCAGCGCCAGCAGCGTGAAGGCCGCAAGCTGCGTCGTGAACGCCTTGGTCGAAGCAACGCCGATCTCCGGGCCCGCGCGTGTCATGAGGGTGAGGCCTGATTCCCGCACCAGCGAGCTTTCCGGCACGTTGCAGATGGCGAGCGTGCCGCAGTAATTGGCGTTGTCCTTCGCGGCGCGCAGCGCGGCAAGCGTGTCGGCAGTCTCGCCGGATTGCGAGACGCTGACGAACAACGTGCCTGGTGCGACCACCGGAGCGCGGTAGCGATATTCGCTGGCAATCTCCACGTTGCACGGCAGGCCGGCGAGCTGCTCGATCTGGTAGCGCGCGACCAGCGCCGCGTGATAACTGGTGCCGCAGGCGACGATGTGCACGCCTTTAGCCTGCTCGAAGATCTCGCCGGCGCGATGGCCGAACGCCGCTTCCAGGACCTGGCCGTCGCCGATGCGTTCGGCGAGCGTGTCCGCGACCGCGTGCGGTTGCTCGAAGATTTCCTTGAGCATGTAGTGGCGGTAATCGCCCCGCTCCACCGCGTCGGCGTCCAGTTCGCTTTCCTTCACCGGTCGCTCGGCCGGCTTTTCAGTCCGGTCGAAGATGCATACTTCGCCGCGGCGAATATCGGCGATGTCGCCTTCCTCCAGAAAAACGAAACGCCGCGTCACCGGCAGCAGCGCGGCAACGTCGGACGCGACAAAATTCTCGCCGATGCCAAGGCCAACAACGACCGGGCAGCCGCAGCGCGCCACGATCACGCGCTCCGGATCGGCCTTCGCGATCACCGCGAGCGCAAATGCGCCCGTCAGCTCCGCAACCGTTGCCTGCACGGCGGCAAGCAGGTCGGGCGTGTCTTTCAGATGATGATGAATACGATGGGCGACGACTTCGGTATCCGTCTCGGACTGAAAGACGTAGCCGGCCTGTTCGAGTTCGGCGCGCAGCGCGTCATGGTTTTCGATGATGCCGTTGTGCACCAGCGCGATTTCATCGGTCGAAAAATGTGGATGCGCATTGCGCTCGTTGGGTACGCCGTGAGTCGCCCAGCGGGTGTGGGCGATGCCGGTATGACCGCGCAACGGATTCGCCGCCAGCGCGTCGGCCAGTTCCTGCACCTTACCGACCGCGCGCCGCCGCGTTAGGGTCGCATCGCCGTCCAACACCGCGAGACCGGCCGAATCGTAACCGCGATACTCAAGTCGCTTGAGCCCTTCCATCAGCACCGGGACCACGTCCCGCTCGGCCACCGCGCCGACTATTCCGCACATTGATGAGCCTTTTTCGTTCGATGAGACGTCTAGTTTACCTTGCCGTGAAGACTCCGTATAACGGGATGGAACTTCTTTACGGCTCCGGCTCGCGCGCGTTTGCATCACTGCTGTCGTCTGCACCGCTGCTCTCGTCCTGATCCGCTTTCTCGCCATGCGTGGCGATGTCCGCGCCTTCCTCTTCTTCCCAGGGATCAACGCGCAATAACCCGGCGGCCTTCAGACCAAGGCACGCCGCGCCGGCGGCGAGCAGCGCAAACGTGGCAATGGCGCCGGCTCCGATCAATTCCGACCACAACTGCGCCGTGCCGCCGCCGTAGAACACGCCCGCATGCGGCATCGGCGTCGCGCCAAACTGGTGCACGATGCGCGGCGAGGCGAACAGACCGACGCCGAGCAGCCCCAACACGCCGCCGACGACATTCATGGTGAGGTATTCGACGGGATCGTCAATATGCAGCCACGCCCAAAGGTGAATGGTGCCGAGACTCACGAGGCCGGCGATGATGCCGATCGCCGCGGCGGCCCACGGTTCGACGACGCCGGAAGGCGATGTGATCGCGACATTGGCACACAACAAACCGGCAACCGTCGGGCGCAGCCCGGCCTTGCCGGTCAACAGCCAGGTGCCGCCCATCGCCACCACGGCGGAAAATCCGCTTGCGATCGCGATGTTCTGGACAATCAGGCCGATCAAGGCGGACGCTTTCATCGCCAGACCGGCGTTAAAGCCAAAGAATCCCATCCACAGCAGGAACGTACCCAAGAACACCATTTGCATCGAACCCGGCGCGATGGCTTCGTCTTCACCGTATTCGAAACGGCCGCGGCGCGGGCCAAGCACCGCCGCGACTGCCAATGCACAGCAGCCGCCGGCAAGGTGAATGAAGCCCGAACCGCTGTCGTAGAACGGCGTCGGCAGGTTCTCCAGCCAGCCGCCGCCGATCGCCCAATGGCCGACGATGGGAAAGATGACTGCCGAGATCAGCACGGTCATCGCCATCACGGCGCTGTACTTGATGCGCTCGGCACCGATGCCGCCGATCAGCGTCGCTGGTGTGTCGCAGAAGGAGAGCGCAAAGGCGAATGCAACCGCGAGCGGCACCGGCTTCGCCGCCAGCGAATGAAACAGGCGTGTGCTCGATTTCGACAGCTCGGGCGCAAAGCCCGTCAGGCCCATGAACGCGTTGCCGTTGCCGAACAGGACTCCGAAGCCGACCAGCCAGAAAGCGATAATCGCTACCGCCAGGATCATCAGGTTGTGGCTCAAGAGATCGACGCGGTTCTTCTTGCGGCACATGCCGCCTTCGTAGAAGCCGAAGCCGGCGTGCATCAGATAGACCGGCAGCGCTGCGGCGATCGTCCAGACAATGTTGAGGTTTTGTTGAAAGTTTGGCATCGCGATCGTCCCTGATCTTGCGTATTCCGCTCAGTTTTTCTTTTTTGCCGGCCGCTTCCAGCCTCTCACTATGGTTTGCCGGGCGCGCTCCAGCGCAAGTTCGTTGGCCGGCACGTCCTTCGTTATCGTCGAGCCCGCGCCGATCGTCGCGCCCGAACCGATAGTGACCGGCGCCACGAACTTCGTGTCGGAACCGACGAACACATTGTCGCCGATGACGGTGCGATGCTTGTTGACGCCGTCGTAATTGCAGGTGATTGTGCCCGCGCCGACGTTGACGCCACTGCCGACGCTGGCATCGCCAATGTAGGTGAGGTGATTGGCTTTGGAGCCGCGGCCGATGTCGCTTTTTTTGACTTCGACGAAGTTGCCGATGTGGACGTCGTCGGCGAGCCGTGCTTCAGGACGCAGACGCGCAAACGGTCCGATGCGGCAATTTGCGCCAACGTCGGCGCTTTCGAGCAGCGAGTTGGGGAGAATCTCGGTTCCCGCGCCCACCGTCGTGTCGCGCACGATGCAGTTCGGTCCAACGTGCACACCGTCTGCGAGACGGACATTGCCCTCGAATACGCAATTGATGTCGATGACGACGTCGCGGCCACAGATCAGCTCGCCGCGCACGTCAATGCGTTGCGGGTCGCGCAGTGTCACGCCCGCCGTCATCAAGGCCTCCGCACTGCGCTCGCGCAGCACCGCCTCGGCCATGCTGAGCTGAACGCGGTCGTTGACGCCCAGCACTTCGTCGGACGGCGCCGTGATACCGGCGACGTTCACACCGTCAGCGACCGCCATCGCAATCACGTCCGTCAGGTAATACTCACGTTGCGCGTTGTCGTTGCTCAGCTTTGCGGCCCACTGACGCAGCAGCGCAGCGGGCGCGGCCATGAGGCCGGTATTCACTTCGTCGATGGCCCGCTCGGTTTCGGTGGCATCCTTGTCTTCCACAATTCGCACAATCGCGCCGCTGTCGTCGCGAACGATGCGGCCGTAGCCCTCGGGTTCGGCCAGTGCCGTGGTGAGAAGCGCCAGTGCGCCGTCGCCCGCGGTATCGGTCAGCGTGGCCATCGTTTCCATGCGCACCAGTGGCACGTCGCCGTACAGAACAAGCACGACATCATCGTCGTCCATGAGCGGGAGCGCCTGCGACACGGCATGGCCGGTGCCAAGCTGCTCGGGCTGCTCGACCCACGTCACGTCGAGATGATCGAGGCTCTTCCGGACGCGTTCACCGCCGTGACCGTAGACGATGTAAAGCCGCGCTTCGGGCAGACCGGCGGCGGTAGCGACGACGTGTTCAAGCAGGCAGCGCCCGCCGAGCGGCTGCAAAACCTTCGGCAGATTGGAATGCATGCGCTTGCCCTGGCCGGCGGCAAGAATGACGATGCTGGTGGGCATTAAGACGTTACGGCTCTCGTTGATATTTTATGCCGCCATCATAGCGAAGCGTGGCGCGGGACGGAAATAGCGGAGATTCGGCAGGACGGGCGCTGCAGACCGGGATAGGCGTGCCGGCCTGTGATTGCTGTTGAATGCCGTCTCAGTGCTGCCGCATGGTGCGGCGGAGGTGTTCCAGCGCCTTGAGGCGGGCAATCGCCTCGGCCAGTTCGGCCTCGGCCTTTGCGATGTCCATATTCGCTTCGCGGTTAGCCAGTGCTTCCTCGGCACGACGCTTGGCTTCCTGCGCCGCCGCCTCGTCGATGTCGCGAGCGCGCTGCGCGGTGTCGGACAGGACGGTGACGACGTGGGGCTGAATTTCCAGCACGCCGCCGGAGACGTAGAACACGAGGTCTTCGGTACCGTCGCCGCGGCGCACGCGCACCGTGCCCGGCACCATGCGGGTCAGCAGCGGCGCGTGACGCGGGGCGATGCCGAGCTCGCCTTCTTCCGCCGGCGCGAAGACCATCTCCGCCGTATCGGAGTAAATCTGTTCTTCGGCGCTAACGATGTCGACGTGAAAAGTCATGGCCATAGCTTATAAATTTTTGGCTTTTTCGACGGCTTCGTCGATGGAGCCGACCATGTAGAACGCCTGCTCCGGCAGACTGTCGTATTCGCCGTCGACGATGCCGCGGAAGCCGCGAATCGCCTCCTTGAGCGAGACGTACTTGCCCGGCGTGCCGGTGAACACTTCGGCGACGAAGAACGGCTGCGACAGGAAGCGCTGAATCTTGCGCGCGCGCTGCACGGTGAGCTTGTCTTCTTCGGACAGTTCGTCCATGCCCAGGATCGCGATGATGTCGCGTAGCTCCTTGTAACGCTGCAGCACGCCTTGCACCGCGCGCGCGGTGTCGTAATGCTCCTGGCCGACGACATTCGGATCGAGCTGACGGCTGGTTGAGGCGAGCGGATCGACCGCCGGATAAATACCCAGCTCCGCGATTTGGCGTGACAATGCAACCGTCGAGTCGAGATGCGCGAAAGTCGTCGCAGGCGACGGATCGGTGTAGTCGTCCGCCGGTACGTACACGGCCTGAATCGACGTGATCGAGCCTTTCTTGGTCGAGGTGATGCGCTCCTGCAGCACACCCATTTCCTCGGCCAGCGTCGGCTGGTAACCCACCGCTGACGGCATGCGGCCGAGCAGCGCCGAAACCTCGGTGCCGGCCAGCGTGTAACGGTAGATGTTGTCGATGAACATCAGCACGTCGCGGCCTTCGTCGCGGAAATACTCGGCCATCGTCAGACCCGACAGCGCCACGCGCAGGCGGTTGCCCGGCGGCTCGTTCATCTGCCCGAACACCAGCGCGACCTTGTCGAGCACGTTCGAGTCTTTCATCTCGTGGTAGAAGTCGTTGCCCTCGCGGGTACGCTCGCCGACGCCGGCGAACACCGAGTAGCCGCTATGCTCGATGGCGATGTTGCGGATCAGCTCAAGCATGTTGACCGTCTTGCCGACGCCCGCGCCGCCGAACAGGCCGACCTTGCCGCCCTTGGCGAACGGGCAGAGCAGGTCGATTACCTTGATGCCGGTTTCCAGCAGCTCGGTGCTGCCGGCCTGCTCGTCGAAGCTCGGGGCTTCGCGGTGAATCGGCCAGTGCGTGTCGACGTTGACCGGGCCCGCCTCGTCCACGGGTTCGCCGAGGACGTTCATAATGCGCCCCAGGGTACCGGTGCCTACCGGAACCGAAATCGGCGCGCCGGTGCTTTCTACCGCCATGCCGCGGGTCAGGCCTTCGCTGACGCCCATCGCGATGCAGCGCACGATACCGTCGCCGAGCTGCTGCTGCACTTCGAGCGTCAGCCCGGTTTCTTCGACCTTGAGCGCGTCGTAAACGTTCGGCATCGCGTCGCGCGGGAATTCGGCATCGACGACCGCGCCGATGATCTGGACGATCTTGCCGGTGGTGACTTTGGTTTGGTCTAGCATGTTGGCTTACCGTTTAAAGCAAATTCAAATTCTGTAACGCGGCGCTTAAACTGCCGCCGCACCGCCGACAATCTCGGCAAGTTCCTTCGTAATGCCGGCCTGGCGACTCTTGTTGTACGCAAGCTGCAGCCCGTCGATCAGTTCGCCGGCATTGTCGGACGCGCTCTTCATCGCGACCATCTGCGCGGCCTGGAAACAGGCCAGGTTCTCGACCACGGCCTGGTAGACTTGCGACTCGACGTAGCGCGTCAGCACGCCGTCCAGCAGCTCGGCCGATTCCGGCTCGTAAATGTAGTCCCAATGCGCCTGCAGATCCGGGTCTTCCTCGCCTACCACCGGCACGATCTGCTGTACATGTGGCTTCTGGCTCATCGTGTTGACGAACACGTTGTGGGCGACGAACACGCGATCGACATTACCCTCGCGATACGCGTCGAGCATGACCTTGACGGGGCCGATCAGATCTTCGAGGTGCGGCGTGTCGCCGAGCTGGACCGCCTGCGAAACGATGTTGAAACCGAAGCGGCGGAAAAACGGCGGCGCTTTTGCACCGATCAGCGTCAGGTCGATCTCGGCGCCGCGATCGCGCCATTCGCGCATCGCGATGATGGCGCGCTTGAACAGGTTGACGTTCAAACCGCCGCACAGGCCGCGGTCGCTGGCAATCACGATGAAGCCGACCCGCTTCACCTCTTTACGCTCGACCATGAACGGATGCTTGTATTCCGGGTTCGCGTGCGAGAGATGGCCGATGACCTTTTGCATCTTTGCGGCGTACGGGCGCGACGCGGCCATGCGCGTTTGCGCCTTGCGCACCTTGCTCGCCGCAACCATCTCCAACGCCTTGGTGATCTTCTGCGTGTTCTGGATGCTGCGGATCTGGGTCCGGATTTCTTTCGCGCTGGCCATTAGTACGCTGCGTTCGCCTTGAAGTCGGTGAGTGCCTTGCGCAACCCTTCTTCGATCTCCGAGTCGTACTTGCCGGTCTCGTTGATCTTGTCGAGCAGCGCCTGATGCTCCGAATGCAGGTAGCTGTGCATCGCCGCCTCGGCCGAGGTGATCTTCTTGACGTCGACGTCGTCGAAGAAACCTTCGTTGACCGCGAACAGCGAAGCCGCCATCTCGCCGACCGTCAACGGCGAATATTGCTTCTGCTTCATCAGCTCGGTGACGCGCTGACCGCGCTCGAGCTGGTCGCGCGTGCTCTTGTCCAGGTCGGAAGCGAACTGCGCGAACGCCGCCAGCTCGCGGTACTGCGCGAGGGCGAGACGCACGCCGCCGCCAAGCTTCTTGATGACCTTCGTCTGCGCGGCGCCACCGACACGCGACACCGACAAACCGGCGTTGATCGCAGGCCGGATACCGGCGTTGAACAGGTCGGTTTCCAGATAAATCTGGCCGTCGGTGATCGAAATCACGTTGGTCGGCACGAACGCCGACACGTCGCCCGCCTGCGTTTCGATGATCGGCAGCGCGGTCAGCGAGCCCGTCTGGCCCTTCACTTCGCCGTTGGTGGTCTTTTCGACGAACTCGGCGTTGACGCGCGCGGAACGTTCCAGCAGGCGCGAGTGCAGGTAGAACACGTCGCCCGGATAGGCTTCGCGGCCCGGCGGGCGCTTCAGCAGCAGCGAAATCTGGCGATAGGCCCAGGCCTGCTTGGTCAGATCGTCATAAACGATCAGCGCATCCTGGCCGCGATCGCGGAAGTATTCGCCCATCGCGCAACCCGCGTACGGCGCGAGATACTGCATCGCGGCGGACTTGGACGCCGCGGCGGCGACGACGATGGTGTGCTCCATCGCGCCTTCTTCTTCCAGCTTGCGCACCACGTTGGCAATCGACGACGCCTTCTGCCCGATCGCCACGTAGATACATTTGATGCCGGTGCCTTTCTGATTGATGATCGCGTCGATCGCGACGGCGGTCTTGCCGGTCTGGCGGTCGCCGATGATCAGCTCACGCTGGCCGCGGCCGACCGGCACCATCGCGTCGATGGCCTTGAGGCCCGTCTGCACCGGCTGGTCAACCGACTGGCGATCGATAACGCCCGGCGCGACCTTCTCGATCGGCGAGGTGAGACCGGTGTTGATCGGACCCTTGCCGTCGAGCGGCTGGCCGAGCGAGTCGACCACGCGGCCGAGTAGCGCTGCGCCAACCGGCACTTCGAGAATGCGCCCGGTCGCCTTGACCGTGTCGCCTTCGGAAATACCGGTGTAGTCGCCGATGACCACCGCACCGACCGAGTCGCGCTCGAGGTTCAGCGCCAGGCCGTACACGCCGCCTGGGAATTCCAGCATTTCGCCGTACTGCGCGGCGGCGAGCCCATGAACGCGAACGATGCCGTCGGTCACGCTGACGACGGTACCCACCGCGCGCGCTTCCGCCTCGACATCGAAGTTTTCGATGCGCTGTCTGATCAGCTCGCTGATTTCCGAAGGATTGAGTTGCATCTCGCTATACCTTTTACAAAGTCATTGCGGCGGCGAGCTTGTCCAGCCGGCCGCGAATCGAATCGTCGATCACCGTGTCGCCCGCCTTGAGCACCGCGCCGCCGACCACGTCTTCATCCACCACGCAATGCAGGCGAATGTCGCGGCCCAGCCGGCGCTTCAGCCCGGCGGCAATCGCCGCCTGGCGCTCGGCATCCACTTCCACGGCGGAACGCATTTCGACGTCCACCACCGCTTCGGCTTCGCTGCGCAGCCGCTCGTATTCGACCGCGATTTCGGGCACGCAATCGAGACGGTGCTTTTCGCTCAGCAGACGCACGAGGTTGCGGCCGCGCGCGTCCAGCGTATCGCCGCCGATCTCGATCAGAATGCCGGCGCGCTTCTCGCCGGTCACTTCCGGCGCCTGGATCAGCGCGGCCACGGCCGGCACGTGCACGATGTCGGTCAGCGCCTTGAGCGTGTCGCCCCAATGCGCCAGCGCGTTGTCCGCCTGGGCAAGATCGAATACGGCGCGCGCATAGGGCCGGGCGATGGTGGTCTTTTCCGCCATCAGAGCCTCGCCGCTATCTCGTCTAGCAGGTTCTTGTGCTTGTCCAGATCGATTTCGCGCCGGATGATGCGCTCGGCCGCCTCGATGGCGAGACCCGAGAACTGCTTGCGCAACGCCTCCTGGGCACTGCGCGTTTCCTGCGCGATGTCCGCCTTGGCGGCCTCAACCTGGCGCTCACGTTCACCAGTCGCCTGCGTCTTCGCCTCGTCGACAATCTCGTTGGCACGGCGATTGGCATGCTCGACGATGTCCAGCGACTTCTCGCGCGCTTCCTTGAGAATCTGCGAGGCACGCTCCTTGGCGTTCTCGAGATCGGTCTGGCTGCGTTCGGCGGCAGCGAGCCCGTCGGCAATGCGCTTCCTGCGCTCGTCCATCGCCTGCATCAGCGGCGGCCAGACGAACTTCATCGTCAGCCAGATGAAAAGCGCAAAGCCGATCATCTCGCCGAGTAGGGTCAGATTAATGTTCATCGTGCTCTACCTGAAATTTGCGTCGGAACGATGAAAATCAATGCCCGGTGGCCGCCGCAATCTGCTGCAACTGAGTCACGAACGGGTTGACGAAGATCAGGAACAGCGCGATGGCGACACCGATCATCGCGACCGCGTCGAGCAGGCCGGCCATCAGGAACATGCGGATGGTCAGAATCGGCAGCAGCTCGGGCTGACGCGCGGCGGCTTCGAGATATTTGCCACCCAGGATGCCGAAACCGATACCGGTGCCGAGCGCACCCAGGCCGATCAGGATGCCGACGCCGATCGCCGTCATGCCATTGATTTCACCAATAATGCTTACAAGGTTCATGGGTCCTCCGAGGATCCAACTGGTCAACAAAAAATCGAACTAAGGCTCCGGCGCCTACTCCTCATGCCCCGTCTCATGCGCCTGGCTCAGGTACGCAATCGACAGCATCATGAAAATGAACGCCTGAATCGTGATGATCAGCAAATGGAACGCCGACCACGCAAACTGCAGCGGCCACGAGGTGTACCACGGCAACAGGGCCAGCAGCACGAAAATCAGCTCGCCGGCATACATGTTGCCGAAGAGTCGCAAGGACAGCGAAATCGGCCTGGCCAGCTCCTCGACAAACTTGAGGAAAAAGTTGATTGGGAAAAGCCACTTGCCGAACGGGTGCGTCAGCAGTTCCTTCGCGTACCCCATGCCCTTGATCTTGATGCTGTAAAAGACCATCAGCAGGAACA
>DASSBR010000002.1:0-16437 GCA_035698525.1 Gammaproteobacteria bacterium
CTGGATACGATTTTTGGAAGGTTCATGTCCATTTCCTCCTAAGATTCATGTTTGCGCCTGTCGTCTGGTTTTTAACCATGCGTCAAGGCTCCAGTCGCCGCCGCCGCGCGTGGCGATGTACAGGAAAACGAAGCAGTACAGCACCGCTGCAACGCCTCCATTTTGAAACGGCCAGCCGCCGTTCGGTGCATGAAATTGCCAATAACCGACAGCCATTTCGCCGGAGACGATGAAAGCCGCGGGCCGCGTGAAGAGCCCAAGCAGGACCAGCAGGCCGCCGGCAAATTCAATCACTGCGCCGATGCCCATCTGCGACAACAACGGCGGCGTCGACATGCCCGGGGGATAATGCATACCCCCGAACCAGCCAAACAGGATCGCGCTGCCGACCTGGAAGTACATGAAGCCCGCAACGACGCGCAACGCGAGATAGGCAAGGTCTGTTAATCGATTGCTATTCATTGGATTACTCCGTGCTTAATGTCCGCACCGGCCGTACCTCAACGCTGCCGACGCGTGCTGCCGGAATGCCCGCGGCGATCTGGATAGCCTCGTTCAGATCCCTGGCGTCGACCAGGTAGAACCCGGCGAGCTGTTCCTTGGTTTCGGCAAATGGACCGTCGGTGACCGACGTCCGGCCGTTGCGGACCCGAATGGTGGTGGCCGTTTCGACCGGCTCCAGCGCTTCCGCCGCCAGCATACGGCCGCTTTCGTGGATCGACTCCGCGTACGCCGCACACTCCGGGTCGCGAGGGCTGTCCGGAAGAGAGTGCAGCTCGTTTTCGTCGCTGTAGACCAGGCACAGATATTTCATAGCTCCTCCGACGGAAAGATGGCTCTTTCCTGATAGTCGTTCGGCAGCGGGCACAATCGACAGGCGAGCGAAAATCAGCCCTCCAGTTCCCGCAGCCGCTGCTCGAGAAACCGTTGTTCCGGCACTTGGCCGGTCAGCGCCAAGGCTCGCTTGTATGCCGCGCGCGCCTCTTCGACCAGGCCCAGCCGCCGGCACAAGTCGGCGCGCGCCGCATGTGCCAAATGGTAGTCCACCAGCCTGCCGGCGGCGAGAATCGCGTCAATTTCGGCGAGGCCGGCCGCCGGTCCGTCGCGCATCGCTATGGCGACCGATCGGTTCAGCGCGATGACGGGCGAAGGGTCCGTTCGCGCGAGTGCATCGTAGAGGCCGACGATTTCATTCCAGTCCGTCGCCGCGGCATTCGGCGCCTCGGCATGCACGGCCGCAATCGCGGCTTGCAACGTGTACGGGCCGAAGCGGCCGGATGCCAGCGCCTGTTGGACCAGTGCGACGCCCTCGGCGATCTGCTCACGATTCCACAACGCCCGGTTCTGGTCCGCCAGCAGGACCAGGTCGCCTTTTGCCGAGGTGCGGGCGGCCCGGCGCGATTCCTGCAGCAGCATCAGCGCGAGCAGGCCGACCGTTTCCGGCTCCGGCAGCAATTGGACGAGCAGTCGGCCGAGTCGGATTGCTTCGCCTGATAGGTCGGCCCGCGTGACCGATTCGCCGACCGAGGGCGAGTAGCCTTCGTTAAACACCAGGTAAACGACGTGGAGCACGCTGCCGAGCCGCTCTGGCAAGTCGTCTCGTGCCGGCACCTCGTATGGAATCTTGGCGTCCTGAATCTTGCGCTTGGCGCGCACGATGCGCTGCGCGACGGTGGCGGGCGTAATCAAAAAGGCGCGTGCGACTTCTTCGGTGGTGAGGCCACACATTTCGCGCAACGTGAGAGCGATGCGAGCTTCGGGCGACAGGGCCGGATGGCAGCAGGTGAAAATCAGCCGGAGTTGGTCGTCTTCGACGGCCCCTGTTTCGTCGAAGACGTCCTCGGCAGTTTCGCCGTCCAGCTCCACTGCCAGTTCATTGAGCTTGTCATTAAAGCGGGCGCGCCGGCGGATTTTGTCGATGGCCTTGAATCGGCCGGTCGTGACCAGCCACGCGCGTGGATTGCCCGGCACGCCATCGCGCGGCCACTGTTCGAGTGCCGCGGCGAAGGCGTCGTGCATCGCTTCCTCGGCGAGTTCGAAGCCGCCGAGCAGGCGTATCAATGTGGCAAGGACGCGGCGCGACTCGGTGCGGTAGACGTTCTCGACTGCTGCCTGGACGGATTGGCTGGACATGACGTTGCCGACCGGGCCGATACCGGCCTGCATTGGCGGTTACATTGCCGCTGTCTTGGCCCAGGACGGCATTGCCTGCAATTCAGCAACCCATCGCTGGATGGCGTTATAGGACTCGACCGGATATTGAGCCGGGCCCGCGGCGCAAAACGACGAGCCTATGGAAAAATCCGCAACCGTGAGGGTGTTGCCCGCAACATAGCGATGCCGACTCAACTCCCCATCCAACACCTTCGCCGCGCGCGCGAACAACTCGTTGCCGCGCGCGATCTCGGCCGGTGATGCCTCACCGAGTCCAAAGGCCGGTTTAACGATGTACTCGGATACCAGTATGCGGCAAGCGGCATCCCAATGGCTGCTGTCCCAGAACTGCCATTTTTCGACCGACAGACGGTCGCGCGTATCGGTGGGCAACAAGCCGGATTCGGGCTTTTTAAGCGCGAGATAATTGATGATCGCATTCGATTCCCATAGCACGAAACCGTCTTCTTCCAGAACCGGCATGCGGCCGTTGGGGTTGAGAGCCAGATGTTCCGGCGTCCTTTGCGCGCCCTTGGTGAGATCGACCAATGCAAACTCATAGTCGATGTCGAGATAGTGCGCCATCCACAACACTTTGAAAGCGCGCGGCGACTTGGGAAAGACGTGAAGTTTGACGTTCATGCGAACGCTCCTTTGCAGGTGAATTATTCAGGTATTTTCTTACGCGGAATTGTCTTTCAGCCGATAAATCAACTCCAGCGCCTCGCGTGGCGACAGCGCATCGGCATCGATCTTGCGCAACTCTTTCAGTGCGGGATGTTCTGCATCGCCGTTGAAAAGTCCCATCTGCGGCGGTTCCGGCCCGGTCGCGGGTTTGTTTTCCAGTTTTGCCAGGTACTGTTTGGCAGCCGCGATCACCGTCCTCGGCACGCCGGCGAGCGCGGCCACTTGCAGGCCGTAGCTGCGGTCCGCCGGACCGTCCTTGACCGCGTGCAGGAAGACCAGTTCGTCGTGGTGCTCGGTGGCGTCGAGGTGGACGTTGGCGATGCCGTCGACGCGTCCCGCGAGTTTGGTCAACTCGAAATAGTGCGTCGCGAACAACGTATAGGCGCCGATCTGTCCGGTAATGTAACGCGCTGCCGCTTCCGCGAGGGCCAGGCCGTCGTAGGTGCTGGTGCCGCGCCCGATTTCGTCCATCAGCACCAGGCTTTGCGCCGTGGCGTTATTGAGGATGTTGGCGGTTTCGACCATTTCAACCATGAAGGTCGAACGTCCGCCCGCCAGATCGTCGGACGCGCCGATGCGGGTGAAGATGCGGTCGACCGGGCCGATGACCGCGCGCTTCGCGGGCACGAAGCTGCCAATGTGCGCCAGCACGACGATCAGCGCGAGCTGGCGCATATAGGTCGATTTGCCGCCCATGTTCGGGCCGGTGATGATGAGGGTGCGGCGGCCGGCGGCGAGACGGCAGTCGTTGGCGACGAAGGGGACGTCGATGACCTGTTCGACGACCGGATGGCGGCCGCCTTCGACCGCGATTTCGCTCACGTCGGTCAGTTCGGGGGCGACGAGGCCGAGCGCGTCGGCACGCTCGGCGAAGTTGTTCAGTACGTCGATTTCGGCCGCCGCCGCAGCGCTGTCGGCAAGCGCGTCCAGTTCGTCAGCCAGGGTTTCAAGCAGCTCATCATAAAGCTGTTTTTCGCGCGCCAGCGCTTTCTCGCGCGCGCTCAACACCTTGTTCTCGAACGCCTTCAGTTCCGGCGTCAGGTAGCGCTCGACCGCCTTCAGCGTCTGGCGGCGCTGGTAATCGGCCGGCACCCGCTCCGCATGGCTGCGGCCGATTTCGATGTAGTAGCCGTGCACCTTGTTGTACGCGACCTTGAGGGTCGCTATGCCGGTGCGTCCGCGCTCGCGCGTTTCCAGGTCGAGCAGAAACTGGTCGGCGTCAGCGCTTAGCGTACGCAACTCGTCCAATTCCGCATCATAGCCGGCAGCGATCACGCCGCCGTCGCGGATCAGCATCGGCGGCTCTGCAATAACCGCGCGGGCGATGAGGCCGCGGGTGGCGGCATGGTCGTGCAGCCGCGCCGCCAGCGCGTCGATCAGCGGCGACGAGATGCCGGCCAGCAGGGCCTTGATCTCCGGCAAGGTCGCGAGCGCCATGCCGAGGCGCGTCAGGTCGCGCGGGCGAGCCGACTTCAAGCCGATGCGAGTCAAAATGCGTTCGACGTCGCCGACTTGCCTGAGCAGGGGCGCGAGCGCGTCGAAGCGTCGGTTTTCGCCCAGTGCCGCGACCGCCTGGTAGCGCTGGCGGAGCACGCCGTGGTTGCGCAGCGGCCGATTAAGCCAGCGGCCGAGCAGCCTGCCACCCATCGCCGTGGCAGTGCGGTCGAGGACGCCCGCGAGCGTGCGGCCCCCATCGATTCGGTCACCCCCCATCAGCGGCCGTTCCAGTTCCAGGTTGCGCCGCGTAGCCGCGTCCATCAGCACCGCGTCGTCGCGCCGTTCGGTTGTAAGACCGGTGAGCCGCGGCATCGCCTCGATCTGCGTGTCGCGCACGTACTGCAGCAACGCGCCGGCCGCGCCGATCGCGGTTGGCACGTCGGAACAACCGAAGCCGCTCAAATCGCGGGTGCCGAACTGGCGGTTCAAATTGCGCTCGGCCGTTGCCGCATCGAAATGCCAGGGCGGCCGCCGGACGAGCCCCGGCCGCGCCGCCAGTGGCGCGGGCAGTGTGACATCTTCAGCCGTCAGTAGTTCGGCCGGGGCGAAACGGTCGATTTCGTTCGTCAGCGCTTCGGCATCCGCAACTTCAATGACAGTGAAGCGGCCCCCAGCGACATCGAGCGCGGCAATGCCGAACGGGCCCCGGCCGCTGATCGCAACCAGCAGGTTGTCGCGCCGCGCATCGAGCAGCGCTTCATCGGTCACCGTACCCGGCGTCAGAATGCGCACGACCTTGCGTTCAACCGGCCCCTTGCTCGCCGCCGGATCGCCGATCTGCTCGCAAATCGCCACCGACTCGCCCAGTTTGAGCAGCTTGGCGAGATAGCCTTCGGCGGCGTGATAGGGCACGCCCGCCATCGGAATGGGCTCGCCGCCGGACTGGCCGCGCGCCGTCAGCGTGATGTCGAGGAGCTCCGCCGCGCGCCGCGCGTCGTCGTAGAACAGCTCGTAGAAGTCGCCCATCCGGTAAAACACCAGCCGGTCGGGGTGCTGCGCCTTGATGTCGAGGTACTGGCGCATGACCGGGGTATGTTCGGGGGTGGTTTTGCGATCCATCGCGCGATGCTAAAGAAAACCACCAGGCGCGGCAAACGCCGCAGGTCTTGTAGACTACTTGCATGGATACTGACGACATTCAACTCAGTGCGCTGGCTGAACAGCTCGGCCGGGCTCTCGCGGCGCGGGAGTGGCGCCTCGCCACCGCCGAGTCCTGCACCGGCGGGTGGATTGCCAAACTGATGACCGACCAGCCCGGCAGTTCGTCGTGGCTGGAGCGCGGCTTCGTCACTTACAGCAACCATGCCAAGATTCAGATGCTCGGCGTTTCGGAGGCGACGCTCGATGCGCATGGCGCTGTCTCGGAGGCGACCGTACGGGAAATGGCCGCGGGCGCGCTGGTACGCAGTGAAGCGCATATCACCTGCGCGGTCAGTGGCATCGCCGGCCCTGACGGTGGCTCGGCAGAGAAGCCGGTCGGCACTGTCTGGTTCGGCTGGGCCTGGCAGCCGGACCGGGTCGAGGCCCAATGCCTGCATCTGAACGGTGACCGCGACCACATCCGGCGCCAGACTGTTGCCGTTGCACTGGCGGGTGTGCTGGAGCGGGTTTGAGGCTCTTTTTCGCGCTGTGGCCGGACACCAGCCTTCGTGAGGCGCTGCACCGGGCGGCGCGCAAGCCGGTGCGCCAGTCGGGCGGCAAGCCGGTGACGCCGGACAACTACCACGTGACGCTCAAGTTCCTCGGCGGCACCGACGATGAAGGCTATGCCTGCGTTTGCGCGGCGGCCGATGCCATTCGCGCCCAGCCGTTCGAACTGCGCCTCGACAGGATCGGTTTCTGGCCGAAGCCGCGCATCCTCTGGCTGGGCGCTGAACAGGTCCCTGACGCGCTGACGACGCTGGCCGGCATGCTCGATCAGGTCGCGGAAGCTTGCGGTTTCGCGCCGGAACTGCGGCCCTACCGTCCACACGTCACGCTGGCGCGCAAGGTGAGTCAATCCGGAGAATCGCGGCCGGCGCATCCGCTGGTCTGGCGCCCGGAAGCCTTCGTTTTGGCGGCTTCGGAAACCCTGCCGGAAGGGGTACATTATCGCGTTCTGCGTTCTTGGGCGTTGACCCCGGAACTGTGAAATAATGAGCCACTATTTTTGCGCCTCCTCCGCGGAGGAGGCTTGACCGCTCCACTATCTTCACGGGGGACCAATGGACGAAAATCGGAAAAAGGCGCTTTCCGCCGCGCTCGGCCAGATTGAGAAGCAATTCGGCAAGGGCTCCGTCATGCGGCTCGGCGATGGCGGCGGCATACCCGATGTCGAGGCGATTTCGACCGGCTCGCTGACGCTGGATATTGCCTTGGGCGTCGGCGGTTTGCCGCGCGGCCGCGTGGTCGAGATTTACGGGCCGGAATCCTCGGGTAAAACCACGCTGACGCTGCAGGCGATCGCCGAGGCGCAGCGCACCGGCGGCACCGCCGCCTTCGTCGACGCCGAGCACGCGCTCGACCCGGTTTACGCCGAAAAGCTCGGTGTCAACACCGAAGACCTTTTGGTTTCGCAGCCGGATACCGGCGAGCAGGCGCTCGAAATCACCGACATGCTGGTGCGTTCCGGCGCCGTGGACGTCGTCGTCGTCGACTCGGTCGCCGCGCTGACGCCGAAGGCCGAAATTGAAGGCGAGATGGGCGATTCGCACGTCGGCCTGCAGGCGCGCCTGATGTCGCAGGCGCTGCGCAAGCTTACCGCCAACATCAAACGCTCCAACACGCTGGTGATCTTCATCAACCAGATTCGCATGAAGATCGGCGTGATGTTCGGCAGCCCCGAAACCACGACCGGCGGCAACGCGCTCAAGTTCTACTCGTCGGTGCGCCTCGACATCCGCCGGATCGGCGCGATCAAAAAGGGCGAGGAAGTCATCGGCAATCAGACGCGGGTCAAGGTTGTCAAGAACAAGGTCGCGCCGCCGTTCAAGCGCGCCGAGTTCGAAATTCTCTACGGCCAGGGCATCTCGCGCCAGGGTGAGGTCATTGACCTGGGTGTCGAAAACGGCCTCATCGACAAAGCCGGCGCCTGGTACAGCTACAACGGTGACCGTATCGGCCAGGGCAAGGACAACGCGCGCCAGTACCTGATCGAGCATCCGGACGTGCAGGCCGAAATCGAGCAGGCGATCCGCGCCAAGCTGTTGCCGCAGAAAGCCGCCGCCAAAGATGCCGTCGAAGCCGAAGCCGAAGAAGTCTGAAGCGACCCCTTACGATATCGCGGTCGGACTCCTAGCGCGGCGCGAGCATTCACGCGGCGAACTGCAGCGCAAGCTGACGCAGCGCGGCTGCGACGCCGCGGACGTTGACGAGGCGCTCGGCACGCTCGAGCGCGAGCGGCTGCTGAGCGACGTTCGTTTCGCCGAACAATTCGTCCGCTCGCGTGTTGAGCGCGGCGCGGGGCCGGCCAAAATTCGTGCCAACCTGCGCCAGCGTGGGGTGGCCGACTCGATTGTCGACGAGGCGCTCGAAGATTACGCCGCCGACTGGCGGCGGCGCATACAGGAAGTGCGCCGCAAACGCTTCGGCGAGTCGCTTCCCGACGATTATCGTGAGCGCGCCCGCCAGGCGCGCTTTCTGCAATCGCGGGGCTTTACCGCAGAGCAGATAGGGCAGGTATTGAACGAAGATTGAAAGTACCGCAGGGCGCCGGAAACGAAGCCAACGAACCTGAAGATGCAAACCAACGACATTCGCCAGAAATTCCTCGATTTCTTCGCCGCGCACGGCCACACCACCGTGTCGTCGAGCCCGCTCGTGCCATTGAACGACCCGACGCTGCTGTTCACCAATGCCGGCATGGTCCAGTTCAAGGACGTGTTTCTGGGTCGCGACAGCCGCAGTTACACCCGCGCCGCCAGTTCGCAACGCTGTGTGCGCGCCGGCGGCAAACACAACGACCTCGAAAACGTCGGCTACACTGCGCGTCATCACACGTTCTTCGAAATGCTCGGCAACTTCAGCTTTGGCGACTACTTCAAATCCGAAGCCATACGGCTGGCGTGGGAGTTGCTGACGAAGGAATTCAAGCTTCCGCCGGAACGTCTCTGGGTGACGGTTTACGAAGAGGACGACGAAGCCGCATCGATTTGGCTCGACGAAATCGGCGTCGACCCGAACCGCTTCTCCCGCATCGGCGCCAAGGATAACTTCTGGTCGATGGGCGACACCGGCCCGTGCGGCCCGTGCAGCGAAATCTTCTACGACCACGGCGAAGATGTCTCCGGCGGCCCGCCCGGCAGCGCCGAACAAGAAGGCGATCGGTTCGTCGAAATCTGGAATCTCGTTTTCATGCAGTTCGACCGCGACGCGGAAGGCAACATGGCGCCGCTGCCGAAACCTTGCGTCGACACCGGCATGGGCCTCGAGCGCATCGCTGCCGTGCTGCAGGGCGTGCACAGCAACTACGAAATCGACCTGTTCCGGAATCTGATCAAGGCGGCAGCCGAGATCGTTGGCGTGAAGCCCGACTTCGACAACAGCTCGCTGCGCGTCATCGCCGATCACATCCGCGCCTGCGCATTCCTGATCGTGGACGGCGTGCTGCCGGCCAACGAAGGCCGCGGCTACGTGCTGCGCCGCATCATCCGCCGTGCCGTGCGACACGGCCACAAGCTGGGTATGGAGGAGCCATTCTTGTTTCGCCTGGTTGCGGCGGTCGAAACCGAAATGGGCGAGGCCTATCCGGAACTCAAGCGCGGGCGCGAGCAGGCCGAGCAGGTATTGCTGCGCGAAGAAGAGCAGTTCGAGAAAACACTCTCGCAGGGCATGGGCCTGCTCGAAGACAGCCTGAAAAAACTGCGCGGCAAAACGATCCCCGGCGAAACCGTTTTCAAACTCTACGACACGTATGGTTTTCCGGTTGACCTGACTGCCGATATCGCGCGCGAGCGCGGCCTTTCGCTTGACGAGGCCGGCTTCGAGCGCGAAATGGATGCGCAGCGCGAACGGGCGCGGGCTGCAAGCCAGTTCGCCGGCGACTACACGCGACTCGATATCAACGCCGAGACGACGTTTACCGGCTACGAATCGCTGACTGGTGAAGGTCATGTGGTCGCGTTGTTTCAAGGTGACAAAGCCGTCGAAACGCTCCAGGCAGGTGAGAAGGGCGTCGTCGTTCTCGACACCACGCCGTTCTACGCCGAATCCGGTGGTCAAGTGGGTGATCAGGGACAATTGATGGTGGGTGATGCGGCCTTTCGCGTTGACGACACCCAGAAACACGGCCGCGCCCACGCGCATATCGGCACGGTGGAGCAGGGCTCGTTTGCCGTTGGCCAATCCGTCCACGCCGAAGTCAATGGCGCCGTTCGGCAGGCAACCGTGCTCAACCACTCCGCCACGCACCTGCTGCACGCGGCGTTGCGCGAGGAACTCGGGGAACATGTCGTCCAGAAAGGTTCGTTGGTCGCACCTGACCGGCTGCGCTTCGACTTTTCGCATCCGCAGTCGCTCGCAGCGGAACAGTTGCGCCGGATCGAAAACCGCGTCAACACGGAGATCCGCCGCAACAACGCGGCGGAAACGCGCGTCATGGGCTACGACGAAGCGATTGAAGCCGGTGCGATGGCGCTGTTCGGCGAAAAGTACGGCGACAAGGTGCGCGTGCTGCGACTGGGCGAATTTTCGACGGAACTGTGCGGCGGCACGCACGTCGCCCGGACGGGCGATATCGGCTTGTTCAAGATCGTCGCCGAAACGGGTATTGCGGCCGGAATCCGCCGCATCGAAGCGCTGACCGGCGAAGCGGCGTTGGCCTGGGTCGAACAATCGGAAGCGGCGCTCGGGGCCGTCGCGGACGCGCTCAAGTCGTCGCGCGATGATGTAACCGAGCGCGCGGTGGCGCTGAGCGATCGTGCCCGACGGCTGGAACGCGAGGTTAACGATCTCAAGGCGAAGCTGGCGAGCCAGCAGGGTGGCGACCTTGCGTCCCAAGCCGTGGAGATCGATGGCGTCAAGGTGCTGGCCGCCCGTCTCGACGGAGCGGATGCGCGCAGCTTGCGCGACACGGTCGATCAGCTCAAGAACAAGCTCGGGAGCGCGGCTGTCGTATTGGCCGCGGTGGACGACGGCAAGGTGCGCTTGGTGGCCGGCGTGACCCGGGATCGGTCCAAGGCGGTACCTGCCGGTGATCTCGTCAATTTGGTTGCCGAACAAGTCGGCGGTCGCGGTGGCGGCCGGCCTGACATGGCGCAGGCTGGCGGCAGCGATCCGACCCGGCTGGATGCGGCGCTGGAGTCGGTGCCGGAGTGGGTTCGACAGAAGTTGAATTCGTGACGTCATGGCGTTGATCGTCCACAAGTACGGCGGCACGTCGCTCGCCGATGTGAAGCTCATCCGCCGCTGCGCCGAACGTATTGCGGCCGATCATCAGGCCGGCCACCGCATCGTCGTCGTGGTCTCCGCCATGGCGGGCGAGACCGACCGCCTGCTGGGCCTCGCGCGGCTGCTTTCCTCCCGGCCCGCGAAACGCGAACTCGATGCTGCGTTGGCTGCCGGCGAGCAGGCCAGCATCGGCCTGATTGCCATCGCGCTCAACGAAATGGGCGTCGCGGCCCGCTCTTACAACGGCGCGCAGTTGCCGATCCGCACGAGTGGGGTGCATGGCAAGGCGCGGATCGCCGAGGTCGGAACGCAGACATTGGCCGCGGCTCTGGATGCGGGCGTGGTGCCGGTCGTCGCGGGATTCCAGGGCGTTGACGACAAAGGCAGCATCACGACCCTCGGCCGGGGTGGGTCGGATACCACTGCCGTTGCCGTCGCCGCCGCGCTCGCGGCTGACGAATGCCGGATCTACACCGACGTCGAAGGCGTTTACACCACTGATCCGCGCGTTGTTCCGGAAGCGCGCCTGCTGCCGTGCATCACGTTTGAGGAGATGCTCGAATTGTCAAGCATGGGCTCGAAGGTGCTGCAGATCCGGGCGGTCGAGCTTGCCGGAAAGCGCCGCATTCCGTTGCGGGTGCTGCCCAGTTATGGCGCCGGCAACGGCACCTTGATCACGTATGAGGAGTCTTCCATGGAAACGCCGCCGGTGTCCGGCATCGCGTTCGTTCGCGACGAAGCTGAAATTACTGTTGTCGGTATGCCGGAAACCATGGATGCCGCCGCACGCATTCTGAAGCCCATTGCCGAAGCGCATATCGAAGTCGACATGATCGTGCAGAACACCGCGCGCGAAGGTCGCCTGGACTTCACGTTCACGGTCCATCGCGGCGATTGCGATGCCGCCCTTGAAATCCTCGATCGGGAACTGCGACCGCTGGGCGTGGCCGATATTGCGGGGAACAGGCAGGTCGCCAAGATCTCGATCGTTGGCCTGGGCATCCGTTCCCACGCGGGCATTGCCGCAACGTTGTTTTCCACCTTGTCTCGCGCCGGCATCGCTGTAAAACTGATCGCCACGTCGGAAATCAAGATATCGGTGCTGGTTGACGAGGACCATCTCGAGACGGGGGTTCGTTGTCTGCACGAAGCGTATGGGTTGGCGGAAGGCTAGGGTTAACCCGAATATTAGGTTACAATAGCCGCACGCGGTAGCTAACGGCGATCCTGGCCGACAGGCGGTCGGGCCACCGGAAGGCCGCTGCGTATAATTACTATACGGGCACACGGTGCAAAAAATTTCAAGATCGACTGATCGCCGAGTGGTCCAAAAGGAGTCGGATAACGGAGGTTTGCGATCCGACATTTTGCAAGTGCCACGACTGCTGCTGGCAGTTCGATTCAGGAAGAGGAAATTGCTATGTTGATTCTTACCAGACGGATCGGTGAGACGGTGATGATCGGCGACGAAGTGTCGATCACCGTGCTGGGCGTCAAGGGAAACCAGGTGCGCCTGGGCGTTAACGCCCCGCGGGAAGTTGCGGTTCACCGCGAAGAAATCTACAGCCGCATCAAGAACGAACAGATTCAGGACGAAGCAAGGGAAGCCTGAGAAGCTCCGCTTCGCCCGATTCGGAAATACCCCATCCGAAAGATTCTCCCCGCGGTCTTTACCGCGGGGAGTCCTTACCTTTATCATTCCGGTTCTCGTGCGGAGAGGTGGCTGAGTGGGTGAGGCGGAAATAGCCGAAGCACCGCTTCGGCCCGCCGAACGACCGGCCCGGAAGGCCGGGCTGGCAGGCGCACCAGGGAAGGTTGCTCGCATTGCCGGTGATAGTACGAAATCGGAGAGGTGGCTGAGTGGTCGAAAGCGCTCCCCTGCTAAGGGAGTAAGGGCATTATCCGTCCTTCGAGGGTTCGAATCCCTCCCTCTCCGCCAGTATTCAGATTAGATCCCCTCACCCTGGCCCTCTCCCTGAGGGAGAGGGTACGGGAAAGACAAAGCGGGCAGGGGGAATGATTCAAGTTGACGCCTTGCGTTTCCGCTACCGCGGCGCCCAAACCGACGCCATCGACGCCCTGTCTCTCGACATCAAAACCGGCAGTCTCTTCGGACTTCTCGGCCCCAACGGTTCGGGCAAGACCACCCTCATTTCCCTGTTATCCGGCCTCCTGACGGCCCAGTCGGGTCAAATCCGCATCAACGACCGGCCAATGCCGGAGGAGCGCCGCGCGATCCAGATGGATATGGCGCTGGTCCCGCAGGAGTATGCCTTTTATCCGCGCCTCAGCGTAATCGAAAATCTGCGCTTCTTCGCCGGTGCGCAAAACGTGGGGGCGCCGCTACGGCGCAACCGAATTGCCGAAGCAGTGGCCGCGACCGGCCTCGGCGGATTCGAGAAGAAGCGCGCACAGCATCTGTCCGGCGGCCTCAAACGGCGGCTCAATCTGGCGATCGGTCTGCTCAACGCGCCGCGTGTCCTGTTTCTCGATGAACCGACTGTCGGCATCGATCCACAATCACGGCACTTCATTCTCGAAGCCATCAAGCGCATCAACGCTGATGGCACAACTATCATTTACACCTCGCACTACATGGAGGAAGTCGAGGCGCTGTGCGACGAAATCGCGATTCTCGATCAGGGGCGAGTCATCGCACGCGGCGATCTGCAAGCCTTGCTAGGCCACGAACAAGGCGGCCCCTTGACCATCGGGCTGAGTCCCGGACGGACGGCCAGCGATCTGCAGCCCCGGCTCGGCGACATTCCCGACGCGCGGATCAGCGACTCGGAAATCAGCCTGCCGAAATGTCCGCAAGCGCAACTGTACGCGTTGCTCGATCGGCTGGCGCAGGCGGACATCGGCATCACCCGGATCCGTTACGGCTACTCCGATCTCGAAGACCTGTTTCTTCGCATGACCGGCCATCAACTTCGGGATTGATATGCCGCCTGTAGCGCATCTCGTCAAAAAGGAAACGCTGCTGTTGCTGCGTGACCGCAACGCGCTAGTGTTGTTGTTCGTAATGCCCGCGATTTTCATCCTGATCATGTCGCTTGCGCTGCAGAATCGGTTCGCCGCCGAAAACGGCGTCAAGCTGAAGTACTACCTCGTCAATCAGGATGCCGGCCCCGTCAACGCGCAATTGCTCGACAGCTTGCGCAAACTCGAAGGCTTTTCCGCGATACGGCCCTCGTCGCCGCCCGCAACGCTTGAAAATCATCTCGCCGATGGCGACACACGCTTTCTGCTGGTAGTGCCGAAGGGATTCGGCTCGGCGCTGATGAGTGCGCAACCGGAATCGCTGCGCATCAGCATCTCGGCCGATGTGACGCCGCAGACCGCGCGCCTGTTTACCGCGAGCCTGCGCGCCACGCTGGGCCGGCTTTATCTCCGGCAGCTCGCGAAGCGATCGGGCAGGAGCGCGGCTTCAGCGCCCGACTTCGACCTCGTCAACCGGCTGATTGACGTCCAGTCCACCTACACGCCGCGCGGGCACAACCAATTTCCTTCGTCAGTACAGCAAAACGTGCCGGCGTGGCTGCTGTTCGCGATGTTCTTTATCGCCATTCCGTTGTCGACCACCTGGGTTCAGGAACGCGACCAGGGAACATACGCTCGGCTGCGCGGCATGGGCGTCGGCGCACCGACCATGCTGGCAGGCAAGCTGTTTCCGTACGTCGTGCTGAACTTGTTGCAGGTCGCGTTGATGCTGCTCGTCGGCGTGTATGTCGTGCCATGGGTGGGCGGGGAGCAGCTCACGACAGGCAGTGCCTGGGGCGCATTGGCGCTGGTGTCGGCGGCGGCAAGTTTCGCCGCGGTATCTTACGCGCTGCTCGTCGCGAACCTCGTCACCACCGGCGAGCAGGCGACCATCTTCACCGGCGTTGCCAACTTGTTGATGGCCGCACTCGGCGGCATCATGGTGCCGCGCTTCGTGATGCCGGCAGCAATGCAGGCGGTCAGCCATTACTCGCCGATGGCGTGGGGGCTGGATGGGTTTCTGGACGTATTTTTGCGTGGCGGCGGCGTCGGCATGGTCGTCGATTCCGTGTGGCGGTTGGGCATTTTTGGCGCGCTGTGCCTGTTGGCAACCGGCGCGTGGATGACATACAGGCGGGGAAGAGCAGGTGGATAGAGAGCAACTGGTGAGCGAACTGAAGCAGCTTGTGATCGACGAGTGCGAAAAAGACATCGCACCCGACGGACTCAGCGCAGACGCTCAACTCATCGGCAAGCAGAGTCCATTGGAACTCGATTCGCTGGACGCGCTGCAGATATCGCTCGCCGTCAAGCAACGCTATGGCAAGGCGATTGAAGGCGGCAACAAGGGGCGCAAGGTACTCGCCTCGATTAACAGCCTGGCTGACTTTATCCTCGCCTGATGGCCTACCTGCGCGGAACAGGTCTCGCCTGCGCACTGGGCGCGGATGTCGATGCATGCGTGCGCACATTGCGAGCGGGGCAGCGCAACGCCGCGCCGATTAGTATTGAAGGCTTCGCCGAGTCGATCGCGCCGAATTACTACCGGATCGACGACGGGGCAGCGCTTTTCGATCCAGGCCGGCTTGCGAGGCTGCTCCCGTCCATCGTTGCATCGGCGTTGGACGCGGCCGCGCTGACCGGGGCCCAGCGTCGCGCGATGCCTGTTTTTGTCGGTTCGTCGTGCTTTTCCATCGTGCAGTCGGAAGCGGATTATGCCAGCACGCTGGCCAACAATCCGGCCGACGCGGTGCCGTTGCCGCACGTTGGCTTCCAGACCATTGCGGACATCGCGCGTAAAACCGCCGGCAGCGATGCGCCGGATTTCACGTTCAACACCGCCTGCACATCCAGCGCAAACGCGCTGCTCGCCGCTCAACGCATGCTGGCGCAGGGGCAGATTGAACACGCGCTGGTGCTGGGCGTGGAACTCGCAAACCTCACCAGCATCACCGGTTTTTCCGCGCTGCAGTTGCTGTCCGACCGCGTGCGGCCGTTCGACGCGCGCCGCACGGGGATCGTCCTCGGCGAAGCCATCGGCGCGGCGGTTCTCAGCGTCGAAGCTGGCACGGCGGGCGCGGTGCGGCTGCGTGGCGGCGCGGCGAACTGCGATACCCACAGCGTGACGACGGCCAATCCCGACGGCCGGGTTCTGGCCACCGTGCAGCGCGATGCCTTGCGGATATGCGGCGTGCAGGCGGAAGAGATTTGCGTGATCAAGGCACACGCGACGGGCACGTCGGCCAATGATCTCGGCGAGGTACGTGGCATGCGCCTGGTGCACACGCCGCTGCCGCCGGTGACGGCGTTCAAACCTTATCTCGGCCATACGCTCGGTGCCTGCGGCGTTGCCGAACTGGCGCTTTTCAGCGGTGCGCTGCGGCACGGCTTTATTCCGGCCACGGTCGGATTCGAAACAATCGATCCGGAACTGGACTTGCGGCCGCTGGAGGACGAAATGCCGGCCGCTGCCGGCTTGTTTCAACTCAACCACTTCGGCTTCGGCGGCAATAACGCTGTGCTGATTCTGGAAACGCGCTGATGGAAGCAGCCGTTGTCGCCAGCAGCGATTATCTGCTGCCGCTCAGCGACGGCGAGCCGCCGCCGTCTCTGACGAACGCGCTGCGCGAGAGCTGCCGCAATGTTCCGCGGCGGGTGGATCGATTCATTCAACTCGCCCTGTTGGGTTCCGCGCGCTGCGCGGCAGGCCGCGCCCTGCGGCATGACTGTGGCATCTACCTGGGCTCAGGT
>DASSBR010000003.1:0-22599 GCA_035698525.1 Gammaproteobacteria bacterium
GCAATGAAGCCGTAGATCATGGGGATTCGGGATCCGGGGTTCGGGGTTCGGGATTAGGCGGAAGAGAAGCACCGAAGACGACTTTGCCGTCGCGGGCGACGCAGCTTTTTGCGTAGATCTCGTCGTTCCAGTCGATCTCGATCTTGCCGTCTCGCACCAGCGGCGTCAGGAAATTGAGCAGGTTGCAGGCGTACATTTCGCTCGCGTGCTCGGCGATCGCGGCGGCCGGTCGGATGACGCCCAGGATGCTGACCGCGCCTGCGTGCGCGGTTTCACCGGGAATGGTGAGTTCGCAGTTGCCGCCCGCGTCGGCAGCGAGATCGACGATCACCGCGCCCGGCTTCATCCGCGCGACCATCGCGCCGGAAATAATGCGCGGCGCGGGTTTGCCGGGAACCATCGCGGTCGTGATGACGGCATCCGAGGCGGCGATTTCGTCGGCCAGCGCGGCCTGCTGCGCCGTGCGCTCTTCGTCGGTCAGCTCGCGCGCGTAGCCGCCCTGGCCTTCGGCGGCGACCCCGGCCGCGACGAACCTGGCGCCCAGCGATTCGACCTGTTCGCGCGCCGCCGCGCGCACGTCGTAACCGGAAACAATCGCACCCAGTCGCCGCGCCGTGGCGATCGCCTGCAGACCGGCGACGCCTGCACCGATCACCAGCACCTTTGCCGGACGAATCGTGCCGGCGGCGGTCGTCAACATCGGGAAGAAACGCGGCAGATGGCTCGCCGCGACCAGCGCAGCGTAATACCCTGCCGCCGCGGCTTGTGACGACAGGACGTCCATGTTCTGCGCGCGCGAAATGCGCGGCACGAGTTCCAGGGCGAACGCGGTGGCGCCCGCTGCCGCGAGCGCTTGCAAATAATCGGGACTCGTATGCGGCGCAAGCTGGCCGATGACCACAGCGCCGGTGCGGCAGTTCGACACCAGTGCGGTGTCGGGCGCGCCGACGGCGGCAGTCATGTCGGCGTTCGCGCACGCGTCGCCGGCGTCGTCCGCAAAATCGACGTCCGTGAACGCCGCATCCGGCATCGCCGCGCCGCCGGCGCCACGTTCGAGCACCACGTCGATGCCGAGCCTGGCGAACTTGTCGACCAGCGCGGGCGACATCGCCACGCGCCGCTCGCCGGGTGCGTTTTCCTTCGGTATGAACAGTCTCAGCGCCATGGGCCCCCTCGGCGTCACGCGTGGCCAGCATAATCAAAACCGGTACGGAACGCACCTTTTCAAACGCCGGAAACTTGCGTTTCGCGCCGATTTCTGGAATAACTGCATCGCCGATTGCGTTACCGTCGTAATGTCAAGCGGAGCATATAAAGTGATGATGTTGAGTCAACAAGTGCTGCGAACCGACGCCTCGGGCATGCCGCTCGAATGGATCGGTTACCAGGAAGCCGTCCGCCTGTACCACCTCGGGCAGGTAGCGTACGCCTGCGGCAGTCTGTTATATCGACTGCATGGCGGCATCAACGCCGCGACGGGGCGGCGCAGCGTGACGGAAGTCAACTCGATCGTCGCGACGCATGGCAACAACCACGCGCTGTCGCTCTCACGCAAGGATTACATCCCCCCGGTCAACAATCACGCGCTGTTCCGGCGCGACGCGCACTTGTGCCTGTACTGCGGCGAAGTGTTTCAGGCGCGCGACCTGTCGCGCGACCACGTCACGCCGCTGTGCCAGGGCGGCCAGGATGTATGGACCAACCTCGTCACCGCCTGCAAGCGCTGCAACAACCACAAGGCCAACCGCACGCCGGAACAGGCTGGAATGCAGCTCCTCGCGGTGCCGTTCAAGCCGACGCACGCCGAATATATTTATTTGAAAGGCAAGCGCGTGCTGGCGGATCAGATGGAGTTTTTGCGCGCGCACTTTCCGCGCAAGAGCCCACTGCACGAACGTCTGAGCCATTTGGCGTAAAACCAATGCAGGTCGGCCCTGTGCCGACCTGCATTGCGCTCCCCTCCCCGAATGTCGTTCCCGCGCTGGTCAACCGAAGTCGCCGCCGCGATCGCCGATGCCAGCGGCGATTTCAAGTTGACGCGCTTCGCGCCGGTCGGCGGCGGCGACATCAACGAAGCATGGCGCTTCGATGGCGCCGGTACGCGCTGGTTCGTCAAACTCAATACCGACTCAAAGCTCGATATGTTCGCCGCCGAGCGCGATGCGCTGGCCGAACTGGCTTACGCGGATGCGGTGCGCGTCCCGCGGCCGCTATGTCTCGGTCGCGCGGCGGGCCGCGCATTTCTTGTGCTCGAATTTCTCGACCTCAAGCCGCCCGACGCGGCATCGGATGCTCAACTCGGCCAGGCGCTCGCGCGTCAGCACCGGCACACGGCCAACCGCTTCGGCTGGCATCGCGATAACACTATCGGTTCCACGAAACAGATCAATGGCCAACTGGACGACTGGGCGAATTTCTGGCGTGAACGCCGGCTTTTGCCGCAACTTGAGCTCGCCGCACGCAACGGCCGCGCCGATCTGCGCGCGCAGGCCGCGCCGCTGCTCGCGGGTCTCGATGCGTTCTTCTCCGGGTATCAGCCAGTCCCGTCATTGCTGCACGGGGACCTTTGGGGTGGCAACCGCGCACGGCTCGCCGACGGATCGGCGGTTATATTCGACCCCGCCGTTTACTACGGCGACCGCGAGGCGGACATTGCCATGACCGAGTTGTTCGGCGGTTTCGATCCGGCTTTTTACGCGGCCTATGCAAAAGAGTGGCGGCTCGACGAGGGGTACGCGTCGCGCCGCCGCCTATACAACCTCTACCACGTCCTGAACCATCTCAACCTGTTCGGCGGCGGCTTCGGCGCCCAGGCGCGCTCGCTGATTGCCGCACTTACAGAGGGCCCGTAGCCTTCAACACCAGCGCCAATGGGCCGTCACCGGCAGCGCGAACGCCATGCCGGGCGCCTTCGCCGGCTTTTCCAGCGAAAATCCGAGTTTCACGACGTTCGCCGAGGCGCAATCGGCGCCATGAAGCAGCATGAACGCTTCGGCGTCCTGACGGCGCGCAAAGCGCAACGCCAGATTTGCGTCGGTCGTCCAATGCACCGACGCGTAATTGCCGAACGTCACCACTTGCAGCCAATGCGGCTGCGGAAAAATCCCGGTGTCCTCTATCAACCACCCGAATTCGGTCTGCATGTTCCCCTCCAGATTGTCCGGTGAAGGCCGATCACTGGGTCGATAGAGTGGCCCGAAGGCGTGGCGACAACCTTAAGCTTGCATTTATATTTCATTATTTTTAACTTAAATTTCGTGGAAACCCGAGTGTATCGCTTCGACGCCTTTGAACTCGATGTCGCTCAGCGCCGTCTGTACAAGGAGGGCGAGACCGTCCCGCTTGGCCGCAAGGCGTTCGATTTGCTGGCCCTGCTGGTTGAGTCGGCCGGCGAACTGAAGTCCCGGGACGAACTGATCGAAGCGTTATGGCCAAGGACGGTCGTCCAGGAACAGGGCCTGACGACGCGCATACACGAACTGCGCAAGGCGCTGGGCGACGAGGGCGAGCAGCCACGCTACATCGAAACCGTGCGTGGCATAGGCTATCGGTTCATCGGCGAGCTTGCCCCCGAAAGGTCTTCACGGCCCGCGGACGTACCGCACAAGCCCCCGTTTCAGACCGGCGTCGCCGTCGCGCTGCTGCTGTTGATCGCGGGCGGCGCGATGACCCTGTGGCAGCTCGGGTTGAGGGCGCCAGGCCGCTCGTCGCTTCAGGTTCCCGCGCAGTCGGTCGCGGTACTGCCGTTCAGGAGCGTCCAGCGTGCCGGCGACGTTCCGAGCGAACAATATTTCGCCGATGGACTGTCCGCGGATCTGATCACTGCCCTGTCGCAATTTGAAGGCGTCAAGGTCATCAGCCGCCATTCCTCGTTCCAGTTTCGAGGCTCGACGGATAGCAGCCGGACCATCGGCAAGAAGCTCGGCGTGGCGCACCTGCTTGAAGGCAGCGTGCGCCGGATCGGCGACAAGGTGCGCATCACCGCGGAGCTGGTCGATGCCGCCGACGGCAGCACGCTGTGGTCGCAGCACTACGACCGGCCGTACCAGGACCTGTTCAAATTACAGGACGACATCACCGACGCGGTGGCGAACGCGCTCAAGGCGAAGCTGCTGACCCGCGGCGGCGCCCTGATCCATACCGACCGGCCGCCGAGCGGCAGCCTGGCCGCATACAAGACCTATCTGCACGCACGGTCGACATTCGCGCATGACACCGAAGCTGATGTTCGGCGCGCAATCGCACTTTACCGCGAAGCCATTCGACTCGATCCTGAGTACGCACTCGCCTACGCGCAGTTGTCGCGCGCATGGACTGCACTGGGTGCGACGTTTTTAGGCGGCGCGAAGCAACGTCAGGCGTTCGACAAGGCCCGCGCGGCGAGCGACCGGGCATTGCACCTCGATCCAAAATTGGCAGCGGCCTACACGGCGCGAGGTTTTACCGCGGCCCAAAAATTCGACTGGAACGCGGCGCAAGTGGATTTTCAGCGCGCTCTGCGTCTGGCGCCGGAGGATGGCGAAGCGCAATTCATGCTGGGCAGGCTGTCGGCGACTCTGGGACAACTCGACCGGGCGGTGGCGCTGATGCGCCAGGCGCTGGTGACCGATCCGCGCAACAGCCTGTACTACTACATGCTGTCCCATTATCTTGCGGCACTCGGTCGGCTCGATAACGCCGAGCAGGCCATCCGGACCGCGATTGCCCTGCATCCGAAGGGCAACTCCTTCCATGAGCAACTGGCGGTCGTGGAAATCCTGCGCGGAAATGCGGAGGAGGCGCTACAGGCCGCGCAAAAGGAGCCGCCCGGTCCGTGGCGCGACATTGCCCTCGCGCTGGCGCAGCAAATCGGAGGCGGCCGCGCGGCCGCGGACAAGGCGCTGGCAAACCTGAGCGCGAAATATGCGAATATCGCGGCGTACCAAATCGCCGATGTCTACGCCGCGCGGCACGAATCGGACGCCATGTTCAGGTGGCTGGACCGCGCATGGTCGAATCGCGACCCGGGCGTTGGCGAAGTGCTTTATGACGGATTGATCCTGCGCTATCGGCACGATCCGCGTTTTGACGCGTTTTGCCGGAAAATCGGTCTGCCTGTCGCGAAGCCGATCGAACTGAATCGCGGGAACTGAGTTCGGCAGCGCGCCTCGTCAGCGCCGGCGCATGGCTGTCCGCGGCGGCGATTGGCGTGCCGGCACCTATCCCCTTGCCAATCAGACTCGCCAGAGCCCTCGTGTATGCGGGCGAAGGCGAAAATCCGGACAGGCCCCGCACCTCGATCAGCATCGCCACAACACACACGCAGGCCACGGCTGCTCCCGATATCCACCGGTCCCTATTCATCACGCACCTCCAGCCACTGCGATCGACGTCGCCAGTGTGGTGCGAGGTGCGGGCCGGGACCTTAGGTTCGTATTGTATTTCTATTATTTTTTAATTATGCCGCTTGGGCTCTAGCTGTTCGACGGCCACTATCTGTGGCAAGCTTCAGATCTGATCACAAGCCCAATCGAGAAGGACGTCGTAAAGGTTCCAATCCGCGCGCTTCACAAAGGGGCAATGCGTGCAAGGCAAACTGTTTTCGCAAAACTTTCTAAGCGACGGCATCACAGAGACCGCTGCCTGGAAAAATCTCGACACGACGGAACTGGAGCAATTTCGCCTCGGCGCCGCCAAAGCCTTCCGGAAAATTCCGGCCAGCGCGAGACCTAATGAGGCGGCAACTGAAGACGAAATAATTCGGCCGATTCTCGAACTGCTCGGCTGGTCGGACAACCTGCGCCAGCAAGCAGCTTCCGGCAAGGGCCGCTCCGACGTACCTGACTTCCTCCTGTTCGCGAACTCCGAGGCCAAGAATGCTGCCCTCAGCGAAACGGACGACAGCGCCCGATACCGGCACGGCCTCGCCATACTTGAAGCCAAACGTTGGCGCCGCCCTCTCGACCGGGGCGACGCTACCGATCTACTGGATCCGGGCACGCCGTCGAACCAGATATTACGATACTTGAGCCGTGTCGATGTCGCCTCGAACCGTGCCATTCGCTGGGGCATGCTGACCAACGGGCGGCATTGGCGGCTGTATTTCCAAGATGCGCGCGCCCGCTCCGAAGAATTCCTGGAGTTCGACCTCGCGTCGCTGCTTGCGGTTCACGACGTACAAGCGGACCTGTTCAGCCCGGAATCGGCACAGCCCGACCACTACTTACGCGTCTTTTACCTGTTGTTCAGGCGAGTGGCGTTCTTGCCGCAGCCGGAAGACCCACTCGGGCGCAGCTTTCATCTCCTGGCGCTGGATGAAAGCCGCTATTGGGAAGCGCGCGTCTCGCAAAGCCTGGGTGAATCCGTCTTCGAGCGCATCTTTCCCGACCTGGTCCAGGCGCTGGTCAAGTACGATCCGGCCGCGCCCACTGCCTTTGACAAAGCGTACCTGGAGACGGTACGCCAGGATGCGTTGATCTTTCTCTATCGGCTACTGTTCCTGTTTTTTGCCGAGGACCGGAACCTCCTGCCGGCACATGACAATCGCTACGACGACTATTCGCTCCGCAAGATCCGCACCGAGATTGCCAATCGGGAAGATGCCGGCGATGTCTTCAGCACCGCGGCGGAGCACTATTCAAATCACCTGAAGGACTTGTTTCGCGCCGTCAGCCGAGGCGACGAATCCATAGGCGTGCCGCCTTACAATGGTGGCCTGTTCGATGCGGGACAGCATCCATTGCTAGCGCGCGTACAGCTGCCGGATGCGGTACTTGCCGGTATCATTGACACGCTGTCGCGCGACGGCAGCGCCGGCGCACGTAAATGGATCAATTATCGTGATTTGTCGGTGCAGCAATTGGGCTCGATATACGAGCGGCTGCTCGAACACACCGTCGTCCCGGACGGCGCCGGTGGCGTCACTACTCGCCTCAGTATCTTCGGGCGTAAAGGCAGCGGCAGCTATTACACGCATGATGATCTCGTCAAGTTGATCATCGAGCAGGCGGTGGGGCCGCTGGTGCAGGAGCGGATCGATGCTTTTGCCAACTGCTGCAGCAAACTCGCGCACAGCAACAAGCCGAAAAGCAGCCGCCTCCAAGCGCTCAAGAGCGCCGGATTAGACCCCGCCGCCGCGCTGCTCGACCTCAAAATCTGCGATCCGGCGATGGGCAGCGGCCACTTTCTGGTGGCGCTGGTGGATTACCTCGCGGACCGGACGCTCGAACTCATGGCTGATGTACCCGCGCTCGTGGACTGGGCACCCAACGACCGGCCCTACGCTTCGCCGCTTACGCGGCGGATCGTCGATATCCGCGAGCGCATTCTGGCGTCGTCGGAAAAGCACGGATGGCGTGTCGATGTCGATCAACTCGACGACCGCCACATCGTCCGCCGCATGATCCTGAAGCGCGTCATTCACGGCGTCGACAAGAACCCGATGGCGGTCGAACTTGCCAAGGTCTCGTTGTGGCTGCATACATTCACTGTCGGTGCGCCGCTGTCGTTTCTCGACCACCATGTTCGCACCGGCGATGCTCTATATGGCGAACGCGTGGAGCGCGTACTCGACGAACTACGGCACTTCGGCGCGCTGTTCCACCAGCATGTGCTGACGCGGATCGGTGTCGCAACCGAATCAATGGCCAAGCTGTCGGAATTAACCGACGTCGATATTGCCGAAGTGCATCAGTCGAAAAAGCTGTTTGACGACATCGCCAGCGAACTCAGGCCCCTCAACCGGCTGCTGGATTTCTGGCATGGGCTGCGTTGGCTCGCGCCGTTGGTCGGCAAGAAGTCATTGCAATCCGAGGAACATCGCGGCCTGGCCGAACTGCTGGACGGCCGTTTCGGCGAACTGATGGATGTGGTGGCGAGCGGCTCTGTCGCGGCGAGCCGGAGGGAAGACACGGCCGCCGCCGAGGCTGCCCACACGCTTCTGGAAAGGACGCGCGAACTGGCGGGGCGCGAGCATTTCATGCATTGGGAAGTCGCGTTCCCGATCGTCTGGCGCGGCCTCGCTGAAGGCCGGCCGCAGGGCGGTTTCGATGCCATTATCGGCAATCCGCCGTGGGATCGGATGAAACTGCAGGAAGTGGAATGGTTCGCGGCGCGTCGGCCAGAGATTGCATTGTCGGCGCGCGCCTCCGACCGGAAGAAAAAGATCATCGCGCTGCGCGATGAGGACGATCCGCTGTGGCGTGATTACCAGGAAGCGAAACGCCGCGCCGAAACTGCCGCCCGCGTTGCGCGTGCCGGCGGTGAATACCCGCAGCTTTCCGGTGGCGACATCAACATTTACTCGCTGTTCGTCGAGCGCTCGGAGACGCTTGCGAAAGAAACGGGCATCGTCGGTTTGCTCACGCCGTCAGGCATCGCTTCAGATCTCGGCGCGAGTAAATTTTTCAAGTCCGTCGCCACCCACAGTCGCCTCAAGGCGCTGTTTGATTTCGAGAACAAGAAGGTGTTCTTCCCGGATGTCCACGCGAGCTTCAAATTCTGCGCGCTGGTATTCAGCGGCATAGATCGACGATTCGACGAAGCACAGTGCGCGTTCTTCCTGCACGCGGTGGCGGAACTTACGGATAGCGACAAGCGTTTCACGCTGACGGCCGCCGACTTTGCCGCCGTCAATCCCAATACGGGCACCGCACCGATCTTTCGCCGTTGCCGTGACGCGGAAGTTACGACCGCAATTTACGCGCGCCTGCCGGTGTTGGTCGATCGGCGCAGCGCCAAACGGAAGGCGGTGTGGCCGGTCAAATATGCAACCATGTTTCACATGACCAACGATTCCGCATTGTTCAAGCACCGAGATGAACTGGAAGCGGAAGGATATTATCCGGTGCCAGGCAGTCGATGGAAGAAAGGCGATGATGAGTTTCTGCCGCTATATGAAGGCAAGATGGTACAGATGTACGATCACCGCGCTGCCAGCATCAAGATTAATCCCGAAAATCTGAATCGGCCGGCGCAGCCCGTGCCGGCGAGCGCAGCCGAGCATGCAAATCCACAATGGCTGCCCGATGCGCAGTTCTGGGTGGCAGCTAAGTCATTGCCCACGCAAGATCAGTGGGTTATAGGTTTCAAGGATGTCACGGCGCCGACCAATATTCGTACAATGATTGCCGCAGCCTTACCCGCGGCCGGCTACGGGAACACCTTACCCATTTTTGCTGCCCAAGACGACGGTGCTGCGAAAGAATTCAACGTCTGCGCGCCTTTGCTGTTGGCAAACATGAACAGCCTGGTCTTCGATTACCTGGCTCGGCAAAAGGTGCAAGGGCAGCATTTGAACCTTTACATTGTCGAGCAAATTCCTGTTCTTACCGCCACTGATTTCGCCGTAGCCCTTGGGGAATGCACTGCAAGCGACTTCGTCCGCGACCAAGTGCTGCACCTGACTTACACAGCCGATGACATGGCGCCGTTTGCACGGGACATGGGCTATCAAAGCGGCCCGTTCATCTGGGACGACGAAGACCGCCGCCACCGCATGGCGCGCCTCGATGCACTTTTCTTCCACCTGTACGGCATCAACCGCGGCGACACTGCCTATATACTCGACCAGTTCCCGATTGTGCGCGAGCAGGACGAAAAGACCTTCGGCCGCTATCGAACCAAGGATCTGGTGTTGGCTTACATGAATGCGATTGCTGCTGGTGATCTGACCACGCAAGTGGACGCCTAAGGGAAACGGTCGCTAGTCAGACAGGGAGGTGGCAATCAATTGTATGTCGAGCGAAGTAAGTGTTAACGACCTTCTCACGGTCTCTATGATTTTTCGCTTCAGTTCGTCGCCGATGACTTCCCGCAAACATCCGTCTGGGTTTTCGCAAATTTGGTGCAAAACCTCTGCGCGCGCCATCGGAAAAGCTTCGTGGCACGCCAGCCAGGAATCATGCGACAAAAAATCGTGATCCGGCGACGAAAGAAAAATCTGCTGGTCTCTTAAGTGCTGCCTTTGTTCGATGAATGGGTTGATTTCCGAGTTAACGACGAAAAAGAGGCATTCCTCGTCGTTGTCCGCAAGCACCAGCAGCTTGTGTTTTTCAATGCCATGGGGGAAGCGACAAAATAGATGCAGTACCCGCCCGGGCTCCAGGTACCGTCCGAAATCCATCAGGACGCAGAGCGGCCCGGGTGCGGATTACGCAAGTGCTCCATCAAAATATCGCCGTCTGGCAGCGAACGCACAATCGCTTCCATGGATATCGCGTCATTCTCGTCTGCGGACTTCCAGGCTTCATCATGGCTCGCTTCGGTGAGCTTGCTGAAACTCATGCGGCCGTACGTTTTGATTGCTTGATCGAGACACATCGTATCGGACTTGCTCAGCAGCTGATAATCCGGAGCCTTCTTGGCAAAAATTCTATAGTTGTTCCGAACCTCGAAAGATTCGCACAGGGTTTCGTATTGAGGATGCCAGGGATGATTATCGCGGACCGCCTTAAGCATGTCATAGGTACTGCTGGGAACAGGACCGTGCCGCATGGCAATGTAACGGTCGCCGCTAATGGTGCGGCCGAATTCCGACAGCGATTCACGGTCGGCGAAATACAACACTTTCGAGAGCGTGTGAAACGACACGCCGGACGATTGATTGGCGACATGGAGTATCGCCGCCAAGCTTTTATTGGGGCTGAAAATGGTTTTAATCATCCGGGGTTTGGCCATAGAACGAATACGCTCCGAAATCGGCCGAATGGATGGAACGACCTCCGCTCGTGGCACTGCATGTGTGCTTCAATCAATGACGAACAGAGGTGATCACTGCTTCTATCGGCGCAATTAAAGCTTTTCGGGAAGCCGGTGTCAAATTTTCGACATGGGTCGTTATGATGGCCGTTCCGCCACCTGATCCCGACTCTTGCCCAGCGGCAGCAGCGCCAGCCCGGCGAGAATCAGGACGATGCCGAGACCTTCGGCCAGCCCGGGCTGTTCGCCGAGTTGCAGCCACGCGGCCGCCACGCCGATGATCGGGATGATCAGCGAACTCAGACTGCTGATCGTCGCCGGCAGCTTTTGCAGGATGTAAAGCCACAACAACCACGCGATCATGGTGCCGCCGACGGCGTTGTAAACGACCGCACCGATGAAGTAGCTGCTCCACTCGATCGGCGGCTGCGGCATCCAGATCGCGGCGGCGATCAGCGGGATGACGCCGAACAGCATCTGCCAGGTTGTCAGTGACATCAGCTCGGCGCGGTCGCTGACCGGAATCTTCTTGACGACGATCACGCTGATGCCCCAGGAGCACCCCGCGCCGAGCGCGATCAGGCTGTTCGACAGGCCCGCGCCGCTGTTCCAGACCTGCAGCACCAGGATCAGCCCGACGAATGCAAGACCGACCGCCGGCCATTGCCAGCCGCGCAGGCGCTCGCCGAGGAACGGCCAGCCGAGCACAATCACCCAGAACGGCATCGTGTAGGCGAGCACCGCGCTCTTGCCGGCGTGGCCGAACGCCACCGACAGAGAGACCAGGCCGACAAAGCCGGTGGTCTGGAACAGCCCGAGCAGCATGGTTTTGCCGACGTGGCGCGGCTTGAGCGGCGCGCCCGTCGCGAGCAGCAGGCCGAACAGCAACACCACGCCGAAGCCGACGCGCAGCACCGCGAAGTCCACCGGCCCGCAGTAGCGCATCGCGAGCTTCATCACGACCCAGTTGTAACCCCAGATCAGGGCGAGCACGGCGAACGCCGCCGCCGGCTTGGTGGATTCGGACATGGGAATACTTTTTATTTAACGCGATCGTACCAATCGCGAAGCAGGCGGTAGGCGATCGACAGCGCCGACGGCAGCCGGAATTCGCCGCTGGCGACGCCCGCGTCGATGTCGGCGCACGTGAACCAGCGCGCATCCCGCAATTCGCCATCGCGCAAGAGGATGTCGGTGCGGGCGGCGGTCGCGGTGAAGCCCAGCATCAGCGACGCCGGAAACGGCCATGGTTGCGAAGAATGATAATGCGCGGCGGCGACCTCGACGCCGGCTTCCTCGAATACTTCGCGGCGCACCGCGTCTTCGAGACTTTCACCCGGCTCGACGAAGCCGGCGAGCGTCGAATAGCGTCGGCCGCGCTCAACGCTCTGCGTGCCGAGCAGGCAACGGTCTCCGTCTTCGACCAGCACAATGATCGCCGGATCGACCCGCGGGAAATGGTGCGTGCCACAGGCGTCGCAGTAGCGTTCATGGCCGGCCGCAGCGGCGGTCGTCGCGCTGCCGCAATGCGAGCAGAAGCGATGCGTGCGATGCCAGTGGCCGAGTGCGCGAAACCACGCCAGCAGGTTGGCTTCGCCAGCCTCCAGCAGCGGCCCGGTCTGACGCAGGTCGGCAGGCGTGAACGGCAACCCCTCGGTGGGGGGCACGTCGAATATCAGGCCAAAGAGCGCCTCACCCTCTGCCTCGCCAAGCAGTATCACTTCGCGTGCGGCGGCACGCCAGGCCGCGACGGCATCGGCGTTCATCCACGCCGCGGCCGGTTGCTCGTCGCGCCAGACCGTCGGACTGAGGTGATCCCAGGCGACGAGATAGCGGGCACGATCACTGGCCAGCGCGGCTTCGAGCCAGGCGGCGTCCTTGCGGCGCTCCGCCAGGCGGTCGAACGGGCCGCCCGCAAAGATGTTAGGTTCGGGATCGATCGGGTTTGTCACGATTTGAAGGGGCGGCCGAAGCCTGCTCCTACAGTTCTTTTATCAACAGACTTACGGTCTTGCCGCCGCCTTCGGTTTCCTGCGTGCCGACTTCCTCAAACCCACGCGCGAGGTGAAACGCCCGCGAAGGTTCGTTCGGCGGACGCACATTCACTTCACAGGCGATGCGCGCCGCGCCGCACTCGCGCG
This sequence comes from Gammaproteobacteria bacterium, assembly GCA_035698525.1. Taxonomy (GTDB): domain Bacteria; phylum Pseudomonadota; class Gammaproteobacteria; order Natronospirales; family DASSBR01; genus DASSBR01. The sequence goes on from DASSBR010000003.1 coordinate 12,819, forward strand.
CCCAGGCTTCGAAGTCGTCGTAGAGCGCGGTGCCGAGGCCCTGTCCGCGATTGGCCGCGTCAATCACGACGCGATCGATGTAGGCGAACGCGTCGTAGCGGGCGCCGAACCAGCGGTAGTTGACGCTCTGGTAGTCCGCGCCGGCGTCCAGGCCAAGCAGAAAGCCGGCATCCTCGCCATCCTGCTCGACGACGCGGCAATAGCGTGCCATCGTCAGCAGTTGTTCCAGCGCCGCCTCGTCGAGCGCGCTCACTTCCGGCACCGACGACTCGTTCAACACCATCAGGTAGTCGAAATCGGACGGCTCGGCGTTTCTGATGCGAATGGTCATGATTTCGGATTCACGTAGGTCGAAAACAGTGTGTGAATCTTTCGATATTCGTGCAACCACGCCGCCGGCGCAACGAAGCCGTGATGCTCCATCGGAAAGAACTCGACGTCGAAGTCCTTTTTCTTCAGCTCGATCAGCCGCTGCACCATGTACACCGTGTCCTGGAAGAACACATTGTCGTCTTCCATGCCCTGCTCGATCAGCAGCGGGTGCTTGAGGTTCTGCGCGTAATAGATGGGCGAACTGCGCTGGTAGGCCACCGGATCGACATTGGGCGTGTTCAGAATCGCGGAGGTGTAGCCGCGATTGTAGTTCGCCCAGTCGGCGACCGGACGCAATGCGGCGCCGGCCGCGAACATGTCCGGCTCGCGGAACATCATCATGTACGTCATGAAGCCGCCGTACGAGCCGCCGTACACGCCGAGCTTGTGCGGATCGACGTGGTAGTGCTTTTCAATCCAGTGCACGCCGTCCGCGATGTCCTGGACTTCCGGGTGGCCCATGTCGCGGTAGATCGCGGTGCGCCAGTCGCGTCCGTAGCCGGCCGAGCCGCGATAGTCCATGTCGAACACGACATAGCCCTCGCGCGTCAGCAGGTTATTGAACATCATTTCGTGAAAATAGTACGACCAGCCGCTGTGCGCGTCCTGCAGGTAGCCCGCGCCATGAATGAACACCGCACCGGCGTAGTTCTTGTGCGGATCGTAGTTCGCCGGCAGATACAGCCGCGCGTAGAGCGGCTGATCGACATTACTCGACGGAATCCTGACGATCTTCGGCGCGACCCAGTCGATCGACTCGAACGACTGCGAAATCGTATGCGTCAGTCGAAGCGGATGGGCGCCGGGTTGCGCCGCCTGCGCGTAGAGTTCCGGCGGACGGATCGTCGTGGAATGATAGAACAGCAGCCGCGAACCGTCCGGCGACAACGCGAAACGGCTGTCCGAATGCAGCCCCGGCTGGGTGCCGTTCAGGCCGGGCATATCGGTGATCTGCTGCATCCCGCCGCCGTTCGCCGCGACGCGATAGATATTCCACGTGCCGGGTTTGTCGGGGTTCGCCTGGAAGTAAATATAGCGGCCGTCCTGGCTGACGACCGGCGACTCGACGACGAACCGGCCGTGCGTCAGGGCGTGCGTATCGTCGCCATCCGCGGTCGTCGCGTAAAGCTGCGACCACCCGCTTTTCTCCGACAAGAACCACAGCGTGTCATTGCCCGGCAGCCAACCAAACGCGTTGTGTGTCCAGTTGATCCACGCCGGATCGCGCAGATGATCGACCGTGCGCAACGTGTAGTCATCGAAGTCGACGGTCGCGATCCAGCGATCCTTGTTGTCCGTCGACACGAACTCGACTGCCGCCTGCGTGCCGGCGTCATTCCATTCGATGCCATACACCTGCGCCGACCGTACTTTCGGCGCCTTGACCGACGCCTCGGCATTCGCGCGCGTGACGCCATGCTTGACGTCCCACTCGACCGCCTGCTTGCGGAGATGCGCAAGCGGATCGTCCTTGATGCCGGGCAGTGTCGTTTCGTCGAGGGGGTATTGCTTGTGTGTCTTGAGATCGAGCAGCAGCACATGATTCGGCGACGGCGGGTTCAGCCCGACGCGGTAATGCACGTCATGCATCGTAATGCGGCCGTCATCGTTGATGTAGTCCGGCATCTTGCCCTGCTTGCCTTCGTTATAGCCTTTCGGCTCGGTCACGAGCAGCAACCAGCGTCCGTTCGGCGACAGCGAGCGGTAAACGAGCTTGACGTTATCGCCAAGATAAAACGGCGCGCCGGCGCGCGTCGAATCGGCATCGGCCAGCGTCCGCGCCTGCTCGCGTTCGGCCTTCGCGTCGGCTTTCTTTTTCTGCAATGACTTGAAGATACGCAACGGGTCCGCGTGGGCGTAATCGTATTGGCCCGGCGGTGCATCGGGCGCATCGCTCAGTTGCAGATTGGCGACGGCCGTCGTCAAATCCTGCGCCGGATTGCTGATGAACCAGCGCCCGTCCTGCTGGTACGCGATACGTTCGCCGTCGGCCATGAACATCGGATCGCGGACCGACGCACCGCGCGTGAGCTGCGTGACGCGGCCGTTGTGCAAGTCGCGCACGAACAGATCGCCATGTGCGACCCAGGCCTCGCGCGTCAGCGCCCGATTGAATATTTCGCCATGTGCCCCGGTGCGGCTCCATTCGGCGGCATCGACTTTGCTGGCGGTGCCGCCGCCGGCGTCGACTGCGTACAGCGTTTCAATCGGAGAGGCGTGCTTTTGCTTGCCGAAATACACCTTGCTGCCGTCGGCGCTCCAGTACGGCGATTCCGCCGGCACGGAAATCCAGTCCGGGTTGGACATGATGCGTTCCAGGGTGAGGCTGTCATTCGCTGGCGCGGCAATGGCGCTCAACGGCAACAGCAGAGCGGCGATCAAAAGTGAGCGGGGACGCATGGCAACTCCTTGGTCATAAAGCATTTTCCAGGTCAGCGATCAGATCGTCGACGTGCTCGACGCCGACCGACATCCGCAACAGATTCCGCGGCGTGCGGGTTTCCGGCCCTTCAATCGAGGCGCGATGTTCGATCAGCGATTCCACGCCACCGAGACTCGTCGCGCGCTTGATGAGCTTGACGTTCGCGGCGGTTTTCACCGCGGCCGCCTCGCCGCCTTTGACTGTAAACGACAGCATGCCGCCGAAACCGTTCATTTGCCGTGCGGCGAGCGCATGGCCGGGATGGGCCGCCAGACCCGGATAATAGACCGCCTCGACCATACGATGCGCCACAAGATGCTCGGCCAGCCGGCCCGCGTTTTCGCTTTGCGCGCGCACGCGCAACGGCAACGTTGCCGCGCCGCGCAGCATCAGCCAGCAGTCGAACGGGCTTGGCACCGCGCCGCCCGCGCCCTGCAAAAAACGGATGCGCTCCCAGAATGCATCGGCGGCGCGCGTGACCAGCGCCCCGCCCAGCACGTCGCTGTGGCCGCCGAGGTACTTGGTCGTACTCAGCATCGACACGTCGAACCCGTGCTCCAGCGGCCGCTGCAATATCGGCGTGGCGAACGTGTTGTCGCAGACGCTGACCGCGTTTGCGGCGCGCGCGATGTCGGCGAGCGCATCGAGATCGCTGATTTTCAACAACGGATTCGACGGCGTCTCGACCCACAACAGCCGTGTTTCCGGCCGCATCGCCGCGCGCACGGCATCCGGATCGGTCGTATCGACGGTGCTGACGGCGAGCCGCCACGGCGCCATGATCTCGCGCAACAGCCGCAGGATGCCGTGGTAGGAATCGGCCGACGCGACGACGTGGGCATCCGGGCCGAGCCCCTGAAAAACGGTCATCGCGGCCGCCGTGCCGGATGCGAACGCCGCCGCTTCGACGCCGCCTTCCAGCGCCGCGATGCACGTTTCCAGATGCGTACGCGTCGGATTCGCGTAGCGGGTATAAATGTGGCCGTGCGAAAAGCCGCCGTCGGCGTCGCGCTGGAAGGTCGTGCTGGGGTGGATCGGCAGCGCGATCGCGCCGGTCCCGGCATCGACTTCACGACCGGCGTGGACGGCGAGGGTTTCGGGGTGGAGCGGGACGTCGGACATGGGCCGATATTGTCGCACGAGTCATAGGTCAAGGTTCATTGATAGACTGTCCGCAGTCTCATGGCTTCGGGAGCTCCAATGCATCTCGCCAACTTCAGCTATTCCGGCGCGCTGATCGCCGGCGTCGTCGGCTTTATTCTCGGCGCGATCTGGTACGCGCCGTTCACGTTCGGGCCGATGTGGCTGCGCTACAACCCGGTCGATCTGGACCAGTTGACCGCCGGTGGCCGGCTGCAGCGCTACCTGATCGCGCTGATCAGCTCACTGGTGCAGGCATTCGTGCTGGCGGTGGTGCTCGCAGCCGCCGCGCCCGAACCCGAACTCGGCATCGCGCTGGTGCTGGGTTGCGTACTCTGGCTCGGTTTCACGGCCGCGCCGTCGCTGTCCGATTCACTGCTATCGCGCCGGCCGATGGGCGGGTGGGCCGTCGATATCGGCCATCGACTGCTGGTCACGCTGGGTATCGCTTTCGTGCTGGGCGTTTGGTAGATCGCGCTGCGCGGCGGCAAACATGTCGCCGAACGCCAGCCCTGTTTCACCCTCGAAGGCGCCGACGCCAATTCGCGCCGTGAGGTTCACTGGTTTCAACGCCGCTATCTGAGACTGCAACCGGCTGCCACGCAGCCGGGCATGGCGCTCGTCGCAATGCGGCAGGAGGATGGCGAACGAGCGATCGCCGTGGCGGGTGGCGAGATCTTCTCCGCGGCACGAGTCGCGCAGCAGGTGGGCGACACCAGTGATGGCGGCATCATCCGGCTTGTCGATCACAACCAGCAGCAAGCTCAGCGACTGGTCGTGGCGCGCGGCATCGGCGACGTATTTCGGCCCGAGCTCGTGCAGCGAGGCCGCATTCAGCAGGCCGGTCAGCGAGTCGATCAGCGCCAGCTCCCGCACGCGCGCCCGCTCCGCGCGAAGCTGGTCGGCCAGCAGCTTGGCGCGGACCAGGTTGCCGACGCGCGCGACGATCTCTTCTTCCGCGGCAGGCTTGGCGAGAAAATCGTCGATGCCGAGACGAAACAACATGCTTTTGCGCTCGCGGGCTGCTTCGCCGGCGGTGGCGATAATCGGTGTCTGGCCACGCCGACCGCCAAAGTCTCGGATCGCGCCGATCAAATCCATGGCGGCGGCATCGTCTTCCGCCACACTGGTAATCACCAGATCGTAATCGTGCACGTTGAAGGCGGCGAGCGCGGCATCCGGCCGATGGAAACGATCCACGACCAGATTCAATTCGCGCAACGCGGCGTCGACGACGCGCGCCGTGACTTCGCTGTCTTCGACATACAACACGCGGCCCTGCACACTGGCATCGGCCTGGTCGGCATAACTCCGCAGCCGCCGAAGCAGCCGCTCCACGTCGCTCTTTGCCTGAATGTCCGTGACGCCGGCGGAGCGGCAGCGGGCGCGGATCTCCGGATCGTTACGCGAGGTCAGCAGGATGATCGGCAGCGCCGCGTGGCGCGGGTCGGCGCGCAGGCGGCGGCACAGGCCGATGCCGTCCATGTCCGGTAACGACAACGCCGTGCAGACGGCATCGATGTGCATATCGGCCGCACATGTCAGCGCTTCGCCAGCCGTACGGGCCATGACGGCATGGTGGCCCAGCCGCAGGATCACGCGATCCCACACCGCCTGCGAGACGCGCGAGTGGTCGACGAACAGTACCGTCAGAACGGGCGCATCGGAGCCGGCAACCAGCGATGGCACGCCTTTTTGGACTGTCATGGCGTCCCCCGGATGGCCGGTCGATGCCTCGCGACGGGCGGCAAAGCGCCGCATCGTCCGTTTTGGGGCCGGTCGGATATAATATTCCTAGAATATATAAAGACCTGCAAATACATCATCATGCGTCGCGTTAAAAACCGCCGTTAGCTTGCAGTTTCGCCAGAATATGCTAAAAGATAGGCAGCAATCCACCTTGTTGCAACGACAAACGGTCACTGCGATGAAACCCGGCAATTTTCTGGCGCTGACGACGGCCCTCTGGATGGGACTGGGCAGTGTAGCGCTTGCAGCCACGGACGACTACCCGGCGCCCACCATCGGGACGATGCAGGTCACGCCCAAACAGGCGAAGCACAAGAAAGACAAGCCGGTCAATATCAAAATCGACGCGCCGAAGCTCGATCTTGGCGTCTCGTCCTCGCGTCCCGGCCTCACCAGCTTCGCGATCAAGCCCGCGACTTCGCCGAAGACGCAGCCCGGAGCTTCGGGCCGTGGCCCGGTGATCAAGCCGCTGCGGCCGATCAGCATGCCGGCGCCGGGCTATCCGAGGGCCGCCCTGGCGAGCCGCGCAAGCCCGACCGTCAAGGTGATGTTCACGATTCGCAAGGATGGACATACTGACGACATCCGCATCATGACGTCGGACACGCCGGACGCTTTCCAGCAAGCCACGCGCGACGCGGTCGCCCGGTGGCGCTTTCAGCCGAAAACCGTTGACGGCCAGCCGCAAGTTCAGCGGGTGACGCAAACGATCCGCTTCACGCCACCGCCGCCGCCCGCGCCGGCGCCCAAACACGAACCCCCTTCGCGCGGCCGCGGCCCGGTACTCAGCGGTCCGGCGCCGGTACCCGTGCATATCGTGCCGCCGGAATATCCCCGCGCGGCTGCACTCCGGCGTACGCAAGGCTACGTCATCGTCGCGTTCACCGTTAATTCCGACGGCCGGACCAGCGACGTTCAGGTCGTCTCCTCGTCGCCACGGCGCGTCTTCGACGCCGCTGCACGCGCAGCGGTCGAGCAATGGCGTTTCAAGCCCTACCGCATCGACGGCAAGGCGGCCAGCATCCGGGTGAAGCAGCGGATCCAGTTCTCGCCCTAGCGAGCACTCTTTCGCTCCCGCCACTCCCGGCAGAGCAGAGCGAACAGAAATTCGCTGTCGTAGGCGCCCTTGAACCAGACGTGTTCAATGAAATGTGCTTCCTGGCGGAACCCGAGCCGCCTGAACAGCTTTGCCGCAGCCTGGTTCTCCGCATCCGTGATCGCAAAAACGCGGTGCTTCCCGAGCGTGTCGAACAAGTAACCGAGTACACAATTCAGTGCCTCCGCTGCCAGGCCCCGGCCTTGATAACGCGGGTCGAGCGTGATGCCCAACTCCGCCTGACGCTGATCGTCGCCACAAAAGTGGAGCCCGCAATCGCCGATTAACGCGCCCGACTCGATTTCGACCAGGGCCAGTTGCAGCCAGGTCCCCGGCGTATCCGGCTCGACCGCCTCCTGTTCATCGAAAAGCCGTGCGGCATCCTCAGGTCCAAAGCTCTCCCACGATTGGAATCGCGCGACCTCCGGCAGCGATCGATACGCACACAGCCCCTCGGCATCGGAGCGGCGCAGGCGCCGTAACACGAGGCGCGGGGATTGCAACTGGAGCGACACCTGGCCGGCTAATGGGCGGCAGAGTCGAAAATGAGCAGAGTGATGACATGCCTCATTGATATGCTTCCTTGGCTGTTGGCTGGAATTGTAGCAGCCGTCGCTTGGCGCTAGCGTTTCTCCGGTGAAATTCGCCGTATCGGCTCGGAAAACGTCTTGTGCGCGGCCGGATCGACAGGCTTGCAGGTGATTTTCGTTGTCGCCGGATTGGCGCCCAGATAATTGTTGTTTTTCCAATTGCGGCTCGGTCTGACCGGTCTTGGAACGAAACCGCCGCCACAGTTGGGGCAGACGTTGTGCAGAACGGCGTCTACACACTCTGCGCAGAACGTGCACTCATAAGTACAAATCCGCGCTTCGGTGGAGTTCGGAGGCAACGGCTTGTTGCAGTTCTCACATGTCGGTCTCAGTTCGAGCATGAACTCTCCAAATGACGGGTGTCTCTCCGGTCGGTGGTCAGGCGGCGTTGATCGCTAACTGCGCGGCGAAAGCCCTCTTGTATGCCGGCCGCGCTTCGCCGCGGGCCACATAGGCAGCCAGGTTCGGAAATTCGTCCAGAATGCCCGATGGTCTGAGCCTGAGCAGCACCGACGCCATCATCAGGTCGCCTGCGCTGAACGTACCGTCGAGCCAGTCGCTATCGCCCAGCCGGGCAGAAAGTCGTTCCAACCGATTTCGGATGCGCTCCTCGACCAAAGGCAGACGTTCTTCAGTCCAATGCTTATCGCCCTCCAGCAGCTTGGCGGTGACCAGTTCAAGGATCGGCGGCTCCACCGTGTTGACGGCGGCGAACATCCACGTGATCGCGCGCGCCCGCGCATTCGCGTCGTCCGGCAGCAGTCCCGCACGGTGCTCGGCGATATGAAGGACGATCGACCCTGTCTCAAACAACGTGAGATTCCCTTCCTCATAGGTCGGAATCTGGCCGAACGGGTGAAGCGCCAGGTGCGCGGGTTCCTTCATCGCGCGGAACGAAACAAGACGAACCTCGTAAGGTTGGCCCACTTCTTCAAGCGCCCAGCGAACGCGCGTATCCCGTGCCAGTCCCTTGCCTCCATCGGGCGATCGTTCAAAAGCGGTGATGGTGATCGTCATCGTGATCTCCCATGGTAGCAACGATACAAAGGATAGTCGTTTGAAAACAGCCTACATTGACACTAAAGCGGTTCTTTCCTCAACGATGTTCAATCCGACGCATGCCGACGATCGTTGACCGACTCGGGATTCTGGATTTGATAAGCCGCCACAAGTTCCCGGCTCAGTGATTCATTTGAACATCGTATTCGCGCAGATCCATCCAAACGAAGCGCACTTAGTCCAGGAATTTCCAGGTATCGGCACCATCCAGTCTCCGAACCCGAGTTGACTCAATCACGGACGGGTCAAAGTTGCGGAAGTTAACGCCCATTCTGTTGCCAGTGCGACCAATGGGTTGCCAGTGCGTTACACAACCGCAGGTTGCGCATCTATAGAGAGTAAGGCATTTGTCACCCCAAACGTAACGATCGAGCGCACCTCGGCGGGCCACGATCTTCACTTTGCTCTTGTCGTAGTAGCCCCACAACCCGGCGTGGCGACGGCAGATTGAACAGTTGCAGCTGGTGAGGCGCCGCGGCTTGCGTTCGACTTGGATATTAACTGCCCCGCAATGGCATGAACCTGTGAGCATGGCAATGACCTCTCTGTGCGGCCCAACGCCCGAATTTAGCGGCGCGTGCAGCGCGTCCGCTGGAATGCGATGTTTGCCGGCGGCTGCTATGCCGAGCACAGCAACTTTAGGCGAATGTCGCGAACTGCAGCCGAAGTGGTAGTGTCAACCACACCGCTGTCCGTTACCTGGTAGTACTGACAGTCCTCTTCGGGGCGCGGCTTGATGACACATTTGGCTTTGTAAACGAAACTTGGTACGCCACGAATCTTGCTGCGATGGAGCGACTCATTACGACAATCGCCCAGAGTTGAGCGGAATACGAAGTCGGTTGTTTTGATGTGGCGAATCAACGCAGCGTCGTCAACGCGAAGATTTGGCAATGCCGAGTTTGCGATACCGGGCCACATGCAAAAGCTCACCGCCAGAAGCCAAACAATACTTTTTAACCCCATGTCGGCAGGCCCTCTGTCTGACGGATAATGCCCTAGCTCAGGCACCGCCGGAGCAGCAGTACGCTGCGGACGGTACTTTAACCACGCCGGCGGTTGCAGATGCGCTTCGTAAGGCAGTCGTCTGCAGCGATCTGTTAGGCAACAACTGCATTACGATATCCAGTTGCCGCAACTACGTTTGGCCTGAACCCACCCTTTAGGCGTCTGTACGAACAAGAGGACCGCACCCCTTCCGCAGAGGCCCCCACACACGAACGAGTACATGAACGCAGCAACGGTGTGAGATGCATTGAACGTGACCGCTGACAATGTTAGTAAGCCATGACTGATCCCGGCGCTGACGGCGGAGTTGACAGATTCGCCGCGCGCGATGTGGCGGCCAGGGTC
>DASSBR010000004.1:0-129464 GCA_035698525.1 Gammaproteobacteria bacterium
CGCCGGATTGGCGGCGGCGTAATCAAGCAGGGCATGCAACGATTCGTCGCTTCGCGTATCGACCAGCAGCGCCGGCGGCGGCTCCGTCCGGTACTCGGCGGCGTCGTCTTCGTTCGCGTCAGCGATCCGGATCGACGCGCGCTGCGAAAAGTCGGCCTGCAACACGCCGGGCGGAACGAACGCTTCGTCGGGCGGCAGCAGCGGCCGCTCGATGTCATGCCCGCGCTGATCGTAGCGATGGCCGATTTGCTCCCAGGTGTGTTGCAGTTCGGTGTCGACGCCGTCCATCGACACGACCACCGCGTTGCCCGGCAGGTAATTGCCGAGGTGACAGGTTTCGTCGAAAAACAGCGGCAGGTAATACTCGATGCCGCCCGGCGCAATGCCATTGCTGACATCGCGATAAATCTGGCTGCGTTGCGGGTCGCCCTCGAAGCGGCTGCGGTACCGCTGCCGGAACGCACGAATGCCGTTTTCGTCGAGCGGAAACTCGCGCGCCGGAAGCAGCCGCACGCGTTCCAGCCGATCGAGCGAGAGCTGGCTGTCAGGGTCGAAAGTGCGGAGCGTTTCGAGTTCGTCGTCGAACAGGTCCAGGCGATAGGGCTTGTCGGCGCCCATCGGGAACAGGTCGATCAGCGCGCCGCGCACCGCGAACTCGCCATGTTCCATCACTTGCGACACGTAGCTGTAGCCCGCAGCTTCGAGCCTCGCGCGAAGCGTTTCCGGGTCCAGCTTCTGACCCACCTCAAGCACCAGCGAATTGGTGGCGACATACGGTTTTGGCGGCAGCCGTTCCAGCAGCGTGGGCGCGGCGACCACCACAACGCCGCGCTCAAGCTCCGTGAGCGCGAACAGCGCGGCGAGGCGGTCCGAAACGATGTCCTGATGGCTCGAGAAGACGTCGTACGGCAGCGTTTCGCGATCGCGGAAATGCAGGACGGGCAGATCTCTGTCGCCGAGGAACCAGCGCAACGCGGCTTCGAGCCGGTCGGCGTCGCGGGCGGTCGCAGTGACAACCAGCAGCGGGCCGCCGGCCTTGCGCGCGGCGTGCGCAAGCGTCAGCGCCGACGCGGAGCCGTTCAGGCCGCGCCAGGCAATCTGCCGGCCGGCACGGGGCAGTACGGGATCGGTTATTTTCGCAAGCGGCATGAACGGGAAAATGCGGTATAGCGGGAAGTCGTCATTATCGCATAGACAGACGGCTGCTCCGATCAGTCTCGAAACCGCTTCAATAAATCGTCATACGCATCAATTCGACGGTCACGCAAATACGGCCAGATGCGGCGCACGTCTTCCGAGCGCGAAAGATCGATATCCACCACCAGCACATCGGCCCGATCGGCCGGCGACTGGGCCAGCACTTCGCCTTGCGGGCCGCAGACAAAACTCGATCCCCAGAATTCGATACCGTTGCCGTCATCGCCCGGGTCGGGCTCGAAGCCGGTGCGGTTGCAGGCGAGTACCGGCAAGCCATTGGCGACGGCGTGCCCACGCTGTACCGTCACCCACGCATCGCGCTGGCGGGCCTGTTCGGCCTTGTCGTCTTCCGCCGCCCAGCCGATCGCGGTGGGATAAAGCAGCAGGTCCGCGCCGGCGAGCGCCATCAGGCGCGCCGCCTCGGGGTACCATTGATCCCAGCACACGAGCACACCGAGCTTGCCGACAGACGTGTCGACCGGCTCGAAGCCGAGATCGCCCGGAGTGAAATAAAATTTCTCGTAATAGCCGGGGTCGTCTGGAATATGCATTTTGCGATACCGGCCGGCAATAGAGCCATCCGATTCGATGACGACGGCCGTATTGTGGTAGAGGCCGGCCGTGCGGCGCTCGAACAGCGACGCGACGATCACGATGCCCAGCTCGCGCGCGACGTTGCCAAGCGCCTCGGTGGTCGGACCGGGAATCGGCTCCGCCCAGTCGAATACCTGCGTGTCCTCGCGCTGGCAGAAGTAGGGGCCGGCGTGCAGTTCCTGCAGCAGTACCAGGCGTGCGCCATTGCCCGCGGCCTTGCGAATGCCGTCGATCGTCTTCTTGAGGTTGGTGTCGCGGTCGGGGCCGCAGGCATGCTGGACCAGTGCGACGCGCAATACGTTAGTTTTCAAGAACACCCTCCGGAAGCTGCATCGTCACACAGTGCAGGCTGCCGAACTGATGAATCAGCGGCAGGCAATCGACGCCGACGATCTCGCGGTCCGGAAAACAACCGGCAAGTATTTCGCGGGCGGTGCCGTCGGCGGGGTCGTCGTAAGTCGGCATCAGCACGGCGTCGTTGATGATCAGAAAATTCGCATAGCTGGCCGGCAGTCGCCGTCCCTGCTGGTCGTGAATCGGGCGCGGCGACGGCAGCGGGACCAGCCGCCAGGCGCTTCCATCATCTTTTCTTGCTGCTTCAAGTTCACGTTCCATCGCATTGAGTTCATTGAAGTTTTCATCTTGACCGTTTGCGCAGGCCTGGTACACGATTGTACCGGCGTGGGCAAAGCGGGCCAGCGTATCGATGTGGCTGTCGGTATCGTCGCCTGCCAGCGCGCCATGGTTCAGCCACAGCACCTGCTGGATCCCCAGCGCATCGCGCAGCCGCGCCTCGATATCAGCCGCGCTCAGCGTCGGATTGCGGCCGGGGTGCGACAGGCAGCGGTGCGTCGTGAGCAGCGTGCCGGCGCCGTCGCTGTCGATGCTGCCGCCTTCCAGCACCATATCATGCGATTCGAGTGGCGTGCCGCCGAAGCAGCCCGCGGCAGCGAGCGTCCGCGTGATGCGATTGTCGCTGCCGGCCTTGTACTTGCCGCCCCAGCCGTTGAAGGTGAAATCGAGCGCGAGCGGCCCGTCCTGCGTTTGTACGGTAATCGGACCATGATCCCGCGCCCAACTGTCATCCGAAGCCGCGACTTGCAATGTGACGCGCCGCATCTCCCCGCCGGCTGTGGCAATCAGCCCCCGCACATGGGCGCCATGGGCATCATCGGCAACGACTACGAGCAGGCGTTCGCGAAGGCTGATCTCGCGCGCCAGGTGCGTGAAAACGTGTTCAACGGGTCCGAGTATTGAGCCCCAGTCGCCGTCGCGATGGGGCCAGGTCAGGAGTACGCCGCTTTGCCGCTCCCATTCTGCCGGCAGGCGGCGCTGGTCAGCCCTGCTTGCCACTCACGATTTGATGCACCACGGGCGCGGGCGGTCCGTCGTGGAACGGCTTGGCCTTGCTGACCGTGTGCAGGACGATGTTGCCCTCGAAAAAGACAACGTAGGTCGGGTAAATCCAGCGGGTGATCGGCGGATCCCCGACCGCCGGCACTTTTTTGACCGGTGCGCCGAAAATCTGTTCTACGTTTTGCATCGTCATGCCATGAACCGGCTGACTCACGGAGTGCGTGGCCTGATCGGCGCAGGCCGCGCCGAGCGGCAGCGCCAGCAGCGCGCCGCAGATCAAAATTGTAGGAATTGCTTTCATGGCCGCCTCCCGTAGCGTGGACTGCCGAAATATAGCACAGCGCGGGCCTGTTTATGCTTTAATGCGTCGCTATGTTTCGACCGTTCGAGCTATTCGTCGGGCTGCGCTATCTGCGCGCCAAGCGGCGCAACCACTTTATCTCCTTTATTTCTGTCATCTCGGTGCTCGGGATCATTGTCGGCGTGATGGCGCTGATTACCGTGCTGTCGGTGATGAACGGCTTCGACACTGAGCTGCGCTCGCGCATTCTCGCCTTTACCTCACATGTCACGGTCAGCGGCTTCAACGGCCGGCTGGAGGACTGGCGCCATATAGCGGCTGTCGCGGGCGACAATCCGCACGTCCTTGACGCCGCGCCGTACGTGTCCGGTCAGGGGCTGCTGGCGAACGAAAACAATGCCAGCGGAGCGATCATTCGGGGCGTCGCGCCGGCGAAAGAGCAACAGGTCTCGGCCATCGCGAACAAGATGGTTGCCGGCAGCTTCAAGGCGCTTCAGCCCGGCAGCTGGGGCATCGTTCTGGGCCGCTATCTCGCCATGAAGCTCGGCGTTGGCGTGGGTGATGACGTGGTCCTGATGGTGCCGCAAGGGAACTTTACGGTGGCGGGCGTGATTCCGCGTCATCGGCGCTTTCAAGTCGTGGGCATCTTCGAGGCGGGCGAATACACCTACGACAGCAGCCTCGCCGAGATCAACCTCAGCGACGCGCGCAAACTGTTCAGCCTCGGCCCGGCGGTCACCGGCGTGCGTCTCAAGCTCGACAATCTGTTTCTCGCGCCGGCGGTCTCGCGCCAGCTCGTACGTGAATTCCATGGTCAATACTACGTTCAAGACTGGACACAGACGCGGGCCAATTTCTTTCAGGCGATCCAGACTGAAAAGAACGTGATGTTCGTGATCCTGTCGCTGATTATCGCCGTCGCGGCGTTCAACATCGTCTCCACGCTGGTGATGGTGGTCAACGACAAGCAGGCCGATATTGCGATCCTGCGCACGCTCGGCGCACGCCCCGGCGCGGTAATGCGCGTGTTCATCGTGCAGGGCACGCTGATCGGCGTCGTCGGCATTATTCTCGGCTTGATCTTCGGTATTCTGCTGGCGCAGAACGTCAACAACATCATGGGCTTTCTGCAGCACGTTTTTCACGTGCAGTTCCTGCCGGCAAACGTCTACTACATCAGTGAGCTGCCGTCCGAGCTGCAATGGGGGCAGGTGATCAAGATCGTGTGCGCGGCGTTCGTGCTGACGCTGCTGTCGACGCTCTACCCGGCATGGCGCGCGTCGCGCGTGCGTCCCGCCGAGGCGCTCCGGTATGAGTAGTGTTGCCGCCCACAACAATGTCATCGAGTGCCGGAATCTCGCGCACCGGTTCGATGAGGGCAAACTGGCCGTGGACGTGCTTCGCGGCGTCAACCTGACGCTCGCCCGAGGCGAGCGCGCGGCGATCGTCGGCGCGTCGGGCTCAGGTAAAAGCACCTTGCTCCATTTGCTTGGCGGCCTGGATACGCCGACGCATGGCGAGGTCCTGATCGACGGTACGGACATCAGCCGCCTGAGCCGCGTGAAGCGCGGCGATCTGCGCAATCGCGCGATCGGGTTTGTCTATCAGTTTCACCACCTGTTGCCGGAATTCACCGCGCTGGAAAACGTAGCGATGCCGCTATTGATTCGAGGCGTAGCGCCACGCGAGGCGGCGGCCGAGGCGACGCGTTTGCTGGAACGCGTAGGATTGGGCGAGCGGGTGAAGCACAAGCCGGGCGAATTGTCGGGCGGCGAGCGGCAGCGGGCGGCTGTCGCGCGGGCGTTGATTACGCAGCCGGCGTGTCTGCTCGCCGATGAGCCGACGGGCAACCTCGATGCCGCGTCAGGCGGGAATGTTTACGACCTGATGATTGAGCTGAACCAGGATCTGGGGACGGCGATGGTCGTGGTGACGCACGATCCGGGGTTGGCGGAGCGGATGGAGACGGTTTATACGTTGGTTGATGGCGTTCTACACCCCTCACCCTAACCCTCTCCCTGAGGGAGAGGGGATTAGATAAGCATCGACAAGAAAAGCACACGCTCTTGCTCCTTCTCCCTCAGGGAGAAGGTGGGGATGAGGGGATAAATTTCTTTTCCATTCTTGCCGGCCACGATGGCCGGCTCTTCTCTCGCGACATGGAGCGCAGCCCGTAAGGAAAGTGACTCGGCCGCCGGTCGAAATCCGGCCCCAATAAACTCCCGCCGAAGGCGGCACAAAAACGATGGGGAAACAAAACAACAAAACGCTAAGCATATCCGCCGCCGCTCTCGCATTCCTGGCAGGCGTCATGCTACTCGACCGTCTGCCGGCACTCCCATCGGCCTGGTGGCTGACGGCATTAATCCCCGCGGCGGCAATGTGGCGATGGCCCATCGGCCGCTACATCACCATAGCCGCCATCGGCTTCGCCTGGGCCTGGCTGCCGGCGCATAGCGCGCTGCAGCACCGCCTGCCATCCGCCCTCGAAGGCCAGGACATCAACGTTAGCGGCATCGTTCAGCCGTTCCCAAAACGCGAAGGCCGCCTCGCGCGCGTCACGCTCCGCGTCACCCACTTCGACAGTCCAACGCTTCTCGACGCGCCGCCGCGCAAATTGCGCCTGAGCTGGTACTGGCCGCGAACGCTGCCGCGCGCCGGCGAAACCTGGCGCTTTCGCGTCCGCCTGAAGCGCCCGAACGGCTTCCAGGACCCGGGAAGCTTCGACTACGAAGGCTGGCTGTTTCGTAACGACATCGACGCTACCGGCTACGTCCGACACGACCACGCCGAGCGGCTCGCCGACAGCCCCGGCCTGCTGCTGCGCGTGCGAACGGAATTTGCGAATGTCATTGACGATGCGGTTCCAGGCAGCCCATACGCCGGCGTGCTGAAGGGCGTCACCATTGGCGACGGCCACGACATTCCCGGCTCGCAGTGGGACTTGTTCCGTCGCACCGGCATTACGCACCTGGTGGTGATCTCGGGCTCGCACATCGTGCTCGTGGCCGGCTTCATCGCCTTGTTGATCGCGCTGTTCTGGCGGCGGAGCGCGCGGCTCTGCGAGCGCCTGCCGGCGCGCCGCGTGGCGGCCGCGGGCGGGCTGCTGGCAGCCATCGTCTATTCGATCATCGCTGGCTTCGGCGTTCCCATCCAGCGGGCGCTGATCATGTTTGCCGTCGCCGCGTTTGCCATCTGGCAGGGTCGCGAGGCGCGGCCATTTTCGATCCTCGCGGTGGCGCTGATCGGCGTCTTGCTGATCGATCCGCTGGCGCCGATGTCGCCGGGTTTCTGGCTGTCGTTCGGCGCGGTCGCCATCCTTATCTATGTGTTCGCCGGCAGGCCGCGGCGCGGCTGGGTGCGCAATATGCTTTGGGCCCAGGCAGCGGTCAGTATCGGATTATTGCCCTTTCTGACGCTGTTTTTCGGCCAGGCTTCGATTATCGGGCCGCTCGCGAATTTGATTGCGATTCCGGTGTTCGAGTTTGCCGTCGTGCCATTGGCGTTGGCCGGTGTAATTTTTGGCGCCATCTGGCTACCGGCCGGTGCATTTCTGCTGGGCGGCGCGGCGACCGTGCTCGATTGGCTGTGGCCCATTCTGCAATGGTTCGGGAATTTGCCGCAGTCGCAACTGGCGCTGCCGGCGCCGTCGGTGCTGGCGATTATTCTGGCGGTTGCCGGGGTTGCTTTGCTACTCGCGCCGCGCGGCGTGCCGGCCCGCTGGCTGGGCGCGCTGATGATTGCGCCGCTGATGCTCGCCGCACGCACGCCGATACGCAGCGGTACATTCGATCTCACGCTGCTCGATGTCGGGCAGGGGCTGTCGGCGGTCGTGCGAACCCATGCACACACGCTGATTTTTGATACGGGTCCGTCATTTGGCAGCGGTTCGGATACCGGCACGCTGGTGGTGGTGCCGTATCTGCAAAGCTTGAATATCGGTAAACCGGACATGCTGTTGATCAGCCACGGCGACAGCGATCATGCCGGCGGCGCGAAGTCGGTAATCGCGGCTTACCCGGATCTGCCGGTGGTCACCAGCGCGCACAAGCAGTTCCCGCATGCGAAACCTTGCGTCGCCGGCGAGCACTGGCGCTGGGACGGCGTCGATTTTCGCATCCTGAATCCGCCGGGGGCGGACGGCGACGAGTCGGACAATAATCGCTCCTGCGTGTTGAAGATTACGGCGACAGGCGGGAGCGCCTTGTTGACGGGTGACATCGAGAAAGAAGCCGAGCGGCGGCTGGTGGCGAACAATCGCGCGCTACTCAGGAGCGATATTCTCATCGCGCCGCACCATGGCAGCGCAAGTTCGTCGAGTCCCGCATTCGTGAAGGCAGTCGATCCGCGCTTTGTCCTGTTCCCGGTGGGCTACCGGAATCAATGGCATTTCCCGCGCGCCAGCGTCGCCGCCCGCTATCGCGCGATGGGCGCCAACCTGTTGAATACGGCGGCGTGCGGCGCTATCCGCTTGCGCGTCGCCAAAAAAGTCAAGTTGATGTCCGCCTGGCGTACGGATCAGCGCCGTTTATGGACAAGGCAGGGCAAAACGGCCTGTGAATAGCGGCAAAATCCAGTATGATTCCGGTGTTTTTGCGACCGGACCCAGAGGCAGCGAATGCTCGAAATAATGCAGGCCGGCGGCTTTGTCATGTGGCCGCTACTCCTCTGCTCGATCATCGGCGCGAGCATCGTCATGGAGCGCCTATGGACGCTGCAGCGCAAGCGCGTGCTGCCGCCGCATCTGCGTGCGCAGGTGTGGCGCTGGCTGACGAACGACGAACTGACCGATGAGAATGTGAGCGCGATGCGCAAAGGCTCGCCGCTCGGCGCAATTCTTGCGGCCGGACTCGTCAACCGCCACAAGCCGCGCGAGATCATGAAGGAAAGCATCGAGGACGCCGGCCGGCAGGTCATCCACGAGCTGGATCGCTACCTCAACACGCTCGGCACCGTAGCTGCCATTTCGCCGCTGCTGGGCCTGCTCGGCACCGTGGTCGGCATCATGCGTGCTTTCAGCGCGCTCGGTGCGCATGTGGGCGGCGATCCCACGATGCTGGCGGCCGGCGTCGCCGAAGCGCTGGTGACGACCGCCGGCGGCCTGGCGGTCGCCATTCCGGCGCTGATCGCCTACCGGTATCTGCGCGGCCGCGTCGATTCGCTCGTGGTGATGATGGAGCGGGAAGCGGTCAAGCTGCTCGACGCGGTCGGCGAGCAGGACGAACAATACGACGATGTTCAGGCCGAGGAAGCGGCATGAAGCTCGCCCGGCGGCGCGTGGAGGAGCCCGAACTTAACATCATCAACCTCGTTGACGTGGTGCTGGTGCTGCTGGTGTTCTTCATGTTGACGAGTACGTTCGTCAAAAACGGCGATATCCAGATTCAGCTGCCGAAGTCCACTGCGCCCGCTGCCAATGCGCCGCAACAGGCGATTGCACTGACCATCGATGCCAAGGGGCGTTATTACATCAACGGCAAGCAGCTCGCCAACGACAAACCGGAAGCGCTGAAGCGCTCGCTCGCGGCGGCCGCCGACGGGCACTTCAAGCGGCCGCTGACGATCCGCGCCGACGGGCGCACCACGCACCAGTCGGTCGTCACGGCCATGGACGTGGCGGGCCAGCTCGGTTTCGTGCATCTCAATATAGTGACCACGCATCCGAACGCGGCCGCCGCCAAACAATGAGCTTCACCCTGTTTGATCCCCGTGCCGCCGCAACCTACCGGCGGCTGCTGGGCTACATTCGGCCGCATCGCAAGCTGTTCGCGCTGGCGATGGCAGGGATGATCGTGTATGCGCTTACGCAGCCGGCGTTCGCGGCGCTGATGAAACCGCTGACCGATGGCAGTTTCGTGCGCCACGACCGGGAAGCGATTCGGATTATTCCGATCCTGATCGTCGGGCTGTTCATCGTGCGCGGTGTGGGTCTGTTCGTTTCGCGCTTCTACATCAACTGGATCGGCCGCCAGGTCATCAAGTCGATGCGCGCTGAAGTGTTTCACAAGTTCCTCAACCTGCCGGCGGCGTATTACGACCGCAGCGCCGCCGGTGTGCTCGTTTCGAAGCTCACCTATAACATCGAGCAGGTTGCCCAGGCGACCACCACAACCGTGACGACGCTGGTGCAGGACAGCCTGACCGTTGTCGGCCTGATCGTCTGGATGTTCTGGATCAACTGGATTCTGTCGCTGTTGGTACTGGGCCTCGGACCGCTGATCGTGATGCTGATCCGCTACGTCAGTGCGCGGTTTCGCCGCTACAGCCATCGCATTCAGGACTCGATGGGCGACGTGACGCGGTTGACGGAAGAGGTGATCGCCGGACACCGCGTGGTCAAGATATTTGGCGGCGAGGAGTACGAAAACCGCCGCTTTGAAACCGCTAACGAACGCAATCGCTACCTGAACGTCAAGCTCTCGGCGACCGACGCCGGCAGCACCCCGGTCGTGATGTTCATCGCCGGCATCGGCATCGCCGCGATCATCTGGCTCGCGACCAGCGGCGTCCTGTTGGCATCGCTGAGCGTCGGCAGTTTCGTGTCGTTTTTGAGTGCAATGTTGCTGCTGATGGCGCCGCTCCGGCATCTCACGACCGTGACGTCGCCATTGCAGAAAGGCATTGCCGCCGGCGAGAGCCTGTTCGAAGTCATCGACTCCGAATCCGAAGATCGCGGCGGCTCGCTATCGATAGATCGCGCACGTGGCGATGTCGAATTCCGCGACATTCATTTTGCCTATGACCCAGCCAAGGGTGACGTATTGAACGGCGTGTCGTGCCACATCGAGGCGGGCGGCACGCTCGCTTTGGTCGGGCATTCCGGCAGTGGCAAGAGTACGCTCGCGAATCTGTTGCCGCGCTTCTACGATCCGCGTGAGGGTGGCATCATCCTCGACGGTCACGACTTGCGCGAGTATCGACTGGACAACTTGCGCAGCCAGATCGCGCTGGTCAGTCAGGACGTCATGCTGTTCAACGACACGCTTGCCCGCAACATCGCCTATGGCGCGCTGGAAAATGCCGATCGTCAGGCTATCGAAGCGGCGGCCGAGGCGGCCCACGCGCTGGAATTCATTCGTGCACTGCCGGACGGGCTGGATACGGTTGTCGGTGACCGCGGCCTGTTGCTGTCGGGCGGCCAGCGCCAACGCATCGCCATCGCGCGTGCGCTGCTCAAGGACGCGCCGATCCTGATCCTGGACGAAGCGACGTCCGCGCTGGATGTTGCGTCCGAGCGTCATATTCAGCAGGCACTGGAAGATCTGATGCGTAACCGGACGACGCTGGTGATCGCGCACCGGCTGTCCACCGTGGAGAAGGCGGACAAGATCGTCGTGCTGGATCGGGGGCACGTGGTCGAAACGGGGACGCATGCCAGTTTGCTGTCGGCCAATGGAGCCTACGCAAGTTTGTACCGTTTGCAGTTTCGCGAAGCGGAAGAGGCCGCGGCTGGCTGATTTCGCTGGGCACGATGAACCGCTCCCGACTCGAAAACTCGCTGCTTTCAACCTGGTACGCTCATAAGCGGCCGCCATTCGGCCTGCAACTTCTTGCCCACCTGTTTCGCGGTACGAGCGCATTGCGGCGCGGCGCTTACGCCCACGGCGTTCTGCCGAGCCGGCGCGTGAGTGTGCCAGTGGTTGTCGTTGGCAATATCACCGTCGGTGGGAGCGGCAAGACGCCGTTGACGATCTGGCTTGCGCAGGCGCTCGCGGAGCGCGGCATCCACCCGGGAATCGTCACGCGCGGCTACGGCGGCAATGCCAGGCAGTGGCCCCGCGACGTGCTGCCGACAAGCAGCGCGGGCGAAGTCGGCGACGAAGCCGTTTTGCTGGCCCGAGCAGCGCGTTGTCCCGTCGTCGCTGGCCCCGATCGTGCCGCCGCCGCGGCAAGACTGCTCGACCACACGCCGGTTGACGTGATCCTTGCCGACGACGGCCTGCAACACTACGCACTGGCGCGCGATTTCGAGATTGCGGTCATCGATGGCGAGCGCGGCCTCGGCAACGGTTGGGCGCTTCCGGCCGGGCCGCTGCGCGAGCCGGTCGCGCGGCTCGATCGCGTCGACGCCATCGTCATTAAAGGCGGCGCCGACAAGATCGCGATACCCGGCGCGCTGTCCATGGCACTGGCGTTGTGCGACGCGCAGTCGATCGCGGGCGACGAACGCCGGCCGCTGGCATCGTTTCGCGGCACGCCGGTGCACGCTGTCGCCGGTATCGGCAATCCGGAGCAGTTTTTTGCTGCGTTGCGCGCGGCAGGGCTGGATATCGTGCCGCATCCACTCCCGGACCACGCGGCGCTGACGCTGGACGATGTGGAATTTGAAGACGAGCGCCCGGTGCTGATGACGGAAAAAGATGCCGTGAAGCTGCCGGCCGTGTTCGGCGGCCAGTTGTGGGTGGTCCCGGCGGAAGCGCAACTCCCGAAAGCGGAAGCCGACGACTTGCTCACGCGCATCGCTGGCCTCGTCCGCGTATCATAGCGGCAGCGAAACGCAGGACGAATCATGGATACCAAGCTGCTCGACATTCTCGCATGCCCGATCTGCAAGGGCCCGCTTGTTTATGACAAGGCCGCCGGCGAACTGATTTGCAAGCCCGATCGGCTCGCGTATCCGATTCGCGACGGTATTCCGGTGATGCTGGAAGACGAGGCGCGCGTACTGGATGCGGATGAAGAAGTCCGGGCCTGACAATGCGGGCCTCATTTCACGTCGTCATCCCGGCGCGCTACGGGTCGGAGCGGCTCCCGGCAAAGCCGCTGGCGACGGTCGCGGGCAAGCCGATGGTGCAGCACACGTGGGAGCGCGCCGGCGCAAGCGGTGCGGCCAGCATCACCATTGCCACCGACGACGAGCGGATCGCCGCCGCCTGCCGGACGTTCGGCGCCGATGTTCTGTTGACGGCTGAAACGCATCGAAGCGGCACAGACCGTGTCGCCGAGGTTGCAAAGCAGCGTGGCTGGCCAGCCGATGCCATTGTCGTCAACCTGCAGGGCGACGAACCGCTGATGCCGCCGGCGTTGATCGCGCGGGCGGCACGCACGCTGGTTGAGGCGGAAGGCGCGGGCATCGCCACGTTGGCGACCCCCATTGCCGGGTCGGCGGAATTCAACAATCCGAACGCGGTCAAAGTCGTTTGTGACCGGAACGGCCGCGCTTTGTACTTCAGTCGCGCGCCGATCCCGGCGAGCCGCGATGCCGGCGATGACGATGAACCGCGGCGCCCGCTCGGTTTGCGGCATATCGGTCTGTATGCATACCGCGTTGCTACCCTTGAAATGTTGACGCACGAGCCGCCTTGCCCGCTCGAACTGGTCGAGCGCCTGGAACAGCTACGCGCGCTGTGGCTTGGCATGGACATCGCCGTCGCCACCGTCGATCCGGCGCCGCCCGCCGGCGTCGACACCACGGATGATCTTGAGCGCGTGGAGCGCCTGTTGAATGAATAATATCTCGATTCTTTTCGTTTGCATGGGCAACATCTGCCGTTCGCCCACCGCCGAAGGCGTCTTCCGCAAGCGCGTCGCCGAACGCGCGCCGGAGCTTGATGTGGAAATCGATTCGGCGGGCACGCATGCGTACCATCTCGGCGCGGCACCGGATGCCCGGGCCCAGGCTGCCGCGCGCGATCGCGGGTTCGATCTCGGCGGGTTGCGCGCCAGGGTTGTCGGCGACCAGGATTTCGCGCATTTCGACTACATCCTCGCGATGGACGAGGCGAACCTCAACTATCTGCAGGCAATGTGTCCGCCGGAATTCCAGTCGCGGCTTCACCTGTTCCTGGAATACGCGCCGGATGCCGGCGAGACGTCAGTGCCCGATCCTTATTACGGCGGCCACGACGGTTTCGGCCATGTTCTGGATCTGGTGGAACAGGCGAGCGATGGATTGATCACCCACCTGAGGCGGCGGCAAGCTGCCGCCGCCGTGCTGGGTCGAAAGTAGGATTGCCTTCAGGCGCCGGGATTTCTCGGTGCGTCGTCGGATGCCGGTGACGGTTCCGATCGCTGGTTGTCCGACTCCCGTTGACGCCGTTGCTCATAAATATCGCGGAGTCCGGGCGTTTCCGATGGGCCGCCGCCGGTGCTTTCCGGCTTTTCGGCTGGCGGCGCCGAATGCGCCGGTGGCGTCGGTGCCGGTCGTGGCGTGGGGCTGCCGTTGCTGCGCGGTGCTGGCGTTTCCTGCCGATTGGAATCCGGCGCTGAAGGTGTTTGCGCCGACGATTCCTGCTGCGGGCGCTCGTTGGAACCTTCGCTCTGTCCCTCGCGATTCTCTCCTCGCGCGCGCCGCCGGCGGCGGCCGCCGCGACGGCCGCGGCGGGTGCCGCGGTTACCGCGATTCGCTTTCTGCTCTTCACCTGATTCGGGGCCTTTCGCCCTTGGCGCGGGTGCAGGTGCGGCAGTCGTCGTTTCGCCACCGGCCGGGGCTTCTGCCCGACTCGTGGCCGAGGCCGCCGTGCCGCCGCGGTTTCGATTGCCCGGCCGTTCGCGGGAGGGCCGGCGTTCCCTGTCGTTCCGGCGCGCGTTCGCGGGTCGTTTTTGCGTGGGCCGGTTTTGCCGCGGCGGTCGCCGTTCCTCCGGGCGCTTTCGCGGCGCCGGTTTCGCCGGTGCCGGGGCGAACAACAGCGCCCAGATGCGCGTCAGCAATCCCGGCTTCGCAGGCTGCGCGGCGGGAATCCGGGCGGCCGGCGCTATTGCCTTCACCGCCGGTTCCTCGGGCGTGGCGGCCGTGCGCGACCTGGAATAATCGGCCGTTGCCGGCGTCGTCGCCGCGACGATCTTGTAGCTGCTTTCCTGCTGGTCCGGCGACAGGTCCTGATCGCGGCTGCGCTGGATCTCAAACCGGGGCGTCTGGAACAGCGGATTGGGAACGAGCACGACGTTGACGTGGCAGCGACTCTCGATCGCGATGATCGCGTCGCGTTTTTCATTGAGCAGGTAGGTTGCGACGTCCACCGGCAGATGAGCGGCGACGCGCCCCGTGCGATCCTTCATCGCTTCTTCTTCGATCAGCCGCAGGACCGACAGTGCCAGCGATTCGATGCCGCGAATGCGGCCTTCGCCGGCGCAGCGCGGGCAGACGATCTGGGTGAATTCGCCGAGCGACGGGCGCAGCCGCTGGCGCGACATTTCCATCAGTCCGAACCGCGAGATGCGGCCTGTCTGGATGCGGGCGCGGTCCATCTTCAGCGCGGTGCGCAGCCGGTTTTCGACTTCGCGCTGGTTCTTCGCCGGGCCCATGTCGATGAAGTCGATCACGACCAGGCCGCCAATGTCGCGCAACCGGAGTTGCCGGGCGATTTCGTCGGCGGCCTCGAGGTTCGTGTTGAGCGCGGTTTCTTCGATGTCGCCACCCTTGGTCGCGCGAGCGGAGTTGATGTCGATCGACACCAGCGCCTCGGTATGGTCGATCACCAGTGCGCCGCCGGAGGGCAGGCGCACGTCGCGGCCGAACGCCGCCTCAATCTGGCTTTCGATCTGGAAGCGATTGAACAGCGGCACGTCGTCGCTGTAATGCTTGAGCTTCGGCAGGCTCTGCGGCATGACGCGCTGCATGAAATCCTGCGCATCGCGAAACACGGTCGGATCGTCGATCAGGATTTCACCGATGTCCGGGCGCAGGTAGTCGCGCAGGGCACGGATGATGACGTTGCTTTCCTGATAGATCAGGAACGGGGCCGACTTCTGTGCCGCGGCTTCTTCAATCGCGCTCCAGACCTGCACGAGGTAGTCCACGTCCCACTGCAGTTCTTCGGCACTGCGCCCCACGCCGGCGGTTCTGACGATCACGCCCATGCCGTCGGGCGTGGTGATACTCGCGAGCGCCTCGCGCACTTCCTCGCGTTCCGTCCCCTCGATGCGGCGCGACACGCCGCCGGCGCGCGGGTTGTTCGGCATCAGCACGAGGAAGCGCCCGGCGAGGCTGATGAACGTCGTCAGCGCCGCGCCCTTGGTGCCGCGTTCTTCCTTGTCGATCTGAACGATCAGCTCCTGACCTTCGCGGACCACATCCTTGATGTTGACGCGGCCGCTGTTATCGGGATCCGAGGTAAAATAGCTGCGGGAGATTTCCTTCAGCGGCAGAAAGCCGTGCCGGTCCGCGCCATAATCGACAAACGCGGCCTCAAGGCTCGCTTCGACGCGGCTGATGCGACCCTTGTAGATATTGGATTTCTTCTGCTCGCGGCTGGGGACTTCGATGTCCAGGTCGTGGAGGGTCTGGCCATCCACCATGGCTACGCGCAGCTCTTCCGGCTGCGTCGCGTTGATAAGCATTCGTTTCATTGTGCCAATCTCTCAGGCACTCGACCATGCGGAAACGCGGCGGCGGCCTGACGGTGCGATCGGACTCTTTGGGTAGGGGCGCCGCGCGGGTGCGTGGCTGCCAGAATCCTTGTCAACGTCAGCGCTGCCGACCATGTCGCGCATGGGAGCGCCGATAATATCCGCCGCTGGCAGCAACGCCAGCGGTCGAAAATTGCTTTATTCGGGGATACGAAATTCCCCGCCTGCGGTGACTATATTATGTAACGCTTTATGGTCGCGTCGCAGCCACCGGGTTAGTACTATAGCAATGGCCAAACTTTCCTTCAATCTCAAATAGTTGGAGTGCGATTTGAACAAGGACGGGCGAGCCGTTCGCCACGCTGTCGCCGACGCCGAAGATGCGGGTCAGCGGGTCGACAATTTTCTGTTCCGCGAGTTGAAGGGCGTGCCCAAAGGCCACGTCTACCGGCTGTTGCGGACGGGCCAGGTGCGCGTCAACGGGCGCCGGGTCAAGCCGACCAACCGTCTCGAAGCGGGCGACGATGTGCGCATTCCGCCGGTCGCCGTTGCCGCCGAGGCGAAGCGGCCGCCTGAAGAGGGGCTTGAGTGGCTGACGGAGCGAATCGTTTATGAGGACGACAGCCTGCTGGCGCTGAACAAGCCCGCCGGCATGGCGGTGCATGGTGGCAGCGGCCTCAGCCACGGGGTCATCGAAGCCTTGCGGGCGCTGCGGCCGAAGGCGCCTTACCTCGAACTGGTGCATCGCCTGGATCGGGACACCAGTGGCTGTCTTTTGATCGCCAAGCGCCGCAGCCGGCTGCGCGCGATGCACACGCTGCTGCGCGAAGGGCAGGTGGAAAAGAAGTATCTCGCGCTGCTGTCCGGGCGACAGAACGACGCCGTTTCGGTCGGCGCGGCGCTGCGCAAGCATCAGATCGCCGGCGGCGAGCGACGGGTGCATGTGGACGAGGAGGGCAAGGCGGCGGAAAGCCGCTTCAAGCCGTTGACGTTATATCCGGACGCGACGCTGGTTGAAGTTCGCATTCTGACGGGGCGGACGCACCAGATTCGCGTCCATGCAGCGCACCTGGGGCACCCGGTGGCGGGTGACGACAAGTATGGCGAGCGCGAGGTCAATCGCGAGTGGCGCAAGCTGGGACTGAGGCGGATGTTCCTGCACGCGGCCAGCATCGGATTCACCGCGCCATGGAACGATGTGCCGATGGCGTTCGATGCGCCGCTGGACGACGAGTTGCGATCAATTCTGGATCGGCTGGAATAATTCGGCGCGATTTCGCATCGACGCACGCGGCAAAACCCGGTATGATTACGCGCTCCGCGGCCTTGCTGGGTCGCTTATGGTGGGTGTAGCTCAGTTGGTAGAGCCCCGGATTGTGATTCCGGTGGTCGTGGGTTCGAGCCCCATCGCCCACCCCAAATAAAATGCAAGGGCCGTTAGCTCAATTGGTAGAGCAGCTGACTCTTAATCAGTAGGTTGGGGGTTCGATTCCCTCACGGCCCACCAATTTCCAATTGCGACCGCTCGCCATGGAAGAAGCCAATCCCATCGCCACCCACCTTGACGATCTCGAGGGCCGTTGTCGCGCCCTGAGGGGGTATCTTTGACTACGACCAGCGCAAGGAACGGCTGGAGGAAGTCGATCGCGAGCTGGAAAATCCCGACGTCTGGAACAATCCCGAGCACGCGCAGGAACTAGGCCGCGAGCGCGCGCGGCTGGAGGAAACGGTCGGCATGCTCGACCGGCTCGACGGCGCGATCAGCGATGCTCGCGAATTGCTGGAACTGGCCGCTGCCGAGGAAGATGCCGACGCCGTCGCCGAGATCGAAGCCGACACTGCCTCAATCGAAGCCGATGTCGGCAAGCTCGAATTCCGCCGCATGTTTGCTGGCGAAATGGACGCCAGCAATGCTTTTCTCGATATTCAATCCGGCTCCGGCGGTACCGAGGCGCAGGACTGGGCCGAGATGCTGCTGCGCATGTACCTGCGTTGGGGCGAGCAGCAGGGCTTCGACACGGAATTGATTGAAGTGTCCGAAGGCGAAGTGGCCGGCATCAAGAGCGCGACCGTGCGGTTCGCCGGCGACTACGCCTACGGCTGGCTTCGCACCGAAACCGGCGTGCACCGGCTGGTCCGCAAGTCGCCGTTCGACTCCGGCAATCGGCGCCATACCTCCTTCGCGGCCGTGTTCGTCTCGCCCGAAATCGACGACAACGTCGAGATCGACATCAATCCCGCCGATTTGCGTATCGACGTTTACCGCGCCAGCGGCGCGGGCGGCCAGCACGTCAACCGTACCGAATCCGCCGTCCGGATCACGCATCTGCCGACCGGCATCGTCGTACAGTGTCAGAATGATCGTTCGCAGCACAAGAACCGCGCGACCGCGATGAAGCAGTTGCAGGCGAAGCTGTACGAGCTCGAAATGCAGAAGCGGCGCGCGGAACAGCAGTCGGTCGAAGCCGGCAAATCCGACATCGGCTGGGGCAGCCAGATCCGCAACTACGTGCTTGACCAGTCGCGCATCAAGGACTTGCGCACGCAGGTCGAAACGGGCAATACGCAGGCCGTCCTGAACGGCGACTTGAACCAATTTATAGAAGCCAGTCTTAAACAGGGCCTTTGATATCCAATGAGCGATCAAGACGAAAACAAGCTGATTGCCACGCGCCGCGAAAAGCTCGGCGAATGGCGCCAGAGCGGCAACGCTTACCCGAACGATTTCCGCCGCGACGCCAACGCATACAACCTGCATCAGGCCTACGGCGAAAAATCGGACACCGCGCTGGAAGCCGAGCCGGTTACCGTTCATGTTGCGGGCCGGTTGATGGCGAAGCGCGTGATGGGCAAGGCGAGCTTTGCCAAGCTGCAGGACACCACCGGACAGATTCAGCTTTTCGTCGAACGCGACGCGTTGCCGGAAGGGGCGTACGCCGGTTTCAAGGCTTTCGACGTCGGCGATATACTCGGCGCGGCCGGTGTGCTGTTCAAGACGAAGACCGGCGAACTCACCATCCGCGTTACCGAACTGCGGTTGCTTTCCAAGTCGCTGCGTCCGCTGCCGGAAAAGTTTCACGGTCTGACCGATCAGGAAGCGCGGTATCGGCAACGCCACCTCGATCTCATCATGAACCCGGATGCGCGCCGCCGCTTTGCGATTCGCATGCGAATGGTGTCGCACATTCGCCAGTTCCTCGACGCGCTCGACTTCCGTGAAGTCGAAACGCCGATGATGCAGCCGATTCCCGGCGGGGCGATCGCGCGACCGTTCATGACGCACCACAACGCGCTCGACATGCCGCTGTACTTGCGCATTGCGCCCGAGTTGTACCTGAAGCGGCTGGTTGTCGGTGGCTTCGAGCGCGTTTACGAAATCAACCGCAACTTTCGCAACGAAGGCATGTCGACGCGCCACAATCCCGAGTTCACGATGCTGGAGTTGTACCAGGCTTACGCCGACTACAACGACCTGATGGACTTGACCGAGGCGCTGATTCGCACGATGGCGCAGGCACTGAACGGCACGGCGGAACTCGATGCCTGGGGCGAACATTTCGACTTCGGAAAGCCATTCCGGCGCATCTCGGTCAGAGACGCGGTCGCCAAGCACAACCCCGACCTCGACGCCGCGCGGCTTGACGATGTCGATTACCTGCGGAAAGCGGCTGAAGGTCTCGATATCCCGATCAAGCCCGAATTCGGCGCCGGCAAGCTGCTCATAGAGATTTTCGAGAAGACAGTCGAAGCGAAGCTGATTCAGCCGACGTTCGTGACCGCGTATCCGACGGAAGTGTCACCGTTGTCGCGCCGTAACGACGCCGATCCGTCGGTGGTGGACCGTTTTGAATTTTTCATCGGCGGCCGCGAATTGGCGAACGGCTTTTCGGAGCTGAACGATCCGGAAGACCAGGCCGCGCGCTTCCGCGAACAGGCCGCCGCCAAGGCCGGCGGCGACGAAGAAGCGATGTACTACGACGAAGACTACATTCAGACTCTGGAATACGGCATGCCGCCGACCGCCGGCGAAGGCATCGGCATCGACCGGCTCGCGATGCTGTTCACCGATGCGCCGTCGATTCGCGACGTCATCCTGTTTCCGCTGATGCGGCCGGGCGCGGAGTAGGGATACGGAGGCTGCATGACGAGCCAATCGGATAAAGCCAGAAAATTCCGGTCGCTTCACGAGCGTGACGGGTTCTTCATCATTCCGAATCCATGGGACGTGGGTTCGGCGCGATTATTGGCGGCGATGGGTTTTGAGGCGTTGGCGACGACCAGCATGGGGTTTGCGTATTCGCTCGGCCGCATGGATGGCAAAGCCGGCCGCGACGACGTACTGGCGCATTGCCGTACGCTGTCGGCCGCGAGCGACCTGCCTGTCAGTGCCGATTTTGAGAATGCCTTTGCCGATGCGCCGCGCCAGGCTGCCGAGAATATTTTGCGTGCAGCGGAAACGGGCCTCGTCGGCTGTTCCATCGAAGACTTTACCGGCGACCCGTCGCGGCCGATTTACGATTTCGAGTTGGCGGTCGAGCGGGTGAGCGCGGCGGCGGAGGCGGTTCAATCGCTGGGCTTTCCATTCACCCTGACGGCTCGTGCCGAAAACTTGCTCCACGGCGTGAACGACCTCGATGACACGATTCGCCGTCTGCGGGCGTTTGAAGTTGCCGGCGCAGACGTACTCTATGCGCCGGGACTGAAGACACTTGAGGATGTACGCCGCGTCACCGGCGCGCTCAGCAAGCCGGTGAACGTGTTGGCGTCAATGGTGCAGGGCGCAAACGCCGAGCAATTGGGCGCCGCGGGCGCCAAACGGATCAGCGTCGGCGGAGCGCTGGCGCGTGCAGCGCTTGGCTCGTTATTGCGAGCCGGCATGGAGATGCGCGATCAGGGCAGCTTCGACTGGCTGGCGGATATTGCTCCCGTTGCCGATGTCAACCGAATGTTAGGTACTTTTTGAAGGTCTAGTCGGCAGACCCGTTCACCGGCCCAACCACCAGCGTCGCGTATTCCTGCCGAGGCGTCTGTGCGGACTGAATGACCGTGACAGACTCGTTTTCGCTGAGCGCAACCGTCGTTCCCGGTTCGGCAGGTTGGCTCCTGAGAATCAATCGCAGCCGCCGTTTCACCCGTCCGCGATAGTGCGCGCGCGCAATGACCTCCTGGCCGGTGTAGCAGCCCTTCTGGAAACAGATTGCGCCCAATAGATCCAGGTTGAGCATTTGCGCCACAAATTCGCCGCTGGTTTCGGGACCGAGCAGCGGGATGCCGACCAGCGTGTCCATCAGCCGCCATTCGTCGATGTCTGCAGTCTGGCAGTGTTCGCGCAATACGGCTAATTGCGTCGGCGGCGCCACGACCTCATAGCGCGGCAGCGCATCGCCAGGGACGCGTATTGCCGCCATGCCGTCGCCGCCGATGCATTGATCGACCGATTCCGGCGCCTCGATACCAGCCGTAGCCAGGACGGCAGTCGCAGCGTCGCCTGCAATGCCGGCGACGGCGAGATCGTTGCACTGGGTGATCTCGACCTGCGCGCGCAGCACGTACATTTGCAGTCGCTTGACGATCGATACGCGCAGGGCTTCGGGCAACAAAAGAAACAGCGTCCCGTCGAACTCGAACAACCGCATCAGCGCCAGCGTGCGCCCCTGCGGCGTGTTCAGAGCCGTCAACTGGCTCAGTTCCGGCGACACTTGACGCACGTCGTTGCTGAGCTGGCCCTGCAGAAAAGTGCGCGCGTCCGCACCCGCGACGCGAATGAGCGCGCGATCGGAGAGGTCGCAGAAGACGGCTTGGGCAGGGGAATCGGCCATGCGAACTATGGTAACATTCCGCTGCTAACGCACCCGTCCGGTTTTTTTCCTTCAAGGACTGCTGAGTGGTCGATTCAGACAAAGCCGAGCCGTCGGACGCGCCGTCTGATGGTGACGAACAGCGCGAATCCGAACAAGCCGTAAAAGAAGTCGGCGGCCCCAAGGGACCTGAGCCGACCCGCTACGGCGACTGGGAAAAGAACGGCCGGTGCATCGATTTTTAGTGGAGGCGATTTTAAGTGAACACCGCTGACAGACCTCTCTCTCCGCATCTGCAAATCTACAAATGGCCACTGACGATGGCGACGTCGATCATGCACCGTGCCTCGGGCATGTGGCTGTCGATCGGTTCCGTCGCGCTGGTCTTCTGGCTGATCTGCGCCGCGCTCGGGCCGGATAGCTATGCGATCGCGCAGGGCTTTTTTCACTCAGGGTGGGGCATCGCGCTGCTGATGCTGTGGGCGATGGCTTTCTTTTACCACCTCTGCAACGGCATTCGTCACCTGTTCTGGGACGCGGGCAAGGGCTTCGACATCCGTGTCGCGCACCATGTGAGCTGGGTGGTGATCGGCATCGCCGCCGTTCTCACAATACTGACGTGGATCTTCGGCTTCATGGTCATGGGAGGGGGAGCATGAGTAACTATCGCACCCCGCTTCGCGAAGTACGCGGCTATGGTTCGGCCCATCACGGTACCGGCCACTGGATCGCGCAGCGTTTCACCGCCATCGCACTCGTCCCGCTGCTGCTGTGGTTCTGTTTCTCGCTGCTGTACACCGTTTTCACCGCCGACTACGCCGGCGCGATCGCCTGGATTCACCAACCGTGGATCATGCTCGCGCTCATCCTGCTGGTTGCCACCGTCTTTTATCATTCGGCGCTCGGCCTGCAAGTCATTGTCGAAGACTACGTTCACACGAAGTGGCTCAAAACCATGACGTTGATTGCCCTTCGACTGTTCAATTTTCTGCTCGCGATCGCCGGCATTCTCGCCGTGCTCAGAATCGCGTTCGTTGGGGTTTGAGGCATGGCCAAAGCATATGAAGTAATCGATCACCGTTACGATGTCGTAGTGGTCGGCGCCGGCGGCGCGGGGCTGCGGGCGACGCTGGGGCTCGCCGAAAAAGGCCTCAAGACTGCCTGCGTCACCAAGGTTTTTCCGACCCGCAGCCACACGGTCGCGGCGCAGGGCGGCATCGCCGCATCGCTTGGCAACATGGGCGAGGATCACTGGGCCTGGCACATGTACGACACGGTCAAGGGCGGCGACTACCTGTCGGATCAGGATGCCGTCGAATACATGTGCCGCGAGGCGCCGCAGGCGGTTATCGAACTCGAGCATTGGGGCGTGCCGTTCTCGCGCACCGAGGCGGGCCGCATATATCAGCGCCCGTTTGGCGGCATGACGACGAACTTTGGCGAAGGCACGGCACAGCGTACTTGCGCCGCCGCGGACCGCACCGGCCATGCAATGCTGCACGCGCTGTATCAGCAGAGCCTCAAGCATAACGCCGAGTTTTTTATCGAGTATTTTGCTCTCGATCTGATCATGGACGACGACGGCGCCTGCCGTGGCGTGATGGCGTGGGATTTGACCACGGGCACGCTGCACCGCTTCCAGGCGCACATGGTCATTCTGGCGACGGGCGGCTACGGCCGCGCGTACTTCTCCTGCACGTCGGCGCACACCTGCACCGGCGACGGCAACGCGATGGCACTGCGCGCCGGCATTCCGTTGCAGGACATGGAGTTCGTGCAGTTCCATCCGACCGGCATCTACGGCGCCGGCTGCCTGATCACGGAAGGCGCGCGCGGCGAGGGCGGCTACCTGACCAACTCCGACGGCGACCGCTTCATGGAGCGCTACGCGCCGAACGCGAAGGACCTGGCGTCGCGCGATGTCGTCAGCCGTGCAGAAACGATGGAAATCCGCGAAGGCCGCGGAGTGGGCGAACACAAAGACCACATCTTCCTGCATCTCGAACATCTCGGCCCTGAAGTGCTCCACGAACGGCTGCCGGGCATTTCCGAAACCGCGCGCATCTTCGCCGGCGTCGACGTCACCCGCGAACCGATTCCGGTGCTGCCGACGGTGCACTACAACATGGGCGGCATCCCGACCAACTTTCAGGGTGAAGTGGTGACTTTGAAGGACGGCGACCCGGACTCGGTCGTTCCCGGCCTGATGGCCGTCGGCGAAGCGGCATGCGTCTCGGTCCACGGCGGCAACCGCCTGGGCTCGAACTCGTTGCTCGATCTCGTGATCTTCGGCCGTTCCGCCGCTTACCGATGTGCCGAGATCATGAAGCCCAATACGCCACACGGCAAGCTGTCCGATAGCTCGAAAGAAAAAATCCTCGACCGGTTCGACAAGGTGCGCCACGCGAACGGCCAGAATCCGACCGCAGAGATTCGCGCGTCGATGCAGAAGGTCATGCAGGAAGACGTTGCCGTCTTCCGCACGGCCGAAACACTCGAAGAAGGCCGGAAGCGCCTGCGCCGCGTGTTCGAATCGTTCGAGAACGTACACGTATCGGACCGCTCACTGATCTGGAACAGCGACCTGGCTGAAACGTTCGAACTGGACAACCTGCTGGCGAACGCCACCGTGACCGTCAGCTCCGCAATCAACCGCGAGGAAAGCCGCGGCGCGCATGCGCGCGAGGATTTCCCGGATCGCGACGACGAGAACTGGATGAAACATACGCTGTCGTGGATGGACGAGGGTGGCCGGGTCACGCTTGATTACCGGCCGGTTCACAGCTACACGATGAGCGATGAGATTGAGCCGTTTCCCCCGAAGAAACGGGTGTATTGAGGAGTTAATCGAATGGCACAGTTCACGCTGCCGAAAAACTCGAAAATCGGTAAGGGTAAACATCACGCCGCGCCCGAAGGCGCGAAAAACGTCAAGCGGTTCAAGGTCTACCGCTACGACCCCGACTCCGGAGAGCGGCCACGCACCGACACCTACGATGTCGATCTCGACAAGTGCGGCCCGATGGTGCTCGATGCGCTGCTCAAGATCAAAAACGAAATGGACGCCACGCTGACCTTGCGGCGCTCATGTCGCGAAGGCGTCTGTGGCTCGTGCGCGATGAACATCGACGGCGGCAACGGCCTTGCTTGCACCACAGCCATCGAAGACTGCAAAGGCGAAGTCAAGGTATACCCGCTGCCGCACATGCCGGTCATCAAGGACCTGGTGCCGGATCTCGACCGTTTCTACGCCCAGTACGCCTCGATCGAGCCCTGGATCAAGACCCAGACGCCGCCACCGGCCGATCGCGAACAACTGCAATCGCCTGAAGATCGCGAAAAGCTGAACGGTCTCTACGAATGCATTCTCTGCGCGTGCTGCTCGACCGCGTGCCCCAGCTACTGGTGGAACCCGGACCGCTACCTCGGTCCGGCGGCGCTGCTGCAGGCTTACCGCTGGATCGCGGATACCCGCGACGAAGCCACCGGCGAGCGGCTGGATTCGCTCGAAGACCCGTTCAAGCTTTACCGCTGCCACACCATCATGAACTGCGCCAACGTCTGCCCGAAGAGTCTCAACCCCGCCAAGGCGATCGGCGAAATCAAGCGGGCCTTATCGGATCGCAGGATTTGAACGACAAGGGCCGCCTCAGGTGGCATTGCCGCCGCGGCATGAAAGAGCTTGACGTGCTGCTGGAAGGCTATCTCGCCAGCCGGTACGATGCCGCGCCGCAAGCCGAACGGGATGCGTTTTCGGCGCTGCTGACGCTGCCCGATCCACAACTCCTCGATTACGTCACCGGCCGCGCGGCGCCAAGCGACGCGGTCACCGCCGATGTTGTCGAAAGACTCCGAGCCTCGCGTCGAGCTTGAATTGACGCCGCGGCCCATGTGGCTGTGGTTTTTGCTCGTTGTCCATGCAGCGGCCGGCGCGGCCGCTTTCCTGACAGCTTTCGATTTACTGCTGAAGGCGCTGCTGGCCGCAGCCATTGCGTGCAGCCTCGCGAGGCAACTCGCGATCCATTGGAAGCAGACTGCGCCAAGAGCGATTCGCGCCGTCGTGTGGCACGGCGATGGCCGCTGGCAGATCGCCGACGGCCGCGGCACGCTGGCAGCCGAACTGACCGGCTATTACCTTGGCTCGCACCTCGTCATCCTGAATTTCCGGCATCATCCGGCAGTGCTGATATGGAGCGGAAATACCGTCGCCCAGGCGCCCCGGCGGTTGCGCATGCGTTTGCGGCACGGGCGGGCGTTGGCGGGACAAAGCGAGCAGGGGCGGTTACTGGTGCGTAGCCGGTAATTGATTCGCGCTGTTACAATGCCCCGAACCGCTCCGGGAGAAACCGCGCAGCGTTCTCAATTTGGGGCGATAATGGCAGTTCATTGTTCCACAATTTCATTGCGAATCGTCCTTTTGTCGTCGAAAATCGGCGCGCTTGCCCGCGCGCCACGAACTATTGCCCGGCCGTTTTGTCTATCGACAGTGTACCGGGGCCGGCGCCGCTTCAAGGCATGGACGTCTGATGGCTAAGCGCCGGGCCGACGACATCCTGGTCGAACGGGTACGCAAAGGCGACCGCGCGGCATTTGACGCGCTGGTGGTCAAGTACCAGCAAAAGATCGTCAAGCTGGTATCGCGTTACGTGTCCGATTCGAGCGAGGCGCTTGATGTCGCGCAAGAGGCCTTCATCAAGGCATGGCGTGCGATCGGATCGTTTCGTGGCGAGAGTGCGTTTTACACGTGGCTCTACCGGATCGCGATCAACACGGCGAAGAACCATTTGGTCGCCCGAAATCGCCGTCCGGTAGAAAACGGTCTGGATTTGCAGGATCCGGAGCAGTACGACATGCATGCCAGGGTCAGCGATCTCGATACGCCTGAAGACATGGCGTTGACCGAAGAGATCCGGCAGACGGTCGATCAGGCGATCGCCGATCTGCCCGAGGATTTACGCACGGCGATCGTGCTGCGCGAGCTCGAAGGCATGAGCTACGAGGAAATTGCCGAAGCGATGGATTGCCCGGTAGGTACGGTGCGTTCACGGATTTTCCGGGCACGCGAGGCGATCAGCGGCAAGTTGCAGCCGCTTCTGGAATGACACGGTGATGAGCCATGACTGAAATGCTGCGCGAACAATTGTCGGCCCTGGCGGACGATGAACTCGAGCACGGCGAAATTGAACTGCTGCTGCGCCGCTATGCGGACAACCGCGAATTGCGCGTCTGCTGGAGCACCTGGCATGTGATCGGCGAGGCGATGCGGCGCGGACGGCCCGCGCTGGACGCCTGCCGCATTGCGGAGCGCGTGAGCGCGGCGCTCAACGCGGAAGGCTCCGATGCGGCAACGCATCCGTCGATCGCCAGCGGGCGGCGGTGGATGAAGGTACTGCGGCCGATCGGCGCGGTGGCGATCGCGGCATCGGTGGGGGTTGTGGCGATCCTGGTGGTGCGCGGGCAGATGCCGGGGCAGCTTGCCGGCGCGGGGCCGGCGCAGGTTGTTCCGCCACAGGCGAGCGCGCCGCGGGTCGGCTTCAACTATGCCGCCGTGTCGAGTGTCCGCTGGGATCAGGGCTCGCCGCAGGTGCGTCGCGAACTGAACGAATATCTCTTTGATCATAACCAGGATGCACCGACGCTGGGGCGCGAGGGCATGCTGCCTTATGTGCATCTGGCGACCCTGTACGCCGGACCGCCGCCCGAACCGACGCCGCATCGCGAAGCTGGAAAGAGCGGCGGCCGATGAGGAACCGCTCTGCCGCGAGTGCGGCGTTTTTCTGCTGCGGTGTGTTGGCCGCAATGCCGACGTTGGCCGCGCACCAGCCGCCTCCCTCACCCCGGTCGGCGCCGACGTCCGTACCGACTCTGCTCGAACGCATGAGCGACGCGCTCAGGACGCTCAACTACAAAGGGTCCTTTGTCTACCTTCACGACAACGCTCTGGAAGCCATGCAGGTTGTGCATCGCGCCGATGGCGAGGGTGGCCAGGAACGGCTGACTTCGCTGACGGGTCCTTTGCGCGAGGTCGTACGCCGGCACAAGACGGTCGAATGCATACTGCCTCGCAAGCGACTCGTCGTCGTGAACCAATACCGCTCGCATTCGCGGTTTCCGATGATCATGCCGAGCGGCTCCGACATTCAGAGCCTCGGCAAGCATTACCGTTTTCTTCATCTCGGTCACCAGCGCACCGCGGGGCGCAACTGCGTCGTCGTCGCTCTGCAACCGAAGGACGATTACCGCTACGGCTACCGGCTGTGGCTTGACGCAAAAAGCAGCTTGCTGCTGCGCTCGGAGTTGATCGGCACCGATGGCAAGCCGATGGACCGGGTGATGTTTACGCACATCGAGATGCCCGACACGATCCCCGCCGACGCCATCAAACCGACCGTCGACAGTTCGGGATTCGCGCGTCGGCCGCATGACCCTGGCGCGAATTCCGTGCCGCTTGGGGTTGGCGTCAAGATCAAAGTCGGCACGCTCCCGCCGGGCTTCACCATGACAGTGAACGAATCGCAGCATTTGAAAAGCATCGATGCGCCTGTCCGGCACCTGGTCTTTACCGACGGTCTCGCCTCGCTTTCGGTATTTGCCGCGCCATACACGACGGGTAAGGACGTTTTGCGCGGATTGTCGCAGCGCGGTTCGGTGAACGCGTATGGACGTGTGCTGGACGGTTACCAGATCACAGTGGTTGGCGACGTGCCGGCGAAGACGGTTGAGCTGGTGGCGCAGTCGGTGCAACTTGCCGACCGGGAAGAGAAATCGGCCAAGCCTGATTCTGGCGACAAGGATCCATGAGCCGGACTAGCGGAGCGGTGCTGCAATTGAAGTGGGCATTGCTGTCGCTGCTGCTGATCTCCGGCGCCGCTTCCGCAGCCGGCGTGCCCGATTTCACTACCGTGGCGGCGCGAGCCGCGCCATCCGTCGTCAAAATCAACGTACATCAGCTTGGCATTGGCGCGCTGCCCGTCGAGGTTGTTCCGCCTTCGACCAACCGCGATGACGACGCCGCGGTCGGCTCCGGTCTGATCATCAGCGCCGACGGTTACATTCTGAC
This sequence comes from Gammaproteobacteria bacterium, assembly GCA_035698525.1. Taxonomy (GTDB): domain Bacteria; phylum Pseudomonadota; class Gammaproteobacteria; order Natronospirales; family DASSBR01; genus DASSBR01. The sequence goes on from DASSBR010000004.1 coordinate 28,595, forward strand.
TTGCGCCCACGTGTTGTCCGGCGCCGGCTTGATTGAAGTCTCCCTGGCCGACGGACGTCATTACGATGCCAAGGTCGTCGGCGTTGACCGCGACAGCGACCTGGCACTGCTGAAGATCGGGGTGGCCGGTCTGCCCGTTGCGGCGATCGGCGATCCGTCGGCGTTGCGCACCGGGGAATGGGTGGCCGCCATCGGCGCGCCTTTCGGCCTCGAAACGTCACTAACCGTCGGCGTGGTGAGCGCCACCGGGCGCCATCTCGCAAGCGAAAAATACGTTTCGTTCATCCAGTCGGACGTGCCGATCAATCCCGGCAGTTCCGGCGGGCCGCTGCTCAATTCTGCCGGCGAAGTCATTGGCATCAATTCTGAAATCTACAGCCGCACCGGCGAATATACCGGCGTCTCGTTCGCCGTACCCATTGACCTCGCGCTGGACGTCGTGCGCCAACTGGAAGCCGACGGCGTCGTCAATCGCGGCTGGCTCGGCGTGAACGTGCGCCAGGTGACGCCGACGCTGGCGCAGGCCTCGGGCATGGCAATGCCGGTCGGGGCGTTGGTCATGCATATTGTCCAGCAAAGTCCGGCGGCGCAGTCGGATCTCAAGGTCGGCGACATCATCTTGCGGTTCAACGGCGACAGAGTGATGACGCCGAACGACTTGCCGCCGCTGGTGGGGTCGGCCCCTATCGGCCAGAGGGCGCCGGTGGTTGTGCTGCGGGACGGCGAACAAAAGCAGATTGCGATAAAAATCGGCAAGCTCAGACAGGAATCGGACGATTTTACCGTCGCCGCCGACGCCAGCAGGATCGACCGGCTCGGACTCGCGGTGCGGAACCTGTCGCGCGAGCAACGCCGGCGCCTCCGTCTGAGCCATGGGGTGCTGGTTCAATATGCTTCCGGCGCGGCCCGCGGCGCGGGCATCCTGCCGGGCGACGTCATCCTGAGGGTGGCCCGCGAGCGCACCCTCTCGGCAGAACAGCTCGTCGCACTGGAGCGCAAGCTCGCGCCGGGCGAAATCGTCCCGGTGCTGGTGATGCACGAAAGCAATACGCGTTTCGTTGCCGTGACGGTTCCGCCGGCGTCGTGACGGCGGCGCTGACGCTTTACAGCCGGCAAGGCTGCCATCTGTGTGAGGCGATGCACTCGGCCGTGCTCGCCGCCTGCGACGGCAGGGACGTTGACATTCACGTCGTGGATGTGGATGCGTCGCCGGATCTGGCCCGTCGATACGGCTTGCGCGTGCCAGTTCTCGTCGGCGTCGATGGCGAGCTATGCCACGGCCGGCTCGATGACGACGCGCTCGAGGACTACCTGGGCGGCTTCTGAACGGGCATCGTGTAGAATAGCGCTTTTTGCGCGGCCCCCTGCTCCATGGAGCACATCCGAAACTTCTCCATCATCGCCCATATCGACCACGGCAAATCCACGCTTGCGGATCGATTCATTGAAATTTGCGGCGCACTGACCGATCGCGAGATGGCATCGCAAGTGCTGGACACGATGGATCTGGAGCGCGAGCGCGGCATCACCATCAAGGCGCAAAGCGTCTCGCTGGATTATGCGGCGCGCGACGGCCAGAACTATCGTCTGAATTTTATCGATACGCCGGGCCATGTCGATTTTTCCTACGAAGTGTCCCGATCGCTGACGGCGTGCGAAGGTGCGCTGCTGGTGGTCGACGCGGCGCAGGGCGTCGAGGCGCAAAGCGTCGCCAACTGCTATACGGCAATCGACGAAGGGCTCGAAGTCGTGCCGGTGCTCAACAAGATCGACCTGCCGGCGGCGGAACCCGAGCGCGTGATCGCGGAGATCGAGGACGTCATCGGCATTGGGGCGCGCGATGCGGTGCGGGTCAGCGCCAAGACGGGCGAGGGCGTGCCGGAGTTGCTGGAACAACTCGTCACGCGGATACCGCCGCCACGCGGCGACCGTAGCGCGCCGCTGCAGGCGCTGATCATCGACTCGTGGTTCGACAAGTTCGTCGGCGTCATTTCGCTGGTGCGGGTGATGAACGGCCGCATCGAGCCGCGTCAGAAGGTGCTGGTCATGTCCACCGGACGCACCCACCAGGTCGATCGCGTCGGGTCTTTTCGTCCGAAAATGACTGACGCCGGGGCGCTCGAGGCAGGCGATGTCGGTTTCGTCGTGGCGGGCATCAAGGAGATTGACGGCGCGCCGGTCGGCGACACGCTGACTTCGGCCGATCGGCCCTGCGCAAAACCGTGGCCGGGCTTCAAGCAGGTGCAGCCGCGCGTGTTCGCCGGCCTGTTCCCGGTGCGTGCCGACGACTACGACGCATTCAGGGAAGCCTTGCAGAAACTGCGCCTGAACGACGCCGCATTGTATTTCGAGCCGGAAACGTCCACCGCGCTGGGCTTCGGTTTTCGCTGCGGCTTTCTCGGCATGTTGCACATGGAAATCGTGCAGGAGCGGCTGGAACGCGAATACGAACTCGATTTGATTACCACTGCACCGACAGTGATTTACGAGGTGCAGACAACCGCGGGCGAAACGGTGTCGGTCGACAACCCGTCGAGGCTGCCGCCGCCGAACGAGATCGAAGAGATTCGCGAGCCGATCATCGAAGCGAATATTCTCGTGCCGCAACAACACCTGGGCGCGGTCATTACGCTTTGCGAGGAAAAGCGGGGCATGCAGAAGCGGCTGCTGTACACGGGTTCGCAGGTGTCGCTTGCTTATGAGTTGCCGCTATCGGAAATCGTGCTCGACTTTTTCGATCGGCTGAAGTCCGTCAGCCGCGGGTTTGCGTCTTTCGATTATCATTTCGTCCGCTTCCAGGCGGCGCCGCTGGTGCGCCTCGACGTGATGATCAATGCGGAGCGGGTGGACGCGCTGGCCATTATCGTGCATCGCGACGAAGCGTTTGCGCGCGGGCGCACGCTGACCGAAAAAATGCGCGAGCTGATTCCGCGGCAAATGTTCGAAGTCGCGATTCAGGCCGCGATCGGCAATCATATTATCGCCCGCTCGACCGTCAAGGCGCTGCGCAAGAACGTCACCGCCAAGTGCTACGGCGGCGACATCACGCGCAAGCGTAAACTGCTGGAGAAGCAGAAGGCGGGCAAGAAACGCATGAAGCAACTGGGTTCGGTGGAAGTGCCGCAGGAAGCGTTTCTCGCCGTGCTGAGAGTCGAAAAATAAGTCATTGTCATGTCGGCGGAAGCCGGCATCCAGTTCCTGATCGTGAACTGGACAAGGAGCGCTTGACCCATGAGTCTGAGTTATATTTTCGCACTGATACTGGTGCTCGGCACCTGCATCACCGGCCTCATCTGGCTGGTCGACCGGTTCGCATTCGCGCCGAAGCGGCGAGCGCTGTTCGAGGCGGAACGGGAGCAGGCGCAAGCGGAGGCCGAAGGCGAAGCACCGGAAGTGATCGACGAAAAGCCGCGTTCCCCGCTGCTGGTCGATTACGCGCGATCGTTTTTTCCGGTGTTTCTGATCGTGTTGGTGGTGCGCGCGTTCATTGTCGAGCCGTTCCACATCCCGTCGGGGTCGATGATCCCAACGCTCCTCGTCGGCGATTTTGTCCTGGTCAACAAGTTCGCCTATGGCATCCGGTTGCCGCTGTCGCACACAAAAATCATCAGCATCGGCGAACCGAAGCGTGGCGATGTCGTTGTTTTCCGGCCGCCGTGGCAGCCGGACCAGACCTGGATCAAGCGTATCATCGGGCTGCCGGGCGACCATATCACCTATCGTAACGACACGCTTTATATCAACGGCAAACGCGTCACCGATACGCCGCTCGGCTGGTATTCCGGACCGACGGTCGCCCAGGCGCGCGTCAGCATTGAACATCTCGCCGGCGAGGATCATAAAATCCTCACGATGCCGAACGTCCCGAGCAGGGAAGGCAGTTGGACGGTACCGCCGCACGAGTACTTCGTCATGGGCGACAATCGCGATAACAGCGACGACAGCCGTTACATGGGGCCGGTGCCGGAGAACAGTCTTGTCGGCAAGGCGTTTTTTATCTGGATGAACTGGGACGGCTTCCCGTCCATGCCAATGTGGAGCCGGATCGGGACAGCCTTGAATTAAGGGGCCTTTGCCATGCAGTCAAGAACCAGTCAACGCGGGATGAGCCTGATCAGTGGCTTGTTGATCGCCATCATCGTCGGATTTATCGGGCTGATAGCCGTCCGGTTGTTTCCGGTCTATTATGACTACTTCGTCGTCTCGTCCGTGTTCAATCACATTGAGAGCGATGCGCGCGGCAAGTCGCCCGCGGCAATACGCGAGACGATTGAACGCCGATTTGAAGTGAACGAAGTAAACGTGGTTTCGATCAAGGACGTCAAAATTACGCCGGCGCGCGGTGGCGGCTCAGACGTGTCGCTGCACTACGAGGAGCGCGTTCCGTTTCTCGCCAATCTCGGCCTGGTCGCGACGTTCGACAAGCAAGTCGAGGTTCCCGGTCATTGAGCCTTGAGGCAGTGCTCGAAAAACGGCTGGGCTACACGTGTGGCAACAAGGAACTGCTGCAGCGCGCGTTGCGACACCGGAGCACCGGCCACAAGCATAACGAACGGCTGGAATTCCTCGGCGATGCGGTGCTTGGCCTCGTGGTCGCGGCGGAACTGTTTCAGCGTGACAGCGAATTCACTGAAGGCGACCTGAGCCGCCTGCGTGCGAGCCTCGTCAATCGCGACGCGCTTGCCGCGCTGGCCGCCGAACTCGAGCTTGGCGATTACGTCGACCTCGGTCCCGGCGAACTCAAGTCCGGCGGCTTTCGCCGCAAATCCATCCTTGCCGATGCGCTCGAAGCCGTTATCGGCGCCATTTACCTCGACGGCGGTTACACGGCGGCTGAAGCCGCCATCAAGCGGCTGTACCAACCGAGCCTGGCGCAGTTGCCCCCGCCGGATACGCTGAAAGACCCGAAGACGCGTTTGCAGGAGCATTTGCAGGCGCGCAGCCAACCGCTGCCGATTTACGAAATGATCGAGCACCGCGGGCCGCCGCATGACCCCGTATTTACGGTGAACGCGAGTATCGAGGCGCTGAGCCTGAACGTCGTCGCGACCGGCCGCAGCCGCCGCGTGGCGGAGCAGAAAGCGGCCGGCGAATTGCTGGACCGCCTCATCGATGACTGACTATCGCGCGGGCTTTGTCGCCCTGATCGGGCGACCCAACGTCGGCAAATCGACGTTGCTGAACCGCTTCGTCGACCAGAAGGTCAGCATCGTCTCGCGCAGGCCGCAGACGACGCGCCAGCGCGTGCTTGGCATCAAGACAACGTCTGACTCGCAACTCGTGTTTATTGATACGCCGGGCCTGCACGGCGGGCAACGCAAGGCCATCAATCGCCAGATGAACCGGGCCGCGGCGGGCGCCGCGCTGGACGCGGATCTCGTGCTGTGGGTGGTGGAAGCGCCGCGCTGGCAGGGTGGGGACGATTTCGTATTGCAGCGGCTGGCAAACAGCCCGCAGCCGGTCGGCGTCGTCGTCAACAAGATCGACCGCGTGAAGCCGCGGGACAGGCTGTTGCCGTACTTGCAGGATGTTGCAGCCAGGCGCGAGTTCGCCTTCGTCATTCCGGTGAGCGCCGCGACCGGCGAAAACGTCGACCGGCTGGAGGCGGCGGTTATGGAGCGCCTGCCGGCGTCGCCGCCGCTGTATCCGGAGGATCAGGTTACCGATTTGCCGCAACGCTTGTGGGCGGCGGAAATCGTCCGCGAGAAGCTTCTCGAGATCCTGCGCGAAGAGTTGCCGCACGCGGTCGCGGTGGAAGTCGAGCATTGGCAGGAAGAAGGAAATCTGCTCAAGCTGAGTGCCGTAATCTGGGTGGAACGCGACAGCCAGAAGGCGATTGTCATCGGCGCGAAAGGCCGCGTATTGAAAACCGTCGGGCAAGCCGCGCGTGTCGAACTCGAACGCGAACTCGAGCGGAAGGTCTTCCTGGAATTGTGGGTCAAGGTTAAAACCAACTGGACCGACGACACCGCGAAGCTGCGCGAACTCGGCTTAAGCGGCGACTAGCCACTATTGGAAAGAGTCCAACTCCAATCCGCCTATATCCTCCATCAGCGCCCGTGGCGGGACACCAGCGCCCTGATCGAAGCCTTCACGCGCGCACACGGACGAATCGGCCTGGTCGCCCGTGGCGTCCGCCGCCGGAGCGCGAGGCTCAAGACGACGCTGCAACCGTTTCAGCCGCTGCTGCTTTCCTGGACCGGCCGCGGCGATCTCGCGACCTTGACCGATGCTGAAGGAACGGGCACCCCGATCGCGCTGACCGGTTCACGCCTTTTGTGCGGCTTCTACGTGAATGAACTCGTGATCCGCCTGTTGCATCGCCACGATCCGCACGCGGAACTGTTCGATGATTATGCGCGCTGCCTGATGGATTTGACGGATGCCGCCAACGAGGAAATCGCTCTGCGGTTATTCGAGAAACGCTTGCTGGCGGCCTGCGGCTATGGTCTGAACCTGACACAGGACATTGCCTGCGACCAATCCGTTCGCGCTGACGCGCATTACGAATACATTCTGGAGCAAGGTCCTTGTGAAGCCTCGGTTGATTCCGCGGCGCCACTGTTCCCGGGTTCATCGCTGCTCGCGCTTGCCGAAGATCGCCTTGACGATGAGCAGGTGCGGCGTGATGCAAAACGCCTGCTTCGCGGGGCGCTGGATTTATATTTGGGGGACAAGCCGCTCAAGACGCGCGAGGTGTTGCGCGGTATGCGCAAACGCTAGCGAGCAAGCGCTCACCACACCGCGAGCACAGTAATGACGTACACTATGGCAATCAAGGGATGGTGCCGAGGAAAGGACTTGAACCTTCACGGGGTTACCCCCACTGGCACCTGAAGCCAGCGCGTCTACCAATTCCGCCACCTCGGCTCGCTCGACAGCGAATGAGACCGCCGCCGAGGAAGGCGCGCAATTTAACCAGCCGGTCGCCGTCATGTCAATGGCCGGCCTTTTCGATCCCCATTTGTATGAGTTTTTATGGCAAAAAAGAAGAACTGGCGTCAGGCCGATCCTCATGCGGATCGCGAGGCGCGTAAATACGATCGCCCGATCCCCAGCCGCGAATTGATCCTGGACTGGCTGGAGAAGTCGGGCGCACCGGCCGATTTCGGCCAGATCGCGAAGGGTTTCGATCTGGCGGATGAGGTCGATCGGCGCGCGCTCGACCGGCGCCTTGCCGCGATGATGCGCGACGGCCAGATCATGCGCAACCGGCGCGGTGACTATTGTCTGACACGGCATTTGCCGGTGGTGGCCGGTTCCGTTATCGGCCACCGCGACGGCTTCGGCTTTCTCCGCCCGGACGAGGGCGGCGAAGATGTATTCCTGCCGCCGGGCCAGATGCGCGAGCTGATGGACGGCGATCGTGCGCTGGTCAGGGTCAGCAAAGAGGACGAGCGCGGGCGGCGCGAGGGCCGCGTCGTGGACGTGCTCGAGCGACGCCCGGCGGAACTCGCCGGCCGGTATTTCGAGGAGCAGGGCATCGGCTTCGTCAGCCCGGATCATCCGCGCCTGCATCACGATGTGCTGATTCCGCGTGAACGGCGCGGTCAGGCCAGGCCGGGCGAAATGGTGCGCATCGAGTTGGTTGAATATCCGAGCCGGCACACGCAGCCGATCGGGCAGGTCGTCGAAGTACTCGGCGACCAGCGCGCGCCGGGCATCGAAATCGAGCTTGCCATCAGCGCGCACGCGCTGCCGCATGAGTGGCCGGCCGAGGTGCTGGCGGAAGCGGAAGCGTTTGGCAGCGAGATTCCGCGCGACGCTGTAACGGGTCGGCTCGACTTGCGCGATCTGGCCCTGGTGACAATCGACGGCGAGGATGCGCGCGACTTCGACGACGCGGTGTATTGCGAGCCGACGCAGCGCGGCTGGAAATTGATCGTCGCGATCGCCGATGTCAGCCATTATGTGCAGCCGGGCAGTGCGCTCGATGATGAAGCGGAGTTGCGCGGCACGTCCGTTTATTTCCCGGACCGGGTGATTCCGATGCTGCCGGAAGCCTTGTCGAACGGCTTGTGCTCACTGAACCCGGACGTCGAGCGTTTATGCATGGTTTGCGAGATGCACATCGACCGGGCGGGCAAGGTCGCGCGCGCGAATTTCCACAAGGGCGTGATGCGCTCAGCCGCGCGGCTGACGTACACGGAGGTTGCGGCCGTCATCGCCGGCGACAAGAAGGCGCGCGGTCGCCGCAAGGCGCTGCTCGGTCGCATCGAGGCGCTGCACGATCTCTACAATGTGCTGCGCCACGCGCGAGACAAACGTGGTGCAATCGACTTCGAGACCACCGAGACGCGGATTGTTTTCGACAGCGAGCGCAAGATCACGGCGATCGAGCCGACCCAGCGCAACGACGCGCACAAGCTGATCGAGGAATGCATGATCGCTGCCAACGTCGCAGCGGCGAAGTTCCTGAAAAAGCACAAGATGCCGACGCTGTACCGTGTTCATGCCGGGCCGAACGAAGAAAAGCTAACGCAGTTGCGCGACTTCCTCGGCACGCTGGGCCTGAGCCTGGGTGGTGGCGACAGCCCCGAGCCGATGCACTACGCGAAGCTTCTGGAAAAAATCGCCGGCCGCGAGGATGCGCATCTTATTCAGACGGTGTTGCTGCGGTCGTTGTCGCAGGCGGTTTACAGCCCGCAGCTCGAAGGCCATTTCGGGCTGGCGCTCGAAGCCTACGCCCACTTTACCTCCCCGATCCGTCGCTACCCCGATCTGCTGGTGCATCGGGCGATCGGTCATGTCCTCGACGGCGGCGGGCAGAGCGATTTCCGCTACAACGGACGCGAGATGGAGCGCCTCGGGCGGCACTGCTCGGACACGGAACGGCGCGCGGACGAGGCGACCCGCGACGCCGTGTCGTGGCTCAAGGCCGAGTTCATGCTCGACAAGGTCGGCGAGGAATTCGACGGCCTGATTACCGGGGTGACTTCGTTCGGCCTGTTTGTCGAACTCAAAGGCCTGTTTGTCGAGGGGCTGGCGCATGTGTCCACGCTCAGCAACGATTACTACCGGTACGATCCGGTTCGTCATCAGCTTGTCGGCGAGCGCAGCGGGCAGATCTATCAGCTTGGCGATGCGCTGCGCGTACGCGTGCTGCGGGTGAACCTGGACGACCGCAAGATCGACTTTGAACCGGTCGGGAAGGCAGCGACGGCACGCAAGCGGAGACGGCGGCATGCCTGAGGAACGGATATACGGCATTCACGCCGTGGACGCCGCGCTAAAGCGCAAGGCTGTCAGTCGCTTATGGCTGTTGCGCGGGCGCGGTGATCGACGGTTGGAAGCGCTGGCGGCGGAAGCGGCGCGGCAGGGGCTGACGCTGCAACGGCTGTCGCGAGAAGAACTCGACGAAATGAGTGGCGGGGCTGTCCACCAAGGCGCAATGGGCGAAGTACAGGTCGCGGCGCCGGGCGATGAGCAAACGCTTGAGACGCTGCTGGATGAACTCGCGGGGCCGCCGTTTCTGCTGATGCTCGACGGCGTGCAGGATCCGCACAATCTTGGCGCCTGCCTGCGCAGCGCCGCGGCGGCGGGCGTGCACGCGGTAATCGCACCGAAGGATCGCGCGGCGTCGCTCACACCGGCGGCGCGCAAAGTCGCGAGCGGCGCGGCTGAAATAGTGCCATTTATCCAGGTGACCAATCTCGCGCGCACGCTGCGGGATTTGAAAGAGCGCGGCATCTGGACGGTCGGACTGGCGGGCGAGGCGGACCAGCCGCTGTACGAAATCGATCTGTCCGGACCGCTCGCGCTGGTGATGGGTGCCGAAGGCAGCGGTTTGCGCCGGCTCACCAAGGAGCATTGCGATTTTCTGGCGCGCATTCCGATGACGGATGCCGTCGCCAGCTTGAACGTCTCCGTTTCGGCAGGAATCGGTATGTTCGAGGCAGTGCGTCAGCGAAAATCCCGCGATCGCTGAACCAGGTCTCCGAGCAGGGCGCTGTAATCGGCAAGCCGGCCAGCGAGGACGTGCAGTACGTTTCCTTCGCGCTGAATGATGCCGGTCACGCCGAGCAATTGCGACGCGATGAAGGTCCTGCGGTTTTGTTCGGCAATGGAGGGCCGCACGATTATATTGACGTAGCCGGTTTCGTCTTCCAGCGTAACGAAGGTGACTTGTGCATTGCCGGGTCGCTGGCGATGCGTGACCAAGCCGGCCACACGGACCAGCCGGCCATTCGGTTCCGCGCTGACCGCGGTGGCGGTTTTGATGCGCTCCCGCGCCAGGCGCTTTCGCAGCAGGGCCAGCGGATGGCGGTTCAGCGTCAGGCCGACGCTGGCGTAATCGGCCACGATATCGCGGCCTTCCGTGGGCGGCGTCAGCAACGGCTCTGCTTCCGGAACAGGCGCGTCACCCAGCGCCAGCGGCGGTTCAATGCCCAGCGCCTGCCAGGCGCTGCGATGGCGATGACCGCTTAGCGATTTCAGCGCATCGGCATCGACCAGGCAGCGCCAGTCGCGGCGATCGAGGTCGGCGCGGCGACCGAGATCTTCGGCGGACGTGAATAGTTGATCGGCCCGCGCTGCCAGCATGCGATGCGCTGCCTGTTCCGACAAGCCTTTTACCAGGCACAAGCCCAGGCGCAGCGCCGGCTGTTTCGTCTCGGGATCGGTCTCCAGCATGCACTCCCATTCGCTCGCCATGACATCGACCGGCCGCACTTCCACGCCGTGCCGGCGGGCGTCGCCGACCAGTTGCGCCGGCGCATAAAATCCCATCGGCTGTGAGTTGAGCAGCGCGCAGGTGAACGCCGCCGGTTCATAATATTTGAGCCATGCCGATGCGTAAGCCAGTAACGCAAAACTGGCTGAATGCGATTCGGGAAAACCATATTCGCCGAAGCCTTCGATCTGCCGGTAAAGCTGGTTCGCAAAGGCTTCCGAATACCCATTGCGGCGCAAGCCTTCCTTCAATTTCCGCTGGAACGGCCCGAGCGAGCCGGTACGTTTCCAGGCACCCATGGCACGGCGCAGTTGATCCGCCTCGCCTGGCGTAAAGTCGGCCGCATCAATGGCAATCTGCATGACCTGTTCCTGAAAAATCGGTACGCCGAGCGTGCGTTTCAGAATCTTTTCTATGGCAGGGCCCGGATAGTCGATCAGACTCGGGTCGCGGCGCCGGGCGAGAAAGGGATGCACCATGTCACCCTGAATCGGCCCGGGCCGCACGATCGCCACCTGGATCACCAGGTCGTAATACGTCTTTGGCTTCAGGCGCGGCAGCATCGCCATTTGCGCGCGCGACTCGACCTGGAACAGGCCGATGGTATCGGCGCGCTGGAGCATGTCATAAACATTCGAATCTTCGGCTGGAATCGTCGACAGCGTGAGCGTGTTCCCGCGAATTGAATTGACCAGGTCGAGCGCTTTTTTCAGCGCTGTCAGCATGCCGAGCGCAAGCACATCGACCTTGAGTAGCCCCACCGCGTCGAGATCGTCCTTGTCCCATTGAATGACGGTCCGCTCGGGCATAGCCGCGTTCTCGACCGGTACGAGTTCAGCCAGCGGGCCGCGACTGATGACGAATCCGCCGACGTGCTGTGACAGGTGACGTGGAAAGCCGATTAATTCACCGACCAGATGAAGCAGCCATTTGGCCGTGGTGCCGCTTGGATCGAGCCCCGCCTCGCGCAGACGCTCGGGCGCAATGCCGCCATCCCACCATTGGAGCGCCTTCGCCAGTTTGTCGACTTGCAGTGCATCGAGACCCAGTGCCTTGCCGACATCACGCACCGCGCTTTTCGGATGGTACGTGATCAGTGTCGCGGCCAGCGCGGCACGTTCGCGGCTGTATTTTTTATAAATGTACTGAATCACTTCCTCGCGCCGTTCGTGCTCAAAATCGACATCGATGTCCGGCGGCTCGGCGCGTTCCTTCGAGATGAAACGTTCAAACAGCAGATTGGATTGCGCGGGGTCGAGTTCGGTGATGCCGAGGCAATAACAGATGGCCGAGTTCGCCGCTGAGCCGCGGCCCTGGCACAGAATGCCGCGGCTGCGTGCGAAGTTGACGATATCGTGAACGGTCAGGAAGTAGGGCTCGTATCGCAGTTCCGCGATCAGCGCCAGTTCGCGCTCGATCTGTTCTCGCACACTTTTGGACGCGCCGTTCGGCCAGCGGCGAGCCGCGCCGGCATCGGTCAATGCGCGTAAATGGGCAGCGGGCGTTAAGCCCGCAGGGGTAATTTCCTCCGGATATTCATAGCGCAGTTCATCGAGCGAAAACGTGCAGCGCGCGGCGATGGCGCCGGTTTCAGCAAGCAGTGCCGGCGGATAAAGCCGTGCGAGCCGCGCGCGTGAACGCAAATGACGTTCGCCGTTGGCGTAGAGCTGTCCGCGTACGGCAGAGAGCGGCTGCTTGAGGCGGATTGCCGTCAGGGTATCCTGCAACCGGCGCCGCGCACGCACATGCATGTGGACATCGCCGCTCGCGACCAGGGGCAACCGGAACGATTGACCAAGCTGTTGCAGTTGGGCGAGTTGCGGCGCGTCTTCGCCCGACAGCAGCAGTTCGACGGCAATCCAGGCGCGATCGCCAAAGCCGCTTTTGATCCATTGCGCGGTATCCCGCCAGCTTTCCCGTCGCGTTGGATCGGGAGTCCATAGCGCGAGGCAATGCGACAGACCCTCAAAATCGGCCCGGCTGATCGAATACCGGCCTTTCTCGCTCCGCCGTCTGGCCCGCGTGATCAGCGAACACAGCAGGCCGTAGCCTCGCCGGTTTTCCGCCAGCAAGATCAGCTTGGTGCCGTCGTCCAGGCTGAATTCGCTGCCGGCGATCAGGTGCAGGTTTTTTTCTTTCGCCGCCAGATGCGCGCGTACCAGCCCGGCGACGGAACATTCGTCAGTCAGCGCCAGCGCCGTGTACCCGAGTTCGACGGCGCGGTCGACCAGTTCAGCCGGATGCGAAGCACCGCGCAAAAAGCTGAAGTTGCTAAGCGCGTGCAGTTCGGCGTAGTTTTTTATTCCCTCTTCCTCAGGGAGAGAGCTAGGGTGAGGGGTGTTGATCATGCGAAGTATCCATGCAGAAACCACCGCTCCGAACGATGCTCGCGATACACCCACCATTGCGCGCCGACAGGCGTGCGGGCGATGTAATAATCCCGGCCAAGCGCACCCTCGCTCCACCAGCCCGCTTCGATACGCTCCGGGCCGCTGATCAGTCTTGGACGCTCGCTTAAAGGTCGCGGCTTTTGCAGCAACCAGATAGGCCGGCGCGGCCATATTGCCTCGCTCGCCTGGATGCCGGGTTCGACGCGTTGCCAGGCGTATTCAGGCCGTGGATCGGCTGCCGGCGCCAAACTGCATACGGCAGCGCGCCCCAGGCGCGCGCGCAGCGTTTCCACCAGGGCTGTTCGCTCCGCCGCGGGTTCCGGCCGCGTTTCAAGCAGCGTCGCGGCGTCGGGAATCATGGACTTGAAGAAGCCGCTATGCAGCCTGATCGCGACGGCCGCGGCCGGCAGATGCAGCCGTTCCAGCCGCGTATGTACGAGTCTTTGCAGATGCGCCAGATCGCGGCTGATCGCCAGCAGGCGCAGCCTGACGGCTGTCGGCGGCAGCCGTGAATGCTCAAAAACCAGCGTCAGGCTGTCGATGCCCGCGTCATGGCGGCGCAAGGCCGCTGCGAGTTCTGCAATCAGATCATTGACGAAGACTTCAATACGACCGGTTTCATGCAGTGCGATCGGCAATTCGCGTTCGGCTGCAAAATGATGCTCGGCCTGCCATTGCCGCCGCGCTTCCGGCAGCTGCCCCAGCGCACGGTCCCAGTCGCGCAGCAAGGCGGGCCCGAAGCGCCGCGCCAAGCCATCACGCGGCAGGCGGAACACTTCCCGCAAGGTGCGGACTCCCAGACGCTCAAAATCCCGCGCGGTTCGTTCCGGCAACCGCAGGGTGGCGAGCGGCAGCGTGCCCAGTTGACCGGCGAGGCCATGCGCGTCGCCCATCTCCATGCCGGCGCGGGCGAGCCATAGCGCCGCCCGTGGCGTCGGCGCGAGCGCCAGTTGCGCGGCAAGCCCTTGCGCTGCCAGTTCCGCCTTGAGCCGCTTCCGCAATGTTTCGATGCCGCCGAACAACTTGAAGCTGCCGCCAATTTCCAGCAGCAGCATCGCCGGCGGTTCCGGGCTGACGACGGAGGTGAAACGCTGACTCCAGGCCGCCAGCCGGTCGAGCATCGCGGCTTCCCGGGCCAGGTCGCGCGTCCGCAAGCTCAAATTATCGATTCGTGCGCCGGCGGCGCTGGCTGTCATGCCGATATAAAGCCCCGCGGCGCGCGCCCCGGCGCTCAGTGCAACCAGAGGCGCGCGGGGCGTAACGCCTTCGATAACGGCAATGGGTTGGGCGTTGTCAGCGCGTTCGCCCAAGGCTTCGAGCGGCAGTGCCGGCAGCTCAATCGCTGCCCAGCATCGGGTGGATTTGCGGTGCGGCCGTGCTGCTGGCGCTGCCTGATTGGCCGGCGCGGGCGGGAGAGGAAGGGGAAGCGGCAGAGGTTGGGGCATGGTGGCAACAGGACAGCCGCCCTCAGGCGAATGCCGGATCGGGCAGGCAGACGCTGGCCGCCGGGCGACTGCGGCATTTCAATAAATTGACGATCAAGCCGGTCTCATGCCCCGGCTGAACCGCAAGACGCAGCACTGCCGGCGAAGGCAGCCCGGCAGCGCGCAACGGGCGAAACAGCAGGGCGAGTGCCTCACCGTCTTCCGCTGCCAGTTGCAGCCGCCTGAGCGCCCGATGAGTCGGCCGATCCAGCCAGCACAACACCGCGCCGCAGCCGGCGCGCAGACAGGTTTCCGCAGTCCAGAGGCTGTCCGTGTCACTGCCTGTTTGAACAAGCAGAAGCTGGTTGATGAAACCCTGGCTTGCCAGCGCCGGCGCGTAAGGCAGGAAAGGCGGGTCCACAAAAACGATCTGTCGCCCGGCTGCCGCCAATGTGCCCAGCAACGGCGCAAGCACAGTCAGTTCGCCGCCGCCGTGCGTCTCATGCAGCACCTCGATCAGCCCACGGGCCGGCCAGCCGCCACCCAGGGCGGCATCGAGATCGGCATGGCCCGTCGCAACAGCGGCGTCCTGGCGAGGGAAGCCGCCGCGCCAGATATCCGGTCGTGCAAGCAAGGTATTCAGCGCCGTCTTCATAACTGTATATTCATACAGTCGCCCTGGTACGGTCAAGTTGCCATACGCCTGTTTTGTTCGCGCCGGGAAATTGCATCGGCGCGGCTTGTTGGGCTATCATGCGCGGCTCGACGGCTCAAGGCCGTCTTCCTTGCTCCACCGCGCTGCGGGGAGCCATTAGCCCGAAAGGAAACACAATGCGACATTACGAAATCGTGTTTCTGGTTCATCCGGACCAGAGCGAACAGGTGCCTGCCATGATCGAGCGCTACCGCTCGATGATCGAATCCGGCCAGGGCGCTATCCATCGCCTCGAAGACTGGGGCCGACGCCAGCTCGCCTATCCGATCAACAAGGTCGTCAAGGCGCACTACGTTCTGATGAACGTCGAGTGCGGCCAGGAAACGCTGGACGAGATTATCGGCGCCTTCCGCTTCAACGACGCCGTGCTGCGTCACCTGGTCATCAATCGTCAGAAACCCGTCACCGAGCCATCGCCGCTCGCGAAGTCCAGCGACGAGAAGGACGAGCGGGACGATGATCACGACAGCGACCGCCGCCGTTCCGACGACTACGACGATCGCGACAGCGACGAAGACGAAGACGAAGACGGCGATGAGAACGAAGATGACTCCGCCGACGAAGCGGCCGAGTCGGAAAGGAGTTAAGCCATGTCACGTTATTTTCGCCGCAGAAAGTATTGCCGTTTCACCGCCGAGGGCGTCGAAGAGATCGACTACAAGGATCTCGCGACCCTCAAGAACTACATCACCGAGACCGGCAAGATCGTGCCCAGCCGCATTACGGGCACGCGCGCCTTTTATCAGCGCCAGCTTTCGACTGCCGTCAAGCGCGCGCGCTTTCTGGCCCTGCTGCCGTATACGGATCGCCATTGATTCATGCCCGGCGCGGCCGCTGAGAGTCGCGCGGCGATGAAGAACTTTCTGGCATGGCTGATGCGCAGCCGGCTTGCACGGGTCGGCCTTGCCGCGTTGCTCGGGCTGGTACGTTTGTTCGGCCCGTTCAGCGGCGGAGTGATCGCACTGGTGACGCTTCGCCATGGCTGGCTTGAAGGCCTGCTGACGACACTGGGCGCCAGCATCGTACTCGGCGCGGTCGAGGCCGGCGTGGTGCACGGCAGTCTCTACGTGCTGACGTTGCCGACGCTGATCCTGTGGTGGGCGATCATCGGCCTCGCGCTGGTGCTTCGGCGCACGGCTTCGCTGGCGTTGATGGTGCAGGGTGCGACGGCGCTGGGTTGCCTCGCGGTAGGATTGTTTTTTCTGGTCAATCCGCATCCGGAAACGTTCTGGATACCGCTGCTGAAACAAGCGCTGCTGCCGATGCTCGAACCCGCGCAACGAACATCGCCGGACGTGATGCTGTTTATCCACGGCGAGGCGATGCGGATGACCGGCGTCATCGGCGCCTCGCTGGCATTTGGCAGTTCGCTCGCCGTGTTGTGCGGCCGCTGGGGTCAGGCGCTGCTGTATAATCCCGGCGGTTTCCGCGCCGCGTTTCACCGGTTGCGGATGGGCTGGATTGCAACGCTGCTGGCATCGGTCGTGTACGTGCTGGCGGCATTGATGAACAACGCGCTGGTCGAGAATCTGGCCATCGTGCTCCTGGTGATGTTCATGTACCAGGGGCTGGCGGTGATTCACAATGTGGCCAGCGTGAAGAACGTACACGTCGGATGGCTGGTCGTACTTTACGCACTGTTTTTGTCGATGGTGATGACTTTGTACGTACTTGCGGTCGTGGCGGGAATTGGCCTGATCGACAATTGGTTTGACATACGCGCGCGGGTAGCGCGTCAAAGGTGACAACGATGGAAGTGATTCTGCTCAAGAAAGTCGACAACCTTGGGGATCTCGGCGAGAAAGTCAGCGTGCGTCCGGGCTACGGGCGCAACTATCTCATTCCGCAGGGCTTTGCCGCGCCGGCAACGGCGGCGAACGTGGCCGAGTTCGAGGCGCGCCGTGCGGAACTTGAGCGCGAGGCGGCCGAGATGCTGACGGCGGCCGAAGCGCGCCGCGCGGAACTCGAAAGCATCCATATCGAAATTCGCGTCAAGGCGGGCGGCGAAGGCAAGCTGTTCGGCTCGGTCGGTACGGCCGATATTGCCGACGCGATTACCGCTGCCGGCGCCGTGGTCGAGCGTCGCGAAGTGCGTCTGCCCGAAGGCCCGATCCGCACGGCCGGCGAGCACGAGGTCGAGCTTCACCTGCACAGCGACGTCAATTTGCGCAAAACCGTCACCGTCATCGGCGAAGACTGACGCAAATTCGCGGCTTCGCGGGTTGCTGCTTGCGCCCTGAAGCGGGGCTACTCTACAGTGGCGATCTCAGGGTGAGGGCCGCACAAGATGCCGGGGGCAGTCAGCAAATTCGATGACCGCGCGCGCGCCGCCGAAAGGCTGCGCGTGCCGCCGCATTCGGAGGAAGCCGAGCAGGCCGTCATCGGCGCTTTGATGCTCGACAACTCCGCGTGGGACCAGATCGCCGATCGCCTCGACGCCGAGGACTTCTACCGCTACGACCACCGCCTCATCTTCGAGGCCATCCACACGCTGGCCGAGGCCAATTCGCCGTCCGACGTGGTCACGCTGGCCGAATGGCTCGACAGCCACAACTCCCTTGAGCAGGCCGGCGGACTCGCCTATCTCGCCGGACTTGCCAAGGACACGCCCACCGCCGCGAACGTCAAGGCCTACGCGGATATCGTCCGCGAGCGTTCGGTGCTGCGCCAGCTCATCCGGATCGGCGGCGAGATCGCCGACAGCGCCTTCAACCCAGAAGGCCGCGGCGTTATTGAACTGCTCGATCATGCCGAGCAGAGCGTCTTCCAGATCGCCGAACAGGGCACCCGTTCGCGGCAGAGTTATCGGCCGATCAAGCAACTGCTGCGCGAGGCGGTCGATCGCATCGACACGCTGTCGCACGCCGATTCCACCATCACCGGCGTTGCCACCGGCCTCAAGGAATTCGACGAATTGACCGCCGGCCTGCAGCAGGGCGATCTGGTCATCGTGGCCGGGCGCCCGTCGATGGGCAAAACCTCGTATGCCATGAATATCGTCGAGAACGCGGCGATTCGCGAAAAGGTGCCGACAGCCGTGTTCAGCATGGAAATGTCGGGCGAACAGCTCGCGCTGCGCATGATTTCGTCGCTCGGGCGAATCGACCAGACCCGCGTGCGCACCGGCAAGCTCGACGAAGAAGACTGGCCGCGCATCAGTTCGTCGATCGCGCTGATGTCGGACGCGCCGATGTTCATCGACGACACGCCGGCGTTGACGCCGACCGAAATCCGGGCGCGCGCGCGGCGGTTGAAGCGCGAGCACGACATCGGCCTGATCGTCATCGACTACATGCAGCTCATGCAGATTCCCGGCACGCGTGAAAATCGCGCGACGGAAATTTCGGAAATCTCGCGCAGCCTGAAGGCGCTCGCGAAAGAACTGCGCGTGCCGGTCATCACGCTTTCGCAGTTGAACCGCAACCTCGAGCAGCGCCCGAACAAGCGCCCGGTGATGTCCGACTTGCGCGAATCCGGCTCAATCGAGCAGGACGCCGACCTGATCGTTTTCATCTATCGCGACGAAGTCTACAACGAAGACAGCCCCGACAAGGGCACCGCCGAAATCATCATCGGCAAGCAACGCAACGGCCCGACCGGCATGGTGCGCACCACGTTCCTCGGCCGTTACACGCGCTTCGAGAATTACATTCCCGACAGCTTTGACGAGGGTTATTAGTGTCGCGTGACTGTCGCGCGTTAATCGACCTCGGCGCACTCCGCCACAATCTTGCAACCGTTCGCGCGCTCGCGCCCGAGAGCCGGGTGATGGCCGTCGTCAAGGCAAATGCCTACGGTCACGGCCTGCCGGTCGTGGCGCGGGCGCTCGGCGACGCCGACGCGTTCGCGGTGGCCTGCATCGAGGAGGCGATGGCTGTGCGCGACGCAGGCCTCGACCAGCCGGTGGTACTGCTCGAAGGCGTGGCCGACGCCGACGCGCTGGATGCGGCGCTCGCCCATCATTTTGAAGTCGTGGTACACGATCCGAGCCAGTTGCCGCTGCTCGCGCGGTTGAGGGACGGCGACAGCTTGCCGGTGTGGTTGAAGGTCGATACCGGCATGAACCGGCTCGGGTTTCCGGTTGATTCGGCACGCGACATCTGGCGACAGCTCGATGCCTTGCCCGGCATCCGCAAGCCGCTTGGCCTGATGACGCATCTCGCCAATGCCGACGATCCGGCCGATGACTTCAGCCGCATGCAGATCGAGCGTTTCAACACGTTTGCCGCGAACCTCCGCGGTCCGCGCAGCATCGCCAACTCCGCCGGCGTCGCCGCCTGGCCCTTGAGTCACGGCGGCTGGGTCCGCCCGGGCGTGATGCTGTACGGCGCGTCGCCGCTGCTGGGCCGGGTCGGGACGGATCACGGTCTTGAACCCGCGATGACCGTCACGACGCGGCTCATTGCGACCAAATGGCTGGCGCGCGGCGACCGTGTCGGCTACGGCGGCAGTTGGGTCGCGCCCGAAGCCTTGCCGATCGGGATCGCCGCCATCGGCTATGGCGACGGCTACCCGCGTCACGCGCCCAACGGTACGCCGGTGCTTGTTAACGGCCGGAGGCAACAGCTTGTCGGTCGGGTCTCGATGGACATGATCGCCGTCGATTTGCGCGGCAACGATGCGGCGGTCGGCGATCCGGTGACGCTATGGGGCAGCGGATTGCCGGTCGAGGAGATCGCGCGCGCGGCCGGGACGATTCCGTATGAGTTGCTGTGCGGCGTGACGCAGCGGGTGAAGTTCACGGTAGTCGAGCATGCCGAAGGCTAAAACAATATATGTGTGTCAATCCTGCGGCGGCCAAAGCGTCCGCTGGGCCGGGCAGTGCGCCGAGTGTGGCGAGTGGAACACACTGGTCGAGTCCGTGGTCGCGCCGCCTGCCGGCAAGGTCGTGCGGGCGCCTCAGGGTTATGCCGGCGAAACCCGCGTCCGCCTTCTGGGCGAAGTCGGGACCGAAGCATTGTCCCGCACCGCAACAGGCATCGGCGAACTCGATCGCGTGTTCGGCGGCGGCCTGGTGCTGGGTTCGGTCGCGCTGATCGGCGGCGACCCCGGCATCGGCAAATCGACGTTGCTGATGCAGGCGGCGGCGCATCTGAGCGGCGAACACGATGTCCTGTACGTCACCGGCGAGGAATCGCTGACGCAGATCGGTCTTCGCGCGCGCCGACTGGGCGTTGCCGTGGAGCGCCTGGGCGTGGTGGCGGAAACCTGCGTCGAGCGCATCGTCGCGTTGGCCGAAGCCGAAAAGCCGCGCGTGCTGGTCGTCGATTCGATCCAGACCATCTTTACGGAGACATTGAATTCCGCGCCGGGGGCGGTGGCACAGCTACGCGAGTCGGCGGCGCAACTGGTGCGCTTTGCCAAGCGCACCGGCACAGCGGTGTTGCTCGTCGGCCACGTCACCAAGGAAGGCGCGATCGCCGGCCCGCGCGTGCTCGAACATATGGTCGATACCGTCCTGTATTTCGAGAACGACGCCGGCAGCCGCTACCGGGTCGTCCGCGCGGTGAAAAACCGCTTCGGCGCCGCCAACGAACTGGGCGTATTCGCAATGACGGAGACCGGCCTCAAGGAAGTCAAAAATCCGTCGGCCATATTCCTCGCGCGGCATCCGGAGCCCGTCAGCGGGAGCTGCGTCACGGTGATCCGCGAAGGCAGCCGCCCGCTGCTGATCGAAGTCCAGGCGCTGGTCGACGAAAGCTCGCTCGCCAACCCGCGTCGCGTCGCCGTCGGCTTCGACGCCAACCGGCTGGGCATGCTGCTTGCGGTGCTGCACCGCCATGGCGGCATTGCCGCGGCCGGGCTCGACGTGTTCGTCAACGCCGTGGGCGGATTGCGGATCAGCGAAACGGCCGCGGATTTGCCGATCATCCTGGCCGTGCTGTCGAGCCTGCGCGACAAACCGCTGCCGAGCGGGCTGATCGCCTTCGGCGAGATTGGCCTGGCCGGCGAGGTCAGGCCGGTCTATAACGGCGAGGAGCGCCTGCTGGAAGCGGCCAAGCAGGGTGTGCGCGAGGCGATCATTCCGGCAGGGAATGCACCGCGCAAACCGCCTGCCGGATTGACTGTCGTTCCGGTGAGCCGGTTGTCCGACGCGCTGCGGTAGCCGCAGCTACCGGGCGGCGGGTTCGATCGGCCGAACGCGCACGGTTTTGATGGCGTTGTCGCCGGTCTGGACGATCTCGATGCCGTAGTCGCCGATTCTGACGCTGGTGCGTGGTTCCGGAATGTCTTCCAGGTATTCGACGATCAGGCCGTTCAGCGTTCTCGGCCCATCCGTGGGGAACTGCCAGTTGAGAGCGCGATTCAGCGAGCGAATTGCGATGCTGGCGTTGACCAGGTAGTTACCGTCAGGCTCCGGGAAGATGTCCTTGTGGCTCGCGGCGGGATCGGTGGTGAACTCGCCAACGATTTCCTCAAGAATGTCTTCCAGCGTCACCAGGCCCTGAATGTCGCCGTATTCGTCCACCACCAGCCCGATCCGGCGGCGCACGTTCTGAAAGTTGATGAGCTGGCGGTGCAGCGACGTGCCTTCGGGCACAAAGTAAGGCTTGCGCGCGAGCTTCTTCAGCGATTCGCGATTCAGTTCGCCTCGCGCCAGCGGGCGCAACGCCTGGCGCAGATGAATCATCCCGAGAATGTCGTCGATGCTGTCTTCGAACAGCGGCAGCTTGGTATGTTGCGACTGCGTCAGTTGATCGACGATGTCGTCCCAGTCGTCGTTGATGTCGATGCCGGCGATCTCGCTGCGCGGCACCATGATGTCCTCGACCGTCGCCTCTTCCAGATCGAGAATATTCAGCAGCATGCGCTGGTGACGCTTCGGGATGATGACGCCGGCCTCGACCACGACAGTGCGCAGTTCCTCGCGGCTGAGCGGCTGTCCCGCGGCCTCGTGCATGCGTACGCCGGCGAGAAACAGCAGCCCGTTCGCAATTACGTTCACGACCCAGACAATCGGGTAAAGCAGTTTCAGCAGCGGCACATAGACGTAAGCTGCCGGATAGGACACCTGTTCGGGACGCAGCGCCGCCAGCGTCTTGGGCGCGACTTCAACGAAAACCAGTACCACCAGTACGAGCAGCCCTTCGGCGACCGCGAGCGTCGCCTGACCGCCGACGCGAATCGCGATGACGGTGACCAGCGACGACGCGACGATGTTGGCCACGTTGTTGCCGAGCAGGATCAGCCCGATCAGCCGATCCGGCTGGCGCAGCAGGCGCTCGGCGAGCTGTGCGCCGCGATGGCCTTCGCGCGCGCGGTGGCGCATGCGGTAACGGTTGAGGCTCATCAGCGCCGTTTCGGTACCGGCGAAAAATGCGGAAGCGATCAGCAGGAAAACCAGGATGCCGATCAGCAGGCTTAAGGGCACGTCCTTCATGTCGGCGCTCTAAGTCGGCAGCCAGTGCTGGCCCCAGAACAGTTCGAGCACGAGCTTACTGCCAAAATAGGCAAGCACCAGCGCGGCGAAGCCTCCGAGCGTCCATGCGGTTGCGGTGCGGCCGCGCCAGCCGAATCGCCAACGGCCCCACAGCAACAGCGCAAAGACGCACCACGCGACGATCGACAGCAGCGTCTTTTCCGCCAGCCGCTGCGCGAACAGGTTGTGCAGAAACAGGAAGCCGCTGAACAGCGCCAAGCTGAGCAGCGCAAAACCGGCGCCGATCGTATGGAACATGAACTGCTCCATGACTTCGAGCGGCGGCAGTATGCCGATCAGCCTTTCCGTCTGGCGATGACGCAGGCGGTAGTCCTGAACGGCGAGCAGCAGCGCCTGCACTGCCGCGATAGCAAGCAGGCTGTAGGCCGACAACGACACGACGATGTGCGCGTTAAGCCCCCAACCGGCGTCCGGAATCAGCAGCGCGTTGGGCGGCGTGAGCCACATCCCGAGGACGCTCGCGCCGACGACCGGAAAGATGATCAGGCCGAGATTGATGACTGGCTGGCTGAAGCTCGCGATCAGCGTGATCAGCACGATCTCCAGGCCGATCAGGGAGGCGCTGTTGAAGAAACTGAAGTCGACGCCGTGCGCGGTGAACATCAGCCGGTACAGCGCGTATGCCTGCAAGGCCGCAGCGCCGAGCGCGGCGGCGCGAATGGCATTAACGCGACGCGGCTGGATTGCCGCATGCCGGTGCGACTGGAGAAGAACGCCACCGCAGGCGGCGAAGTACAGCAGGGCGCTGATTCCCGCAGTAATCGAGACTAGGCTAGGCAAGTGAGGCAACAATTCTCATTTGAATCCGGCGAATGATAACCGCGATTTGCATCAACGCGAAAGCATCCTGACAATGAACCGTCGCCGCCTCGGGAATAATGACGTATGAGCGGGCTTGGGAAGGACTTGCGTTTCGCGCTGCGACAGCTCGCCGCCTCGCCCGGCTTTATGGTGGCAGCCGTTCTGACACTCGCGCTCGGCATCGGCGCGAACACGGCCATGTTCAGCGTGCTCAACGGCTACTTGCTCAAGCCGCTGCCGTATCCGCACAGCGAGCGACTGGTGGCGATTAACACGACGACGCCGAAATTTGCGCCGTACAACCTCGGCCTGTCGCAGCCCATGTACACAGCCATGCATGGACACTTGCCTGCTTTGGCAAGCATGGGACTCTACACATATGGGCAATTCAGTCTGCAATCCGGCGCCCGCGCGCGGCGCATCGATGCCATCTCCGTGACCGGCTCGGTATGGCGCGTGCTGCGCGTACAGCCGCTGCTCGGACATTTGTTCACAAACGCCGCGAGTCAGCCCGGCGCTGGAAAGATTGCCGTCATCAGCTATCACCTGTGGCGGAACGCGTTCGGAGCCGACGCCACGATTATCGGCAAGTCGATCAATCTCAGCGGCAAACGCTATCGCGTTGTGGCCGTGATGCCGGCGGGATTTGTGTTTAAGAAGCGCCGCGCCGACTTGTGGGTGCCGCTAACCTTCGGCGCTGTCGATCTTTCAGCTAACAAGATGTATCACACCGGGACCAGCTTGATCGGCCGCCTGGCACCCGGCGCGAGCGCCGGGAAGCTACACCAGCAGTTGCGGCGGATAAGCGGCCGGATAAAGCGCATAGCGCCGCCGACAGGGGCCTTTCAAGGTTTTTATTTCGTGACACGGCCGTACCGCCAGACGTTGTTGTACGGCAAGACGGAAATGCTGCTGTTGTTGCAAGGCGCTGTGCTGCTGGTGTTGCTTATTGCATGCATCAACATCGCCAATCTGTTGCTGTCGAGAATTATGGCGCGCAGCCACGAGATGGCGATGCGCAGCGCACTTGGTGCAACTCGCGGCGTGCTCGCCCGGCAGTTGCTGATCGAAGGTTTTTGTCTTGCCGTACCGGGTGCGATCGTCGGTTTGTTTTTCGGCTGGGCATCTTTGCGTTTGCTGCGCGATTCGGTATTGAGCCCGGCTGCCGGCGGCGTGTTCGACATCACGATGGATTGGCGCGTCGGGCTGGTTGCCTTGGCTGCGGCCAGCGTTGCCGCCGTTCTCGCGAGCTTGCTGCCGATTCGTTACCTGATCAGGCTGGATCTGCAGACCCTGCTGCAGGAAGGCGGCCAGGGCATGGCCGGCGGCCACCGCGCGCGACGAGCCAGTGGCTTTCTTGTGGTCGCGGAAGTCGCACTCGCGACGGTTCTGCTGGCGGGTGCCGGACTGCTGCTGCACAGCTTTATCAACTTGCAGAACATCGACACCGGCTTTGACGGGGACCACGTGATGACAGCGAGCCTGTTGCCGCCGACGAGCGCACAGGCCAACGATGCGCAACTGGCCGTGATCTACAGTGATCTCGTCGCGCGCGTGCGGGCGTTGCCCGGCACGCAGTTCGCCGCCGTCGCGACGACCAGCCCGTTCGGCCAATGGTTCCACGTGGGTCACGCCCGCCCGCGAAAATATGATTCAGCGCGCGGTCAATATGGACCGCAAGTCATACTCAGCGCGATTCACGGCGATTACTTCAAGGCGCTTGAAGTCCCATTACTGGCGGGGCGGTATTTTGATCCACACGACACTGCGAAAGGACGTCCGGTCGCGATTATCGGACGACGTCTCGCGCGTAAGCTCTTTGGCGACAACAGCGCGATAGGTAAGCAAATCACGCTGGGCGGGACGGGCGGTGTGGCCGAGTGGCTGACGATCGTGGGTATTGTTCCGCCGGTCAGAATGACGAACCTCCAAGGTGAACCTGGTTATAACGTATATCTGAGCGCTTTGCAGTTTCCGGGAAGGCCGGCGGACATCGTTGTTCGCACTTCGGTTCAGCGCGGTGTGATGAGCCGATCACTGCCTCGGGTGGCGGCGCAGGTCGATTCGCGCACTGCTGTCTTCAATATCGAGCCGATGCACCAACGTCTGGCGGAGCGACTCAGCGACCGGCAGGCGACGCTATTACTGGTTGTGGCGTTCGGCGGCATTGCGCTGTTGCTTGCCGCCGTCGGCATTTATGGGGTGCTGAGCCATGCAGTTCGGCAGCGTGTGAGCGAATGCGGGGTTCGGCTGGCGTTGGGCGCGTTGCCGGGCGACCTGCTGCGGATGGTAATCAAGGACTGCATGGCACTCATCGCCATCGGCCTATGCGTTGGATTGGTAACTGTCGCGATCCTCGGTTTCGTCCTGTCGTCGCAGCTCTTCGGAGTCAGGCCGTACGATCCCCCCTCCCTGGCAGGAACCGCCGTTGCGTTGTTCGCGGTCGCACTGTTCGCGTGTTATCTGCCGGCACGGCGCGCGGCGCGGCTGGATCCGGTCGAAGCGCTGCATTCGGAGGGTTGACGCTCCGTTTATAATGGACGCTTTTCGCGAGCCTCATTTCCCGCCATGTTCGACCAACTCAGCGACCGCCTGTCGCACTCCCTCAACAAACTGCGCGGCCGCGGCCGCCTGACCGAAGACAATATCGCCGACGCGCTGCGCGATGTGCGCCGCGCGCTGCTTGAAGCCGACGTGGCGCTGCCGGTCGTCAAGACGTTGATCGACCGGATACGGGTGCGGGCGCTCGGGCGCGAGGTGGTGCGCAGCCTCAATCCCGGGCAGGTTCTGGTCAAGGCGGTGCATGAAGAACTGACGGCCGTTCTGGGCGGCGACAGCGGCGAATTCCCGACCCGAACCTCACCGCCGACCGTCATCCTGATGGCCGGTCTTCAGGGCGCCGGCAAGACCACCACGGTGGCCAAACTCGCCGGATGGCTTGCGCGCGAGCGCAACAAGAAATCGCTGCTGGTCAGCGCCGACGTGTATCGGCCAGCGGCGATCGACCAGTTGGAGCGGGTCGCGGCCCAGGTTGGCGCGGAAAGCATCCGCCCGCAGAGCGACGATCCGGTGAAGATTGCCAGGGCGGCCCTTGAGGATGCGCGCCGCCGGATGGTGGACGTGCTGATTGTCGACACGGCGGGCCGTCTGCACGTCGATGGCGAGTTGATGGACGAAATCAAGCGCATCCATGCGGCGATCGAGCCTGCCGAGACCCTGTTCGTGGCGGATGCGATGGCCGGTCAGGACGCGGTGAATGTCGCTCGGACTTTTGACGAAACGCTGCCGCTGACTGGCGTCGTCCTGACCAAGGCAGACGGCGACGCCCGCGGTGGCGCGGCGTTGTCGATTCGCGAGGTCACCGGCAAGCCGATCCAGTTCCTCGGCGTCGGCGAAAAGCTGGACGCGCTGGAGCGCTTCCATCCGGAGCGCATCGCGTCGCGGATTCTGGGCAAGGGCGACGTGCTGACGCTGGTCGAGGAGGCGGAACGCACGGTGGATCGCGAGCAGGCCGAGAAGCTCGCGAACAAGCTCAAGAAGGGTAAGGGTTTCGATCTGGTCGATTTCCGCGATCAATTGCGGCAAATGCAGGCGATGGGGGGCATCGGTGCGATGATCGACAAGCTGCCGGGCGCGGACAAGCTGCAAGCTGGGGTCAAGAACCAGATGAACGACCAGTCCGTCAGGCGCCAGATCGCGATGATCGACTCGATGACGCCAAACGAGCGCCGTCACCCCGCGATCATCAACGGTTCGAGGCGGCGGCGTATCGCGAATGGGTCGGGCGTGCAGGTGCAGGAATTGAACCGCCTGTTGAAGCAGTTCACGCAGGCCCAGAAAATGATGAAGAAGATGTCGCGCGGTGGAATGGCAAAGATGATGCGCGGCCTGGGCGGCCGGTTGCCGCCGGGAATAAGGTAAATAGCCTATCTGATTTAAGTTACTAAAAAGAAAAACGTTTTTAAAAAAGTTTGGTAAAAAACTGGCAAACTCGGGATCTTCTACTATAGTCAAAGGGATAACCGCAACTTAGACCGCGGAAAGCGGCGACGGACTATCACCAGTGAAAAAACTTCGGACCGGCCGGGCAGGGCGGTAGGCGTCGTTTTTTATTTTTTGACTTTAACGGACTATTAGGAGGATCAACGTGTCTAACCATAAGACGCGGCTCTTGGCAGCCGCTTGTTCGCTACTGATGCCTTTGGCAATGCTCGCCCCGAGCACAGCCACAGCGGCAACGAGCAACGGTACCGCCTACGCTGCCGTAAAACCGGCCACACACCTGCGCAAGGATGACGTGGTCGTAGGCAAACTCACGGCTTCGCATCCGATGCATGTCGTGATTTCGCTCAAATTGCGCAACCAGGATGCGCTGCACGCGCTCATCGCATCGCATCAGACGGTCACGTCTGAAGAGTTCAAAGCGCGCTTCTCGCCGACGATCGGACAGGCCCGGGCAGCCGCAAATTTTTTGCAGCACGCCGGGTTCACCCATGTCACGATCTCGGATAACCGTCTGCTCGTTTCCGGCGATGCGCCGGCCAGCGTTACGCAGACGGCGTTCCAGACCACACTGGTAAGCGTCCACACTCACAAGGGCCGCAACGCCTTCGCCAACAGCACGGCGGCGAAAGTACCGGGCTTTTTGCGGGATTCGGTGGTCGCGGTGCTCGGTTTGCAGAACGTGCATACCTTCCACACGATGAATCAGCACGCGCATGCCAATGGCTTTGGGACGGATGCGATCACCGGGCACAACCCGACCGAATTCGCGTCGATCTACGGCGGTAGCGGCGTGCCGACAGCAGCCGGAATCCCGGTCGGTATCGTGACTCAGGGCGACCTGAGCAACGTGCTGAACGATCTGCAGCAGTTCACGTCAAACAACGGCCTTTCGCAGGTCCAGACGCAGGTCGTGACCGTCAATGGCACGAGCAGCGACACGAGCGGCGACGGCGAATGGGACCTGGACAGCCAGGACATCGTCGGCATGGCCGGCGGCGAGGTCGGGAAGCTGATTTTCTACAACATTCCGACGTTGTCGAACAGCAACCTGACCGCCGACTTCAACCGGATTGTCAGCGATAACGCCGTCAAGATCGTGAACGTCTCGCTGGGCGAGTGCGAAACCGCCGCGCAAGGCGACGGTACCGCTTCCGCTCAGGACCAGATCTTCCAGCAGGCCATCGCGCAGGGGCAGACCATTTCTGTTTCCTCGGGCGATTCGGGCGCGGACGAATGCGGCAATGGCGGCACCACGCCGAGCTGGCCGGCTTCCTCGCGTTATGTCGTCGCTGTTGGTGGCACGACGCTGAATGCCTCGTCCAGCAGCTGGAACGGCGAAACCGTCTGGGACGGCACGGGCGGCAGCCCGAGTACGTTCGAGTCGATGCCGAGCTGGCAGCAGGGCGTGGGCCAGAACGCCGGTCACAGCACGCGCGGCGTGCCTGACGTTGCGTTTGACGCGGATCCAAACTCCGGCGCCATCGTTATCGTCGACGGTCGCCAGCAGCAGATTGGCGGCACAAGCCTCGCATCACCACTGTTCGTCGGCGCGTGGGCCCGCATGCTGGCAGCCAAGGGTAGCGATCTGGGGTTTGCCGCACCGCTGATCTATCAGTTGTCGTCTTCGGACTTCCACGACGTCACGTCCGGCAACAATAACGGCGAATCGGCAGCCACCGGCTGGGATTACACCACCGGCTTCGGCAGCTTCATCATGAACCAGGTCGTCAACGACATCGGCTCCGGCTCCGGCGGCGGTGGTGGCGGCGGTGGCGGCAGCAACACGCTCGAGAACGGCGTGGCTGTTACCATCTCCGGCGCACAGGGTTCCAGCACCGTCTACACGATGGAAGTGCCGGCGGGCGCGAGCAACCTGGTCTTCCAGATCAGCGGCGGCTCGGGCGATGCGGACCTGTACGTTCAGTTCGGTTCGCAACCGACGCTGTCAAGCTACGATTGCCGGCCGTACCGCTATGGCAACAGCGAGTCCTGCTCGTTCGCCAGTCCGCAAGCCGGCACCTGGTACGTCATGATTCATGGCTACGACAGCTACTCCAACGTCTCGCTGGAAGGCAGCTATTCGACCAGCAGCGGTGGCGGCGGCGGAACCGGCACGTGCCCGGCGGGCTTTACGCACTACAGCGGCAGCCTGTCGAGCGGTGGCACCGCCTACGAGCCGGATGGCAACTACTACTATGCCGGTAGCGGCACGGAAAGCGGCCGCCTGTTTGGCCCTGCGGGAACCGATTTCGATCTGTACCTGCAGAAGTGGAACGGACGGAATTGGGTCGATGTGGCCCAATCAATCTCGAGTACGCCTGACGAGTCGATCGACTACAACGGCACGAGTGGCTACTACGCCTTCCGTATCCATGCCTACAGCGGCAGCGGCAGCTATGACTTCTGCCTGAAGCATCCTTGAGGCTATAGGCTGAAATCTGCCTTTGCGCCCGCGGCGGGGTCCCCGCCGCGGGCTTTTTTTCGTCCGAATCGGCGTAAACGCTTCACTTTGCCGCCAAAATTCGTACAATATGCCGTTTGTTTTCGCGCCGTGCAGGCGACGTTTTAATTCGACCAACGGGGAGAGCTAACACTTCTCCCCTTTGGAAACCCCATTATCAGGGTTCGCGGCAGGCCGCGAGAGATATATTTACTTCAAAGGTAACGATCGACATGGTCAGGATCCGGTTGGCCCGCGGCGGCGCCAAGAAACGTCCTTTTTATCATCTGGTGGTGACGGATAAGCGCAACGCGCGCGATGGCCGTTACATCGAGCGGCTCGGCTTTTTCAATCCGATCGCCGTCGGCGGCGAAGAAAAGCTCCGCGTCGACAGCGAGCGTGCGCAATACTGGCTGGATCAGGGTGCGCAGCCGTCGGAGCGGGTTGCAAACCTGTTGAAGCAGGCCAGGGCCGCCAGCGCCTGAGCGAATCGTCATGGCCGCCAGCGAGCCGGTTGTTCTGGGCCGGTTGAGCGGTCTGTACGGCGTGCGTGGCGCTTTCAAGGTGTTTTCATACACCGAGCCGCGCGAAGCGATTTGCGATTACACGAGCTGGCTGGTCCGCTACCAGGGCGAGTGGCGGGCACACAGCTTGATTGAAGGTCGACGCCATGGTCGGACGGTCGTGGCGCGACTTGAAGGGATTGACGATCGGGATGCGGCGGCAGCCTTGCTTGGCGCGGATGTCGGCGTGGATCGCGCGGCTTTTCCGGCGTTGGACGCGGGCCGGTATTATTGGGCCGATCTGGTCGGCCTTGAAGTAATGACAACCGCCGGGGCCAGCCTCGGTCGCGCCGTCAGGCTTTTTCCGACGGGGGCCAACGATGTACTCGTCGTCGCCGGGGAACGCGAACGCTGGCTGCCATTCATCAAGGATTCGGTGATCGTGAACGTCGACCTGGATGCCGGCACGATCACTGCGGACTGGGATCCGGACTGGTAACGGCTCATGCGTTTTGACGTTGTCACGATCTTTCCGGAGTTGGCGGCGGCGGTGGGTCGCTACGGCGTCGTCGGCCGGGCCATGGACGCGCGGCTGGTGGAACTGGCGACGTGGA
Source organism: Gammaproteobacteria bacterium (assembly GCA_035698525.1). Classification (GTDB taxonomy): domain Bacteria; phylum Pseudomonadota; class Gammaproteobacteria; order Natronospirales; family DASSBR01; genus DASSBR01. The sequence continues at coordinate 59,600 of DASSBR010000004.1, forward strand.
ATCCGCGGGATTTCACTGAAGATCGCCATCGGAATGTCGACGATCGTCCGTATGGCGGCGGCCCTGGCATGGTCATGCAGGCTGCGCCGCTGATGGCCGCCGTCGAAGCCGCGCGAGGGGCCGACTCGGCTCAGGCCGACGTGGTTTACATGACGCCGCAGGGCCGCCGCTTCGATCAGGCGACGGCCGAGGACTTCGCGCGGCGCGATCGGCTGATACTGGTCGCGGGGCGCTACGAAGGCGTCGATGAGCGCTTTGTCGAGCGCTGCGTCGATATGGAGTTGTCGCTCGGCGATTTCGTGCTGAGCGGCGGTGAACTGGCGGCAATGGCAGTGATCGACGCGGTAACACGGTTGTTGCCGGGCGCGCTGGGTCACGAGTCCTCGGCTGCCGAGGATTCATTCGCGGACGGGCTGCTCGATCATCCGCATTACACGCGGCCTGAGCAGTTCGCCGGGCGCGGCGTGCCGGATGTGCTGACAAGTGGCGATCATTGCGCGATCCGTCGCTGGAGATTGAAACAGGCGCTGGGCCGGACATGGCTGCGGCGACCGGAATTGCTGACGCAAGCGCCGCTGGATACGGAAGCCCGGGCGCTGCTGGAAGAATTTATCGCCGAGCAGGGCGAGCGGGCAGGAACATCACATTGAGGACAGGGCAATGAGCAACATCATTCAACAACTCGAAGCCGAGCAGATGACGCGCGAAGTACCGACGTTCGCCGCCGGCGACACGGTTGTCGTGCAAGTGAAGGTGAAGGAAGGCGACCGCGAGCGCATGCAGGCGTTCGAGGGCGTGGTCATCGCGAAAAGCAATCGCGGGCTGAATTCGACCTTTACCGTCCGGAAGATATCGCACGGCGAAGGCGTCGAGCGCGTTTTTCAGACCTACAGCCCGGCCATTGGCGAGATTACTGTCAAGCGCCGCGGCGACGTTCGCCGGGCGAAGCTGTACTATTTGCGCGATCTGCGTGGCAAGGCGGCGCGCATCAAGGAAAAGATCTGAATTCCGGGCAGACGGGATATCCGGTCACGAACGGGCGCGCGGCAGGCTGTCGGGCGCCCGTTTTGTTATGAACTGCTCTCGCCAAATGTTCTTTTTGCTCTTGCTGACGGCGGTCGGGCTGCTGTCTTCAGCTGCGTCCGCAGCTGCGATTGATCCACAATCCGCACTCCAAATTGCCCGCACTGGCGCCGCCACGCTGGCACTGAAGCAGGTCGACGCCGGCGAAGCGGCGGTCGACTCCGACTCCCCCGCGTGGGCGCGCTGGGAACGCGCGCGCATCGAAATTTACCAGACAGTGGGAAACCGACAGGCGGTGATCGATCGTGTGGCGGACCTGTCGTCCGATGCGCCCGCCGATCTGCGCGCCTGGGCGCTGACCCAGGCGGCGGAAGCGGAACTTGCGCTGGGACATGGCGCTGCGGCCAGAAAGTTTTTGCGCCAACGCCTGCAAATGCCGGTGCAGCAGGCAGGTGAATCGGTATGGCGGCAGGTTGGCTGGCTGATGATTCGCAGTTTCGTTATCGAAGGTCGACTCAACCAGGCGATGTCGATGATGGAGGCACAACGAACGCAGTATCCGAATGCGCCGGCCGCGATCCTCGATCGCCTGGAAGCGCGGATCGAGCTGCTGCAAGACCAGCCTGCGCAAGCTTTCGAGCTGCTCGAAAGTTCCGACGATCCGCACGCGCAGTCGTTGAAATGGCTGGCCGGATTGCGCGCCGGGAAAATGACGCCGGCGGACGTTGAAAAGCAGGCGCAGGCTTTCGCGGCGGGCGGGCACGCGCCGGCGGATCGTCGCGCCGCGCTGATCGTCGCGGCGGAGGCGGCGCTTGACGATCGCGACCCTGTCGCCCGCGTCGCCTTCCTCGAACAGGCGTTAACGATCCCTGCGACGGTCCGCGGCAACCAGTCGCCGTTCGACCTGGATTCGGACGACGTATGGCAGGTGCTCCTCGGGCTGGGTCAAACGCTGGCGCACCAGCGTAAGCTTGATGCGGACGATGCCGCCGCGCTGTTGGCGGCCGCCGCGGCGGAAAAGCAGCCCATTGAAGCTCAAGCGCTGGTCGTGTTGGTCGCGCTGGGGCGAAGCGACGCGAGCTTGCGCGTTCAGGCCCAGGCGCACCTCTGCAGGTTGCTCGCGGATCAGCCTCGGGGGGACGACCTGTTGCGGCAGCTTTATCTGCATTCGCAGCAGTTCGCGTCGCTCGCAAGCGTCCCTGTGCCGGTGCGGCGTCGCCTGGCGAGCGATGCGATTGACGCCGGCGAGATGACGCTGGCGGCAAAGCTGCTGACGACGCTCGATGATCCGCCGGCGGACGGCGATGCCGCAGAATGGCAGCTTGAGCGGTCGCGGGCTTTTATCCTGACCGGCAAGGTCGATGCCGGGGTCGCGGCCATCGAGTCGCTGCTTGAGAGTGGCGCTGTTTTCTCATTCGATGATCTGCAGCCGAGTCTGTTTGCGCTGCAGGCGATCGGACGCCATCAGGACGCCATACGAATCTTCAGGCAGTTGTTGTCGCGCGAACCGCCGCCAGCTGTCAGACAGAAACTGCTGTACTGGCTCGGCGAGTCCTATGCGGCGTTGGGCAAACACACTGAGGCTGCCAAGATGTATCTGCAATCGGCGACACTTGACGACACTGCGTCGATGGACCGCTGGGCACAAACCGCCCGTTACCAGGCGGCGGGCGCATTGGCGAAGGCGGGTTTCATCGCCGACGCACGGCGGGTCTATCAGCGGTTGCTGAATGCCTCTCGCGATCCCGCACGCCGGGCAGCGCTGCGGCAGAAAATCACGGAACTGCATTAGCCTTCGATTCTGTCCTCATTTCGGTGCGAGCCAGCGACGCGGTTGAAATGCCCGTTCCCGGCACCAATAACACTCTTTTCAGTTTTTTTCGGAGACGCAAATGACCGAAACCGCCACCGAAACCCGTCACTTTGAAGCGGAAGTCAAGCAGCTTCTGCACCTGATGATTCACTCCTTGTATTCCAACAAGGAAGTGTTCCTGCGCGAACTGATTTCCAACGCGGCCGACGCCTGCGACAAGTTGCGCTTCGAGGCGCTTGGCAACGACGGGCTGTACGAAGACGACAGCGATCTGAAAGTGCGGGTGGACTTCGACAACGAGGCGCGGACGATCAGCGTGTCCGACAACGGCATCGGCATGAGCCGCGACGAGGTGATCGACAACATCGGTACCATCGCGCGCTCCGGCACGCGCCGTTTCATGGAAGCACTGAGCGGCGACCAGGCGAAGGATGCGCGGTTGATCGGCCAATTCGGCGTCGGCTTTTATTCGTCATTCATCGTCGCCGATAAAGTCACCGTCACGACCCGCCGCGCCGGCGAAAGCGGCGGCACGCGCTGGGAGTCGACCGGCGAGGGCGATTACACGCTCGACGCGATCGAGCTAGTGCAGCGCGGCACGACGGTGATGCTGCATTTACGCGAGGACGAAAACGAATTCCTCGACCACTGGCGCTTGCGCGAAATAATCCGCAAATATTCCGAGCACATCAGCCTGCCGGTCGAACTGCCGAAGCAGGATGACAAAGGTGAGAAGACGGACGAGTGGGAGACCGTCACCAGCGGCCAGGCACTGTGGCTCAGGCCGCGCGACGAGCTTGGCGATGAGGATTACAAGGCGTTTTACAAGCACGTCTCGCATGGCGCGGACGAACCGCTTGTGTGGACGCATAACCGCGTCGAAGGCACGCATGAGTACGTTTCGCTGCTGTATATCCCGTCGCGTGCGCCGTTCGATTTGTGGGACGTCGACAGCCGGCGCGGCGTCAAGCTGTACGTGAAGCGCGTGTTCATCACCGACGCCGCCGAGACGGTGACGCCGCGTTACCTCCGTTTCGTGCGGGGCGTCGTCGATTCGAGCGATCTGCCGCTGAACGTATCGCGCGAAACGCTGCAGAACAACCGCATTCTCGACGCCATTCGCGGCGGCTCGGTCAAGAAGGTGCTCGGGCTGTTGCAGGACATGGCGGACGAGGAGCCGGAAAAATATCAGGGTTTCTGGAACGAATTCGGCCGTGTTCTCAAGGAAGGGCCCGCGGAGGATTTCGCCAATCGCGAAGCGATCGCAAAACTGTTGCGATTTGCCTCCACACATAACGACGACGACGCCGAAAACGTGTCGCTCGACGATTACATTGAGCGCATGAAGCCCGAACAGAACGCGATTTACTACGTCACCGCCGACAGCTTTGCGGCGGCGAAGAACAGCCCGCATCTTGAAATCTTCCGTAAGCAGGACATAGAGGTGTTGTTACTGCACGACCGGGTTGACGAATGGCTGGTTGGCAACCTGCAGGAATATCGTGACAAGCAGTTGAAGTCGGTGAGCCGCGGCGAACTGGACGACGACGCGTTCGGCGAGGCGCCGGAGGCGGACGACAAAGCGCTGCCGGGCGTATGCAACCGCCTCGCGACCAGCCTCGGGGACAAGGTCAAGGAAGTTCGCCTCTCGCGGCGCCTGACGGATTCGCCGGCGTGCCTCGTGGCGGCTGATGAAGGCCTGAGCCTCAACCTGGAGCGTTTGCTGAAGGAGGCGGGGCAAAAAGTGCCACAAACGCAGCCAGTGCTTGAAATCAACCCGGCCCACCCGATCGTCAGGCGTCTGGAGAGCACCGAAGGCACGAAATTCGACGATTGGGCCAATTTGCTCTATGAACAGGCGCTTCTCGCCGAAGGCGGCCAATTGGACAATCCGGCTGCTTTTGTCAAGCGCCTCAACGACTTGCTGCTGGGAGCGACCGTCGCCGGATAGCAGAAATATGACAATCGGGGCTGAACGGTCGCCTATAGACGACAGGCGGCAAGGTGGTGTACGGCAAAACAGGGAACTGAAGCCGCAGAATAGTGTCTCTTGCTATTAATTCCGGAGAGGGGGCTAAAGTGGCAATGGAATCCTAGGCCGGAGTTGGACGCTCAACCGTTGCACTTTGCGGAGACCGACAATCATGAACGCAAGACCCAGTCATTACGTCATTTACGAAGCGCTGATGCGCGTGCTCAAGCCGTTGGTGCGCATCATGCTGCGCAGCGGCGTCACCTACAAGGCATTTTCAGAGGTGCTGAAGGCGGTATACGTCGAAATCGCCGCCGGCGAATTTCGCATTCCGGGGAGGAAACAGACCGATTCGCGGATTGCCGTGATTACCGGCTTGTCGCGCAAGGAAGTGTCGCGCGTCTCGAGCCTCAAGCTGCCGCAGGACCTGCCAGACCCGGTCTTGCACAACCGCGCGGCGCGTGTGCTTAAAGGATGGGTCAGCGATCCGGATTTTCTGGATGAAAGCGGCGAGCCGCGGGCCATCATGTTCGACGAGGGCGAAAAGAATTTCAGCGACCTGGTGCGCAGCCACAGCGGCGATGCGCCGCCGCGTGCGGTTCTCGACGAACTGGAGCGCGTCGATGCGGTCGTCCGCAACGACGACGGCACGCTCAAGCTCGTGGCCCGCACCTACGTGCCGCGCCTTGACGATCTGGAGAAGATCAACTTGATGGGTGGGGCCGTCGGCCAGTTGATCGTGACGATGGACCACAACTTCTGGACCGAGAACGAGCGCGAGTTACGCTTCCAGCGCGTCGTCTCGAACGACAAGCTCGATCCGGACGCCGCCGCGGCGTTCCACGATTTCGCGCGCGAGGAAAGCCGGAAGTTTCTCGATACGCTCGATCAGTGGTTGAGCGAACATGAAGCCAGCAAACACCGGATGCAGATGTTCTCCGGCGATCTGCAGCGGGTTGGTCTTGGCTTGTACTATTTTCAGGAAGACTGACCCTATTTAGCCGGCTTGTGCTATCTTGAAAGCCCCTGCGTGCAACGCGCAGGGGCTTTTTTTGTGCAATAACGAAAGGAAAACGGATGGCCGCCGGACGCATGATTTTGAGGGTGCTCAAGGGGATCTGGGGTGTCCTCGACGTCATCGTGGATCTTCTCGTGCTGGCGTTCGCCGCGATCTTAGTGCTGTTCCTTGTCAGCGCGAGCGTCAACCGGCCGCAGGTACCGGCTTCGGCGGCGCTGGTTCTGAATCCGCAAGGCGACCTGGTGGAACAATATTCGGGCGATCCGGTCCAGCGCGCTGTCGATCGCATGCTCGGGCGGGATGTGCGCCCGCAGACGCGGATGCGCGACGTGCTCGCCGCGATACGCGAAGCGGAGACCGACCCGCGCATCAAGGCCATGCTGATCGACTCGCGGCACATGGCGCCCGCGGCGCTCAGCAAGCTGCAGACGATTGGCGACGCCATTCATGAATTCAAATCGACGGGCAAGCCGGTGTTCGCGGTACTGGATGCACCGGGCCAGTCGCAGTATTACCTCGCGTCGATGGCGGACAAGGTCTTTCTCAATCCGCACGGTACCGTCGCCATCACCGGATTTGGCGTGTACCGTGAATACTTCAAGGACGCGATCGACAAGCTCGCCATCGACTGGAACGTGTTCCGCGTCGGGAAATACAAATCTTACGTCGAGCCGTTCACGCGCAACAGCATGTCGAAACCCGCCGCCGAGGCTGATAAGGCGTTGCTCGATGTGTTGTGGGGCAGTTACCAGAAGAATGTGGCCGCGGCGCGTGGTCTGAAGCCGGGCGCCGTGGCCTCCTATGTCAACGACATGCCGAAGAATCTTGCGGCGGTGGACGGCGACAGCGCAAAGCTCGCGATGGAAGCCGGCCTAGTGGACAAGCTTGCGACCCATGATCAGGTCGCCTCGGCGGTCGCCGCCGTAGCGGGTGTGGGCCCCGGCGGAGACGGATTCAATCAGATCGGCTTTCGCGATTACCTGGTCGCGACCGGCGAATTGAACCGCAAGAGCGCAAGCGCCAACGAAGTCGCGGTAATCGTTGCCGAAGGCGATATTCTTGCCGGTAACCAGCCGCCGGGCACTATCGGCGGCGAGTCGCTGTCGCGGTTGATCCGCAACGCGCGCAACAACGGCAACGTCAAGGCCGTGGTATTGCGCGTCGACAGCCCGGGCGGCAGCGCGTTCGCTTCCCAGTTGATTCTGCGCCAGGTGCAATTGACCAAGGCCGCCGGCAAGCCGGTGATCGTGTCGATGGGTAGCGTCGCGGCGTCGGGCGGCTACTGGATTTCGATGGCCGCCGATCGTATCTACGCTCACCCGACGACGATTACAGGGTCGATCGGCATCCTCGGCATGTTCCCCACGTTCCAGGATTCGCTCGCCAAGCTCGGCATTCACAATGACGGTATCGGAACCACGAAGCTGTCCGGCGACTTCCGGCCGACGCGGGCAATGAGCCCGGAGGCGAAGAAGATTTTCCAGCTCACGATCAACCATGGATACGATCGGTTTGTCGGCATGGTCGCGAAGACGCGTCACCTGAGCATCGATCGCGTCCAGGAGATCGCGCAGGGTCGCGTCTGGAGCGGCAAGGATGCCAAGCGGCTGGGCCTCATCGACGAGTTCGGCGGTCTGAAGGACGCGATCAAGGCGGCGGCGCAACTCGCCGGCATCGCGAACGGCTACACCGTGCATTACGTCGAGCAGCCGTTGAGTTTCATGGACCGCTTGCTGAGGGGGTTATCGCAGCAGGCGCGGGGGCTGGCCGGTCCGCTGATCGAGGCGAATTCGTGGACGCCGGCGAAGCAGATGTTCAGCCGTTTGCACGACCTCGTAAGCCAGGTCGCGCGGTTCAACGATCCAAGAGGCGTTTACGCCTATTGTTTCTGCGCTTTATCGATGGAACGGTGACGATTTGCCCGTTCGTCGTGAGCCCTTCGGCGGGCTCACGACGAACGGACGGGGCGTGCTCAGGTCCAGTCCAGAACGACTTTGCCCGATTGCCCCGACCGCATCGTTTCGAATCCCTCCTGAAACCGGTCGATCGAATAGCTGTGCGTCAGGATCGGCGAAACGTCGAGGCCGCTCTTCAGCATGCTCGCCATCTTGTACCAGGTCTCGAACATCTCTCGGCCGTAAATGCCCTTGAGAACCAGGCCTTTGAATATGACGTCGTTCCAGTCGATCGCGGTATCGCCTGGCGGAATACCGAGCAGCGCGACGTGGCCGCCATGCGCCATCGACTTCAGTAGCTGGCGCAATGCCTGCGGGTTGCCGGACATTTCCAGCCCGACATCGAAACCTTCGCGCATCCCGAGTTCGCGCATCGTATTGTCAAGCGAGCCGTCGGCGACGTTGATCGCGCGCGTCGCACCCATCTTGCGGGCGAGATCCAGTCGATAGTCGTTGACGTCGGTCACCACCACATAGCGTGCGCCGGCGTGGCGTGCAATCGCGGCGGCCATGCAGCCGATCGGTCCCGCGCCCGTGATCAGCACATCCTCGCCGACCAGGTCGAACGACAAGGCGGTATGCGTGGCATTACCGAGCGGATCGAGGAAGGCGGCGATTTCGTCGGGAATCGCGTCCGGCAACGGGAAGACATTCACGGCTGGAATCGACAGATATTCGGCGAAGCAGCCCGGGCGATTCACGCCCACGCCGCGCGTATTGGCGCACAAGTGCCGCCGCCCCGCGCGGCAGTTGCGGCAATGGCCGCAGGTGATGTGACCTTCGCCGGAGACGCGCTGGCCGACTTCGAGTCCCTGTACTTCGCTGCCGACCTCAACGATCTCGCCGACGAACTCGTGGCCGACTGTCATCGGGACCGGGATGGTTTGCTGCGCCCACTCATCCCAGTTGTAAATATGAATGTCGGTGCCGCAAATTGCCGTCTGGCGGATCCTGACCAGTACATCGTTGTGCCCGACCGCCGGCGTCGGCGCATCCTCCATCCAGATACCCGGTTCCGCCTTGGCTTTGACTAATGCGCGCATAAATATTACTTTTTACCTTGTAAAATCAGCCGATTACAGAAAGATTCTTACCCACGTTCTCAAAGGCCGAAATCGCCTTGTCAAGATGCTTCCGCTCCAGCGCGGCCGACATTTGCGTGCGAATACGCGCGGCGCCGCGCGGCACGACCGGGAACGAAAAGCCGATCACGTAGATACCTTCATTCAGCAGCCTGTCGGCCATTGTGCTGGCCAGTTTCGCATCGCCCAGCATGACCGGAATAATCGGGTGCTCGCCGGGCACCAGATCGAAACCGAGCTTCGTCAGGCCGTCTCGAAAGTAGCGGCTGTTGTCGCGCAGTTTGTCGCGCAGTTCGCTACCGGACTCGAGCATACCGAGCACGTGCAGCGTGGTTGCCGCGATTGCCGGCATCAGCGTATTGGAAAACAGGTAGGGTCGGGAGCGCTGCCGCAACCAGGCGACGATCTCCTTCCGGCCGGACGTGCAACCGCCGGACGCGCCCCCGAGCGCCTTGCCGAAGGTCATGGTGATAATGTCGATGCGGCCGAGCACGTTGCGGTATTCCGCGCTGCCGCGGCCGTTGTCGCCGATGAAACCGGTGGCGTGTGAGTCGTCAACCATCACCAGTGCGTCATAACGGTCGGCGAGATCGCAAATCGCGCCGAGGTCGGCAATGACGCCGTCCATCGAGAACACGCCGTCAGTCGCAATCAACTTGCGCCGGCAGCCGGAGGCTTCCTTGAGCCGGGCCTCCAGCTCATTCATGTCGTTGTTCGCGTACCGGAAACGCTGCGCCTTGCACAGCCGCACGCCGTCGATGATGCTCGCGTGGTTCAGCGAATCGCTGATAATCGCGTCGTTCTCTTCCAGCAGCGTCTCGAACAGGCCGCCGTTGGCGTCGAAGCAGGACGAATAGAGAATCGTGTCCTCGGTGCCGAGGAACTTGCTCAGGCGCGCCTCCAGTTCCTTGTGCACATCCTGCGTGCCGCAAATAAAGCGCACCGACGACATCCCGAAGCCATGCTCGTCGAGTGCCGCGTGCGCAGCCTTGATCAGCTCCGGATGGCTTGCAAGCCCAAGATAGTTGTTCGCGCAGAGGTTGATGACTTCCCTGCCGGCCGTGGTTTCGATCGCCGCGCCCTGCGGCGTTGTGATAATCCGCTCCTCCTTGTAAAGCCCCTCATCCCTGAGCGATTGAAGCTGGCTGTCGAGTTGTTCGAGGAATGCGTTGTCCACGGCGGCCTCCTTGGGGAAAGGAGGAGATTATAACAGCGGTGTTGTTGTTGCCGTTTGAGGCTCGGCCGTCCACAATTCAAATACTCGCGCAAAAAGGAGTTGCAGCATGCCTCGTCCCGAAACCCCCCTCGTTGCCGCCGATGTCGTCATTCGACTTGAAGATCAGCCCGGCAAGCCCGTTGTGCTGATCGAGAGGCACAACCCGCCTTACGGCTGGGCGCTGCCGGGCGGGTTTGTCGATCTGGATGAAACGGTGTCCGCGGCGGCAGTGCGCGAGGCGCGCGAAGAGACGGGCCTCGACGTTGAGTTGAAGGCGCTGATCGGCTGCTACTCCGCGCCGGGCCGCGATCCGCGTGGACCGACGATCAGTGTTGTTTTTGCCGCCACGGCAACCGGCGACCCCCGGGCCGGGGACGATGCGAAGGACTGGCAGCCGGTGGACCCCGCCAATCCGCCGGAACTCGCTTTCGATCATGCGCTGATTCTCGAGGACTATTGCGAGTGGCTGCAGGACGGCAGTTTCCGTGCGCGCGTCCGCTAGGTTTCTGGCCAGGCGGTAACGCGCCGCGGGTGCCGGGAAAACCCGCAGCCCGTATAATGCCCGGCTGGCGCTAACTACTCGGGGCGGTCCATGCGTTTTTCCCCCGCTTGGCGGGCAGCGTTCCTGTGCCTGTTCGTGGCCGTTGTCTGGTTCGGCAATCTGCAATATCGAGATCTATTCCAGACGGACGAAGGCCGTTACGCGGAAATTCCTCGCGAGATGGTCGCCACCGGCGACTGGGTGACGCCGCATCTCGACGGCTTCAAGTATTTCGAAAAGCCCGCGCTGCACTACTGGATCACCGCGACGGTTTACGAGTTGGCGGGCCAGCATAACTGGACGGCGCGACTGTGGATCGCGCTGGCAGGTTTCCTCGGACTCGGCATGACGTGGTACGCGGGAGCCAGGTTGTTCGACGAGCGCGCCGGCCGCTACGGGGCACTGACGCTCGCGGGCAGCTTTTATTACATCTTCATGGGGCATTTCAATTCGCTGGACATGGGGCTCGCATTTTTCATGTGCGCGAGCCTGTTCGCGTTTCTGATTGCGCAAATGCGGCCCGACGACCGCGCCCTTGGCCTGCGCTGGATGCTGGCGGCGTGGGCCGCCGCCGCCCTGGCCTTGCTGACGAAGGGACTGGTCGCCCTGGCGATTCCCGGCGTCACTTTCGTACTGTATTCGCTCACGAAACGGGATTGGCGCGTCTGGAAGCGGCTGCACATTATTCCGGGCTTCGCGCTGTTCGTAGCAATCGCCGCGCCATGGTTTATCGTCGTGTCGCTGCGCAACGCGGATTTCTTCCACTTCTTTTTTATCGTTCAGCATTTCGAGCGGTACCTGACGCCGATTGCCGATCGCACCGGCCCCTGGTACTACTTCATTCCTGTGCTGGTGCTCGCAACGTTGCCATGGCTGTGGCAGGGCGGGGCGGCGCTGGTGCGCGGCGGCGGCTCGATACTGCGGCGTAACGATGGCGAGTTCGATCCCGTCTGGTTCCTATGGCTTTGGATCGCGGTGGTATTCCTGTTCTTTTCCGCGTCGGATTCAAAGCTCCCCAGTTACATCCTGCCGTTATTCCCGCCATTCGCGCTGCTGATCGGGCGCGAACTGGCACGCCACGACCGCAAGCGTCTTGTCAGCGCGCTGGCGATTACGCTGCTGCTCGGCGTTGCGTGCCTGGTTTACAGCATCGTTTACCTGCCGCACCTGCACAGCGCCACGGTTCCGGCCGATTTTTATGCGCGGCTCGTGCCGTGGGCGATCGCCACGGCCGCTGTGCTGATCGCCATCGCCCTTGCGGGCTTCTGGCTGGTGCGGCGGCGGCCGGCCGTGGCGATCGCACTGGTCGGGCTTGGTTGGCTGGTTGCCGTGCAGGTGCTGACCAGCGGCGAACAGGTGCTGTCACCGGTTTATTCAACGCACTATCTGGCCCGTCAACTGGCGGGAGTGGATACGCGCGGTGTGCCGTTTTACAGCATCGGGCAGTACGAGCAGGCGTTGCCGTTTTACCTCAAACGAACGGTCATTCCAGTCGCTTATCAGGGCGAACTTGCGTTCGGCATCGAGCGTCGCAAGAACCCGGCGCGGTACATCGCCGACCTGGCGACATTCAGGCAGCGCTGGCAGGCGGATAAGCGCGCGTTCGCCATTATGACGCGTGACGCTTATCATGCCCTGCGGCGGACGGGCTTTCCGATGCGGGTAGTGGCCCGGGATCCGCAGAGAGTGGTAGTGACGAAACCTTGAGCATAACGAGTTTCCTGCTGATATTGGCCGGCGTTTTGCTGAACGCCGCGGCCCAATTCCTGCTCAAGGCCGGCGTCAACCGGCTGGGCGAAATCGGCCTGAACTGGAGCGCGCTTGGCGCAGCCGGTTGGCGGCTGGCGCTGGAACCTCATATCTATGGCGGACTCGGCTGCTATGTCATTAGCGTCGTGGTCTGGATTGTCGCGTTGTCGCGAGTGCCGGTCAGCATGGCCTACCCGATGCTGTCCATCGGCTACGTCGTCACCGCTGTCGCCGCCTGGGCCTTTCTTGGCGAGACGGTAACGCCGCTGCGGCTGGTTGGTATCGGTATCATTATCATTGGCGTGTTCATTGTCGCGAGGAGCTGATGGCTGACTATTTGCCGTTTACCCGCCCGACGCTCGATCAGGAAATGATCGACGGCGTCGTCGAGGTGCTGAAGTCAGGCTGGATTACGACCGGCCCGCAAGTCGAGCGGTTCGAAGTCGCGCTGGCCGAGTATTTCGGCGGCGGCCGGCAGGTGCGCGCGCTGACATCGGCGACCGGCGCGCTGGAACTGGCGCTGGTGCTGGCAGGGATTGGGCGGGGCGACGAGGTGATCGTACCGGCGATGACGTTCGCGGCGAGCGCGAACGTGGTCGTGCGCGTCGGCGCGAAGCCGGTATTCGTCGATGTCGATCTGGACACGCGCAACCTGCGGGTCGATGCAGTCGAGGCTGCAATTACTTCGAAGACGCGCGCGATCATGCCGGTACATTTCGCCGGGCTGCCGGTGGATATCGATAGCCTTTACGCGTTGGCGAAAATGCACGATCTGCGGGTCATCGAGGATGCCGCTCATGCGATCGGCAGCAGCTACCACGGCAAGCGCATCGGCTCATTCGGCGACCTGGTCTGCTTCAGCTTTCACGCCAACAAGAACATGACGGCAATCGAGGGCGCGGCGGTGTCGGTCGCCGATGCGGACGTAGCGCGCCGACTCGAACTGCTGCGCTTCCACGGCATCACCAAGCTTGCCGACGGCAGCATGGACGTGTCGGTCGCCGCGGGCAAGCACAATATGACGGACGTCTCGGCGCGCATCGGCCTGTCTCAACTCGCGCGCCTCGACGAGTTCAACGGCAAGCGCCGCGCCTTGGTCAAACGTTACTTCGACAATCTCGCCGACTCGACGTTGCGCCTGCCTGCGCAGGGCGACGACGGTCATAGCTGGCACATGTTCACGCCGCTTGTTCCGTTCGCGCAACTGGGCCTCGACTTCGCAGGCCTGCGCGACAAGATGCACGCGCAGGGCGTAGGCATTGGCCGGCATTATCCGGCTGTGCCGCTGTTCAGCCTGTATCGCGATATGGGCTACCGCGAAGGGCAGTTTCCGAACGCCGAGCGCATCGGCCGCGAGACCGTCACGCTGCCTCTGTTTCCGGCGATGCAGGTGGCGGACGTCGATCGCGTCTGCAATGCGCTGCGCGATATCCTCGGCGCACGCTGATGGTCGTCCACGCCGACATTGCCCCGGGCCGTCGCGCCACCGATCGTGCCGATTCGACAGTCGAGTTGTCGATTGTCGTTCCGGTTTTCAACGAGCAGGCGGGGCTCGCCGCACTGTTCGACCGATTGTACCCGGCGCTCGACGCGCTCGGCCGCAGTTACGAATGCATCCTCGTCGATGATGGCAGCGCCGACAATTCGGCTGCCATGCTGCGTCAGCAATTCGAGGCGCGCCCACGCGAGACGCGCATCATTTATCTGCAGGCCAACTTCGGCCAGCACGCCGCGATCATGGCCGGCTTCAAGTATGCGCGCGGCGATAAGGTGGTGACGCTCGACGCCGATCTGCAAAACCCGCCCGAGGAAATCGGCAAGCTGCTTGCCCGCATGGACGAAGGCCACGACTATGTCGGCACGATTCGCCGCCGCCGTCACGACAGCGCCTGGCGGCGCGGGGCGTCAAAGCTGATGAACCGCATCCGCCACCGCATCACCAAGGTTCGCATGACGGACCAGGGCTGTATGCTGCGCGGCTACGGCCGCGGCGTGATCGACGCGATCAACAACACGCGCGAAATCAACACGTTCATTCCGGCGCTCGCGTATTTATACGCGAGCAATCCCGTCGAGATTGAGGTTGAACACAGCGAACGCGCGGCGGGCGAGTCCAAGTATTCGATCTATCGCCTGATCCGGCTTAACTTCGATCTGGTCACCGGCTTCTCGGTCGCGCCGCTGCAGATCTTTTCGTTTCTGGGTGTGCTGATAGCGCTGGCGTCGCTGGCCTTGTTCGTTTACCTGATGGTCGACCGGTTACTGCACGGGCCGGACGTCGGCGGCGTGTTCACGCTATTCGCAATTGCATTCTTTTTCATTGGTATCCTGCTGTTTGGCATCGGGATGCTGGGCGAGTACATCGGCCGCATTTACCAGGAAGTGCAGCAGCGGCCGCGTTACCTGATTCGCGGCATACTCGAAGAGCGGGACGACGCTAAATGACGTCGGCGGTCGTGTTCGCGTACCACAACGTCGGTGCGCGCTGCCTGGCCGTGCTGCTGGCGCAGGGCGTCGAGGTGCCGCTGGTGGTGACGCACGCCGATGACCCGGACGAGAACGTCTGGTTCGAGAGCGTTGCGGCACTGGCGCGGCTGCACGACATTCCGGTGGTGACGCCAGCCGCGGACGAGTTGCCGGCGCTGGCGGAGCGGGTCGCGGCATGCGCGCCGGACTTCCTGTTTTCGTTTTACTATCGGCATATGCTGCCGGCGTCGATTTTCGAGTTACCCGCGCGCGGGGCGCTCAACATGCACGGCTCGTTGTTGCCAAAGTACCGCGGCCGCGCACCGGTGAATTGGGCCGTGTTGAACGGCGAGACGGAGACCGGCGCGAGCCTGCATTACATGACGGTGAAGCCGGATGCCGGCGCGCTGGTGGATCAGAGCAGCGTGCCGATCCTGCCGAACGACACGGCGAAAGAGGTGTTCGACAAGGTGACGTGCGCGGCGGAAATGACGCTGGCGCGGGCGTTACCGAGTCTGCTGAAGGGGTCGGCGCCGCAACGGCCGCTCGATCTCACGCAAGGCAGTTATTTCGGCCGCCGCCGTCCCGAGGACGGTACTATCGACTGGACGCAGCCCGCCGAGACAGTGCACAACCTGGTGCGCGCTGTGGCGCCGCCCTATCCGGGTGCGTTTACGACGCTGGCCGGCAGGCCGCTGCGGGTGCTGCGCAGCTATTATCGGCGGGAGCCGGCGCGGCATGTCGACCCGCTGCCGAGCCTTTATTCTGAAGCGGGCGTCTTGTATGCCGATTGCCGGGATGGCCGGCGCATTCGGGTGCTCGCCTGCGAACTGGAAGGGTCGCCGCTGACGGCGGCCGATTTTGAATCGCGCTACGGCGCGGAACCTGTGTGTTTAGGAGAATAGCGTGCGGAAAGTTCTGATTCTTGGGGTGAATGGCTTTATCGGCCATCACCTCAGTAAGCGCATCATCGAAACGACCGACTGGGAAGTGTACGGCATGGACATGGCGTCGGATCGGGTCGAGGTGCTGCTCGACAATCCGCGCTTTCATTTCTTCGAAGGAGACATCACGATCAACAAGGAGTGGGTGGAGTATCACGTGCGCAAGTGCGACGTGGTGCTGCCGCTGGTGGCGATCGCGACGCCGGCCGTTTATGTGCAGGATCCGCTGCGTGTGTTCGAGCTCGATTTCGAGGCGAACCTGCCGATCGTCCGCCAGTGCGTGAAGTACAAAAAGCGGGTGATTTTTCCGTCGACGTCGGAGGTGTACGGCATGTGCCGCGATCCGGCATTCGATCCGTACGAGTCTGAGCTGATTCTGGGTCCGATCGAGCGGCAGCGCTGGATTTACAGTTGCTCAAAGCAGTTGCTCGATCGCGTAATCTGGGCGTATGGCGACAAGGTCGGACTGGACTTTACGCTGATCCGGCCGTTCAACTGGATCGGTCCCGGCCTCGATAGCATTCATACACCGAAGGAGGGCAGTTCGCGCGTGGTGACGCAGTTCCTGGGTCACATCGTGCGTGGCGAGGACATTCGGCTGGTGGATGGCGGCGCGCGCAAGCGGGCGTTCACGTACATCGACGATGGCATCGACGCGCTGATGAAGATCATCGAGAACAAGGACGACGTGGCGAGCGGGCGCATTTATAACATCGGCAATCCGGATAACAGCCATTCGATCCGCGAGCTGGCGGAGATGATGATGGAGATCGCGCGCGGCATTCCGGAGTATGCGACCAGCGCCGCGCACGTCAATCTGATCGACGTGGCGGCTGACGATTATTACGGCAAGGGCTATCAGGATGTCGAAAATCGCGTACCTTCTGTCGAGCATACCCGCAGGGAATTGGGCTGGGAGCCGAAGATCGATATGCGCGGGGCGTTGGAGCGCATCTTTGATGCTTATAAAGGCGATGTTGCTCAGGCTCGGGAACTGATTGACGGGTAGCTTTGAGTTGTTGTGGGGGCGGCGGTGCGGTGACTCCTCCCAGGGACGCCGTGAATCCATCCATGGAGGCTCTGGGTTCGACATCCTTGTCTCACACAGCCCTGGGAGAAGTCCCCGCACCACCACCTCAAGCGCTTTTGCCTCGTTGGGGTTCGGCGGATTATGCGCATTGCTCTGAAAATTGATGTCGACACGTTGCGCGGGACGCTGGAGGGAGTGCCGCGTCTCGCGGGGCTATTGTCGCGTTTGAGTATCAACGCCACATTTCTCTTCAGCCTCGGCCCCGACCACACCGGTCGGGCGTTGCGCCGGCTGCTGCGGCCGGGCTTTGTCAAGAAGGTCATGCGGACATCGGTCGGCAGCAATTATGGCCTCAAGACGCTGTGCTACGGCACTGTGCTGCCGGGCCCCGATATCGGTCGTCGGGGCGCCAGTGCAATGCGCGCAGTCCGCGACGCCGGCTTTGAGGTCGGCATTCACACATGGGACCATGTACGCTGGCAGGATAATGTCTTTCGCCGCGGCGAGGACTGGACCCTTCGCGAGATGACTCTCGCCGCCGAGCGTTTCCGCGAAGTATTCGGAAGCGAGGCCAAAACGATCGGCGCGGCCGGCTGGCAGATGAACGCGCATGCCTTTGCTCTCGAGGACGAGTTCGGCTTCGACTACGCGAGCGACACGCGCGGCACGCGGCCGTTTATTCCGATCGTCAACGGCCGGCGCTTCCACTGTCCTCAATTACCGACGACGCTGCCGACGCTGGACGAGTTGATCGGCCGCGATGGCATCACGCGCGAGAACGTCGGGGAGCATATTGTTGCGGCAGCGGTACCCAACGACGTCGACTGTCACGTCTTGACGCTTCATGCCGAGCTGGAGGGGCTGGCCTATCGGGATGTTTTCGAGCGTGTGTTGCGCGAATGGCAGGGAATGGGCTTCGATCTGGGTTCAACGGGCGATTTGTTCGAAACTATCGACGTCCAGTCGCTGCCCGTGCACGATGTGACTCGAGCGGAAGTGCCGGGCCGGTCCGGGGATTTGGCGGTGCAAGGGGAGCGGTCCCGCCTGTTATAATAGACGGCTTTAATTCAGCCCGAACCCAAAAGGATCCCCAATGGCTTACCAGCACGTCAAGCTGCCGGACGGTGGCGAGAAAATCACCTCGCAGAACGGCAAACTTTCCGTTCCCGACAACCCGATTCTGGGCTATGTCGAGGGCGACGGGATTGGCGTGGACATTACACCGGCGTGCCTGAAAGTTTGGGACGCGGCGGTTGAGAAAGCCTACGGCGGCAAGCGCAAGGTGCATTGGGCGCAGCTTTATCTGGGCGAAGCCGCGGCCGCGAAGTATGACGGCGACTATTTTCCTGCCGAGACGCGCGAAGTCATCACCGATCTGAAAGTTGCGATCAAGGGGCCGCTGACGACGCCGGTGGGCGAGGGTTTCCGTTCGCTGAACGTGGCGCTGCGCCAGGATCTCGATCTGTATGCCTGTGTGCGGCCGGTGAAGTACTACCGGGGCGTGCCGTCGCCGCTCCGCGAGCCGCAGAAAATCGACGTGGCAATTTTTCGCGAGAATACCGAGGACGTTTACGCCGGCATCGAGTACCAGGCGGGCTCGCCGGAGAATGCGAAGTTGGCGAAGTTCCTGCGCGAGGAGCTGGGCGCGAACTTTTTCGACGGCAGTGGTCTTGGCGTCAAGCCGATCAGTGAACTCGGTTCCAAGCGTCTCGTGCGCAAGGCGATCCAGTACGCGATCGACTACGACCGCGACAGCGTGACGCTGGTTCACAAGGGCAACATCATGAAGTTCACCGAAGGGGCGTTCCGCAAGTGGGGCTATGAGCTTGCGAAGGACGAATTCGGCGACGTGACGATTACCGAAGACGAGTTGTGGGACAAGTACGACGGCAAGCGGCCGGAGGGCAAGATCGTCATCAAGGACCGCATCGCCGACATCATGTTCCAGATGATGCTGCTGCGTCCGGATGAATTCAGCGTTATCGCGACGCCGAATCTGAATGGCGACTATCTGTCCGACGCGGTAGCCGCCGAAGTCGGCGGCGTCGGCATTGCGCCCGGCGCGAACATCGGTGACGACATCGCCGTGTTCGAGGCGACGCACGGCACCGCGCCGAAGCATGCCGGTAAGGATAAGGTCAATCCCGGTTCGCTGCTGTTCAGCGGCGTGATGATGCTCGATTACATCGGCTGGCCGGAAGCCGGCAAGCTGATTGCCAACGCGTATGAAAAGGTTGTCGGCGATAAGATCGTGACGTACGACTTCGCGCGCCAGATGGATGGCGCGACGGAGGTCAAGACCAGTCAGTTCGCTGATGCGTTGATAAATGCGTTGTAGGAACGAAGTTCGCCCCTGCAGTAGCAACGTATACATCGTGGAGTTCGTTTTGTGGCGGTAGAGCGGAATATCCAGCAGACGGCGGACGCCGGCATCATCTTCGACCCCTTTCCGCGGCCCGATCCGCTGCGTGCGAAGATGAACGAGCTTTATCTCGCCGACGAAACGGAATGCGTCGACGCGCTGCTGAAAACGGCGCGGCTCGATGACGACGCGCGCCAACGCGTTATCGCGCGGGCGCGCGCCCTGGTCGAGTCCGTACGCGAGAATGCCGACGCTAAAGGCGGCATTGAGGCGTTCCTGCATCAGTACGATCTGTCCTCGCAGGAAGGCATGGTGCTGATGTGCCTGGCGGAGGCGCTGATCCGCATTCCCGACGATGAAACGGCCGATAAACTCATTCGCGACAAACTTGCCAGCGGCAAGTGGGACGAGCATCTGGGTGCAAGTTCGTCGCTGTTCGTGAATGCCTCGACGTGGGGCCTGATGCTCACCGGCCGCATACTCAAGCTCGACCGGGAGACCGCGGACCTGGGACGCTTCATGGACCGAACCGTCTCCCGACTTGGCGAGCCGGTGGTGCGCACCGCGCTGCGCCAGGCGATGCGCATCATGGGCCACCAGTTCGTGATGGGGCGAACCATCAAGGAAGCCCTAAAACGCGCGGCGAGCAAAGGCCATCGCGATTATCGGCATTCATTCGACATGCTTGGCGAAGCCGCGTTGACCGAGGCGGATGCGCAAGGTTTCTTTGATGCGTACGCGAATGCGATTGACGCGATAGGCGCGGCTGTCAAACCCGGTACCGACGTGTTCTCCGCGCCAAGCATTTCGGTCAAGCTTTCGGCGTTGCATCCACGGTACGAATTCGCGCAGCGCGACCGCGTGCTGGAAGAACTGCCGCCGCGTCTGCTGAAGCTGGCGGAACGCGCGGCCAAGATGAACATCGCTCTGACTGTTGACGCCGAGGAGGCCGACCGGCTCGGCCTGTCGCTCGATGTGATCGAGCGAGTCTACCGGTCAGAGTCGCTGCGCGGCTGGGAAGGATTCGGTCTCGCCGTGCAGGCATATCAGAAGCGGGCCATCCGCCTGATCGACTGGCTGGCCGCGCTGGCCGGCGATGTCGGCCGGCGCATTCCGGTCCGGCTGGTCAAGGGCGCCTACTGGGACACCGAAATCAAGCTTGCCCAGATGCAGGGCCTGTCCGGTTACCCGGTTTTTACCCGCAAGCCATCCACGGATGTGTCTTATCTGGCCTGCGCGCGGAAAATGCTTGCCGTAGGCGATGCGTTGTACCCGCAGTTCGCGACCCACAACGCCCACACGCTCGCGAGCGTGCTGGAAATGGCCGGCGACCGTCGCGATTTCGAGTTCCAGCGCCTGCACGGCATGGGCGAAGAGCTGTACGGCGAAGTGGTCGGGCCGAAGAAAATGGGCATGAATTGCCGGGTTTATGCGCCGGTCGGTCGCCACAAGGAACTGCTGCCGTACCTGGTGCGACGGCTGCTGGAAAACGGCGCCAATACGTCGTTCGTCAATCGGATTATCGACGAGAAAATCCCCGTCGAAGACATCGTTTCGGATCCCGTCGCCACCGTGGAAGCGCTGCACGTCAAGCCGCATCCGCGCATTCCACTGCCGCGCGACATCTACGGCGATGACCGGCTCAATTCGCGTGGCATCAATCTCGCCGATATCGCCGAGATCGAGTCCCTCGCCGGCGAGATAAGCCGGGCGCTGCAAATCGACTGGCGCGCGGCGCCGTGGGTGGGCGGCAAACCGGTCGAAGGACAGGCGCGGCCGGTGCTGAGCCCGGATGACAGGCGCCGCCACGTCGGCGAGGTGATTGAGGCCGACGAGCGCAACGTCGATCAGGCCATCGAGCTGGCATACGCGGCTCAACCCGGCTGGGATGCCACGCCTGCCGCACAGCGCGCGGACATTCTGCTGAAAGCCGCCGAGCTTTACGAAGAGCACACCCCCGAATTGATGGCGCTGGCGACCCGCGAGGCTGGCAAATCGATTGTCGACGCGATCGCCGAGGTGCGTGAGGCAGTCGATTTTCTGCGTTATTACAGCCTGCGTTGCCGGCGCGATTTCGGCGAGCCGCTGAAGATGCCGGGGTATACCGGCGAGCGTAACGAATTGTCGCTGCACGGGCGTGGTGTGTTCGTCTGCATCAGTCCATGGAATTTTCCGCTGGCGATTTTCACCGGCCAGGTAAGCGCGGCGCTCGCTGCGGGTAATACGGTGCTGGCCAAGCCGGCGGAGCAGACTTCGCTGATCGGCGCGCTGGCGGTGCGGCTGTTGCACGAGGCAGGCATACCGGGCGACGTGCTGCATTTCCTCCCCGGACAGGGCGGATCGGTTGGCGCCGCGGCGGTGGCCGACGAACGCGTCGCCGGAGTCGCATTTACCGGCTCGACCGAAACCGCTAAGCTGATTCAGAAATCGCTTGCCAACCGCGAGGGCGCGATCCCGGTGTTGATCGCCGAAACCGGCGGCCAGAACGCGATGCTGGTCGACAGCTCCGCGCTGCCGGAGCAGGTCGTCAAGGATGTGATCGAGTCCGCCTTTCACAGCGCCGGCCAGCGGTGTTCGGCGCTGCGCGTGTTATTCGTGCAGGAGGACATCGCGCCGCGCGTGATTGAAATTCTCGCCGGTTACATGCGGACGCTGAAGGTCGGCGATCCCGCATTGCTGAAGACGGATGTGGGTCCGGTCATCGACGCCGAGGCGCTCAAGAACCTCAGTGATCACGCCGACTGGATCAAGAGCCAGGGCCGCGTGATCGCGGAGGCGCCCGTGCCGTTCTCGTGCGCCAATGGGAGCTTTGTCGCGCCGCTGGCGGTCGAGATCGACCGGCTCGACATCCTGCAGCGCGAGGTGTTCGGCCCGATCCTGCATGTCATCCGTTATCGCGGCCGCGACCTGGACAAGGTCATCGACGCGATCAATGAAACCGGCTATGGCCTGACGCTGGGCGTGCACAGCCGCATCGACAGCCAGGCCCGCGCCATCGAGCGGCGTGTGCGGGTCGGCAATGCCTACATCAATCGCAACATGGTCGGTGCGGTCGTCGGCGTGCAGCCGTTCGGCGGACAGGGCCTGTCCGGCACCGGGCCGAAAGCGGGCGGGCCGCATTACCTGCTGCGATTTGCGACTGAACGCACGGTAACGGTGAACACCGCTGCCCTTGGAGGGAATGCGACTCTGCTCTCGCTTTCCGAGTGAAGAATCTCATGATTTCCATCTACGACATCTTCAAAATTGGCGTTGGCCCGTCCAGTTCACACACCGTCGGCCCGATGCGCGCCGCGCGCCAGTTTCTTCTTGACCTCAAGGAGCGGGGCGCGCTGGCCAGAACCGCGAAGGTTACAACGCAGCTCTACGGGTCGCTTGCGCTGACCGGTAGAGGTCACGGTACTGACCGCGCCATCCTGCTCGGGTTAAGCGGCGAAACGCCGGATGGCGTCGATCCGGATAGCATCGATTCGGCGCTGGCGAAAATTCGCGGCGAGCAGCGCATCAGACTGCTGGGCGAATATGAAATCGACTTCAACGAAGAGGCCGACCTGTTGCTGCGCCGCGACCAGGTATTGCCAAAGCACTCCAACGGCATGCATTTCACCGCGCGTGACGAGGGCGGGGAAGTGCTGCTCGCGGAAGACTTCTATTCCATTGGCGGCGGATTCATCATTCGCGGCGACGCCGACCCCGGTGACGCAGCGGGCGACGACGCCGTTACGACACCGTATCCTTTCAATTCCGCTGCGGAGCTGCTGGCACACGCCAGCGAGAACGATCTGACGATTGCCGAATTGATGCTTGCAAACGAGGCGGCGTGGCGGCCGGAGGCCGAGACGCGGGCCCATCTGCTGGACATCTGGCGAGTGATGCAGGAATGCGTCGAGCGGGGGACACGCGAGGATGGGACTTTGCCCGGCGGCCTGAAGGTGCGCCGGCGGGCGGCCAGGCTGTATCGGGACCTGATGGCGCAGGAAAAAGCGGGCGATCTGGACGTCATGGACTGGGTCAATTTGTTCGCGATGGCCGTTAATGAGGAAAATGCCGCCGGCGGTCGGGTTGTGACTGCCCCCACGAATGGCGCCGCCGGTATTATCCCGGCTGTATTGCATTACTATGTTCGCTTCGTCGACGAGGCCGACGAGGAGGGGGTGCTTCGCTTCCTGTTGACAGCAGGGGCTATCGGCATTCTGTACAAGAAAAACGCTTCGATTTCGGGGGCCGAAATGGGATGCCAGGGCGAGGTCGGGGTGGCCTGCTCCATGGCCGCGGGCGGCCTGGTCGCTGCGCTGAAAGGCAATAATAATACGATCGAAAATGCGGCGGAGATTGGGATGGAGCATAACCTGGGCTTGACGTGCGACCCGGTCGGAGGGCTGGTGCAGGTGCCATGCATTGAACGCAACGCGATGGGTTCATGGAAAGCCATTAATGCGGCCCGCCTCGCGATGCGCGGCGATGGCCGGCATAGCGTGTCGCTGGATCAGGTCATCGAGACGATGCGCCAGACCGGCCGCGACATGCAGACAATATACAAAGAGACGTCTCAAGGAGGATTAGCCGTCAATGTGACGGAGTGCTGACGCCTATGCGTGTGCCTCGCTGGGCTACGCATCCCACCGTATTCAACTACGGGTTGAGCCTGTTCGCCTTCGTCGCGGGGCTCGTATTGACGATTTGGGCCTGGCAACTGGCTGCCGAAAATCAGACGGCGGCGCAGCGGGCCCAATTCCGGCGCATCTCGCAGCAGGCCGTGGACACGCTGCAGGATCGCTTCGCCAGTTACGCAACACTTGTGCGAAGCGGGCAGGCACTGTTTGTTTCGTCGGAGCAGGTCGACGCCCGGCAATGGCGGATCTTCGTCCGCGAGCTCGGTCTCCATAAAAACTATCCCGCTGTCGTCGCTTTTGATTACGTCAGACGCGTTCCGCAACGGCGACTCGAGGACTTCGAGCGCCGTATCCGAAAAACACGGCCGGACTTCAAGCTGTCCGGCCTGGGCCACCAGTCGATCCACTGCATTCTCGAATACGAAGCGCCGCCGCGCCCCAATTCGCCCGGGGCGGGCGGAGACGCCTGCGCCTGGCCCAAGTTTAATACGGTGATTCGTCAGTTGGACTCGAGCGGCGGCATCGCCGTCAGCGGGCCCGTGACGCTCGACACCCGACCGCTCAGGAACCCGGCGGGCATGCTGATGGTCGCGCCTGTCCACCTGCCGAGGAATGCCGTCGGTGAGCCCCCCGCAGGGTGGGTGACCGCCGTGCTGTCCGTCGACCGCTTGTTGCACGATGCAATACCGCCGGGATCGGATGTGGCGGTCAACGTCAACGATAATGGCGCATTGCTGTGGAGCAGCGGGAATCCCGAGCGGGCGGGCGTTTGCAAGCAATCCATTCTGACCACCCGATGTCTGGGTTTCGCTGTTCCGCTCGATCTGCCCGGCAGGAGCTGGACGCTGCTTTTCTATCAACCCGGCGCACTGGCGGTCAACGCGTGGGAAGTGGCGGCAGCAGGGACGTGCATCAGTCTGCTGCTGGGAATCATGCTGCTCCGGTCCGGACGTATCCAACATCGTGCGCAGGCACTGGCAACCGAAATGACGAGCGCGCTGCGCGAGAGCGAAAACCTGTTGTCGTCGGTCACCAACAATATCTTCGAAGGCATTTATCGCAGCAAGCCGGGCGAGAACATCATATACATGAACAAGTCGATGGCGACGATGTTCGGCTATGCGAGTTCCGAGGAAATGCGCGCCGCGCCGGCCGCAAACCTGTACGCCGATCCGAAGCGCCGCGACGAACTGGGAGACTTGCTGGAACAGGATGGCTTTTATCACGGCGAGGAAGTCGAATTCGTTCGTCGCGACGGCAGCCATTTCATCGGCGTCAACAACGCGGTGGCGGTCTATGATGAAACCGGCAACATCGCTTATTACGATGGCGCCATCAGCGACATTACGTCGCGCAAAGCCGTCGAAGAACGACTCTGGTACCTCGCGCGCTACGATTCACTGACGGGCCTTGCCAATCGTGCGACTTTCCGCGAAATGGTGCGGCAGGAAATCAATCGCGCGGGCCGCGCGGGCGGGCGACTCGCGATCCTGTTTCTTGACCTGGATCGATTCAAGACGGTTAACGATTATCTCGGCCATAACGCTGGCGACAAGCTTCTGAAAGCCGTTTCGCAACGCATCCAGGGCTGCCTTGGGCGGGACGACATCGCCAGCCGTCAGGGCGGCGACGAATTTCTTATTCTGCTGACAGACGTCGATGGATCCGATCAGGTCGCTCGCTTCGCCGAAGATATGCTGCAGACGGTGGCGGGCGGCTACACAATAGGCGCGCACGACATTACCGTGACTCCGAGCATTGGCATCAGTCTCTATCCCGACCACGGCGGAACAGTGGAGGCGTTGATTCGCGACGCGGATGCGGCGATGTACCACGCCAAGGCGCGCGGTCGCTTCAACGTCCAGTTGTTCACGCCGGAGCTGGATGCCAACCGGCAGACGCGCATCGAGATTGAAAGCGACCTCAGAATGGCGCTGAATGACGATCAATTTGCATTGCATTACCAGCCGCAAATCGAATTGGCGACCGGGCGGATCATTGGTGCGGAAGCGTTGCTGCGTTGGCAGCACCCCGACAAAGGGATGATTGGGCCGGCCGAATTCATTCCCGTGGCGGAGCAAAGCGGCTTGATCGTGCCGATCGGCGAATGGGTGCTGCGCGAAGCATGTCGGCAAAATCGGGAGTGGCAATTGACCGGGCTGCCGATCGTGCCGGTTGCCGTCAACATTTCCGCGGTGCAGTTTCTGCGGCGAACGCTGGATCAGACGATTCTCGATGCGCTCGCCGAAACGGGCCTGGCACCACGTTATCTTGAGCTGGAACTCACCGAAACGATGCTGATGCAGGACATCAAGCACACGGTTGATGTGCTGGAAAAACTCCGGCGCACCGGCATCCAGTTCGCGATCGACGATTTTGGCACCGGTTATTCAAGCCTGAGCTACTTACGCTGGTTCAAGATCAACAAGCTCAAGATCGACCAGTCGTTTGTGCGTGACGTCGCCACCAATCCGGATGACGCCGTCATTATCGACGCGATCGTCGGACTTGCCAGAAGCTTCCGGGTACGGGTGCTCGCGGAGGGGGTCGAGACCGCCGAACAGCTTGCCTGCATGCGCGAACGCGCCTGCGACGACATCCAGGGCTACTATTTCAGCCGTCCCATCCCGGCGGCGGAGTTTGCCGTCCTGTTGCAAGCCGGTTCACTGGGCCCGGCGGAGGAGCAGGCGGCGGCGGCGAAATAGCCCCGGTTATCTCCCCTGGAAACCCGGTTCGCCAGGCCCGGCCTGCCGCTTGGCCGGACCAAAAATCAGCTGCTGCGGATTGTTTTCGAGGCTGTGGCTGAGATCCTGCAGCGCCTGAGCCGTATCCTGAAGATCTTTGAGCGTGACGCCGAGTTTGGGCAGGGTCCGTTGCGCGAGTTCACGCGCCGCCACCGTGCCGTTTTTCGCAAAGCCATTCATTTGGCCGCTGAGTGCGTGCAAGGAATCCGTCAGCGTCGTCAGATGCACGGTCAGTTCGTTGATATGATGCAGTGTGCC
The DNA here is from genome assembly GCA_035698525.1 of Gammaproteobacteria bacterium. Lineage (GTDB taxonomy): Bacteria > Pseudomonadota > Gammaproteobacteria > Natronospirales > DASSBR01 > DASSBR01. Next base: position 86,386 of record DASSBR010000004.1, read on the forward strand.
GCGCGCGTCCTTTTCAAGGCCAGGCAAGCCCGAAAGAGTGGAATCAAGCCGCTTTTCCAGGTTCGAAAGCTGCGCCGTCAAATGCGCGGTATTGGTAAGAATGGCGTTAATGCGTTGCCGATTCTGTGGTCCGACAAGTTGCTGCAGCGATTCCGCTACGCCGTTCAGTTTGACGATCACCTTGTGCGCCGACGACATCACGCCGCTCAACCCGGTGCCGCCATGCAGCGGAATCGGAGCGGGATGCTCGGCGGAGGTTGGCAGCCGGCGGGGGTTTTTCCCGCTGTCATTCAGTTCAAGCGTGGCGAGGCCGGTCACGCCCTGGGCGTGCAAGGTGGCGTAAGTGCTGGCGGTGATCGGAATATTGCCGTTGATCGTAATGCCGATCAGCGTTTTGCGAACATCCTGCGACGAAATGCCGATGGACGTGACCTTGCCAACAGGGACGCCCCGGTAGTAGACCGTCGACTGGCCGTGAAGTCCCATGATCGACTGGTGGGCCACCACGACATAGTTTTCCCGCTCGACATGCGATCCCCCAAACCAGTAAAACGCCGTGCCGATCGCGCCGACGAGAACGACAACGAAAATGCCGGTCATCAGGGCGTAAGCACGCGCCGTCATGCCTGCAGAATCCTTCTGGCATATTCGCCCTGAAAGAACCGCCGTACGAATGGATGGCGGGACTCGACGACTTCGTCAACCGGACCGACGGCCACGACCCGCCGGTCCGCAAGCACGGCAACTCGATGGCAAAGGTCCTTGACGGTGTTGAGATCGTGCGTAATCAGCACCACGGTGAATCGCAGCTCCTTATGCAGGTTCGCGACCAGGCGCGTGAACGCCTCGCTCGCGATGGGGTCGAGCCCCGAAGTGGGCTCGTCGAGAAACAACAGCTCGGGCTCCAGCGCCAGCGCACGGGCCAGGGCGACGCGCTTGACCATGCCGCCGGACAAAGCCGCCGGCAGCAGGTAAGCGGCGTGCGCTTCCAGACCGACCATCGACAGCTTCATGCAGACGAGCTCGTGAATTAGTTCTTCGTCCAGCAGCTTCAGCTCGCGCAGCGGCAGAGCGATATTGTCGTATACCGTCAATGCGGTAAACAAGGCGCCGCTCTGAAACAATACACCCGCACGATCGCGCAGTCGTGTTCCCGCGTCCAGCGGCGAGCCGAAGGCGGCAATTTCGCCCTCGGTCGGCCGCTCAAGCCCGATCATTTCGCGCATCAGAGTCGTCTTGCCGCTGCCGGAGCCGCCGACGATGCCGAGGATCTCGCCCTTTTTAACGTCAAGATTGACGTTCTGGTGAATGATGCGATTGCCGAACCGGGTCCCGACGCGCCGCATCTCGATGATGTTGTCTTCGTTCACCGCAGCATCCCCGCGCCCTGGAAAACAATCGCGAACACTGCATCGGCGAGGATGACGACGGTAATGGATGTGACCACGGAGTCGGTGGTTTCATGGCCGAGACTGTCGGTATTCGGCTCCACGCGCATCCCGAAGTGACAGGCCGTGAGGCCGATCAGCACGCCGAATACGACGCCTTTGCCCAGTCCCAATGTCAGATTGATTACGGATACCGACTGCGGAAGCTGCACGAAAAACTGCGGAAAGCTGATGTGCAGCGACAGGCTGGCCGAGAAGATGCCGCCGGCCAGCGCCATCGCATCCGTCCAGATGACCAGCAGCGGCACCGCAATACCCAGCGCGACCAGCTTCGGCCAGATCAGCCGGACGCTGGGTGAAATGCCGAGCGTCGAGAGCGCATCGAGTTCCTGAGTGACGCGCATGACGCCGAATTGCGCCGTCATCGCGGAGCCCGAGCGGCCGGCGACCAGGATCGCGGCCAGCAGCGGCCCAAGTTCGCGCAGGATGCCGACGCCGAGGATCGGGACGATGAAAGCTTCAGCGCCGAAACCCCGCAATTGCACCGCCGACAGGTAGCTGATGACGACGCCGATCAGGATGCCGACGATGGCGGTAATCGGCAGCGCGCGCGTGCCGGCTTCGTGGATCGTCGCGGAAATTTCGCGCCACGGAATCCGTCGCGGGTGACGAATGAGCCACAGCGTATCGATCGCCGCCTGGCCAATCAGCGTCAACAGCGCCTGGGGATGGCGGACCAACGCGTCGTACCACTGCTCGATCAGTGCGAAGAACGGGCCAAACAGTGAGTGGCGCGGCGGCTTTATCGCTGGTACGTTTCGGTCCTTCCAGCGCTCGAAAAGGCTCCGGTGCTCGTCGCGGAGGCGCACTTCGGCCGGCTGCTTTTCGCCCCACGCCTCCCACAGAACGAACGCGCCGACACTGTCCAGGGCTTCGATTTCCAGCAGGTCCCAGATAAGCTGCTGGCGCCGCTGCAGTTCCTTCAGCTCGCGTTGTACGCCGCCGCCGCGCAGTGAAAAGCCGCGCAAATTCCAGTTGCCGACCAGTTTTACGGTAGGGGTGCGGGCTTCGAGATCGTGGAGTTCGAGCGCTGGGTGCGCGAGTTCCGTCTCGGCGAGATTGACCATAACCGGAAAGGTTAATCGTGGGGCGGCTGAAAGGCAATCGGCGTATAATCTCGGCCTTTTTAGCGGCGGACCGCCATCTTGATCGAGAACCTTCGAAATATCGCCATCGTCGCCCACGTCGACCACGGTAAAACTACACTGGTCGACCAGCTTCTGCGCCAGTCCGGAACGCTTGAAGAGCGCACCGCGGCTCCCGAGCGAGTCATGGACTCGAACGATCTCGAGCGCGAGCGCGGCATCACGATCCTGTCTAAGAACACGGCGATCCGGTGGCGCGACTACCGCATTAACATCGTCGATACGCCCGGCCACGCCGATTTCGGCGGCGAGGTCGAGCGCGTGCTGTCGATGGTCGACTCGGTACTGCTGCTCGTCGACGCGGTCGACGGTCCGATGCCGCAGACGCAGTTCGTCACCCGCAAGGCGTTCAAGCATGGCTTGAAGCCGATCGTGGTGATCAACAAGATCGACCGCGACGGAGCACGGCCGCACTGGGTGCTCGACCAGACCTTCGACCTGTTCGACCGCCTCGGTGCGAGCGAGGAACAGCTCGATTTTCCGGTCGTGTATACCTCGGCGCTGATGGGGCACGCGACGCTTGATCCGGCCAGGCCCGGCGGAGACATGACACCGCTGTTTGATACCATCGTCGAGCGCTGTCCGCCGCCGCCGGTCGATGTCGATGGGCCGCTGCAGTTGCAAGTGACATCGCTCGACTATTCCAGCTATGTCGGCGCGATCGGCATCGGTCGGATTACCCGCGGGTATTTGCGGCGCAACATGCCGGTGAGCGTCGTTGACCTGCATGGCAAGGTGCGTAATGAGCGGGTCGGCCAGGTTTTCGGATTTCTGGGCCTGGACCGGGTCGAGGTTGAAGAAGCGCGCGCCGGCGATATCGTCGCCTTCACAGGGCTGGAGCGGCCGCATATTTCCGACACGCTGTGCGAGCCGGAGCGGGTCGAGGCGCTCCCCGCACTGACGGTCGACGAGCCCACGATCAGTATGCAGTTTGAGACCAACAGTTCTCCATTCGCCGGTCGCGATGGCAAATACGTGACCAGCCGGCAGCTCAGCGAGCGGCTCGATCGGGAAGTGCTGACCAATGTCGCGCTGCGCGTGGAGCCGACCGACGATCCGGAAAAATTCCGCGTGTCCGGGCGCGGCGAGTTGCACCTTGGCATTTTGCTGGAGACGATGCGCCGCGAAGGCTATGAGGTGGCGGTATCGCGTCCGCAGGTGATTGTACGTGAGCGCGATGGCCAAAAAGAGGAGCCGTTCGAGGCGCTGACGGTGGACGTCGAGGAAATTAACCAGGGCGCCGTTATGGAAGCGCTGGGCGCGCGCGGCGGCGACCTGATTGACATGGTGCCCGATGGCCGGGGCCGGGTCCGGCTCGATTACATGATCCCGGCGCGCGGTTTGATCGGATTCCAGACCATCTTCCGCACGCTGACCTCGGGTAGCGGACTGATGCATCATATCTTTGACCATTACGCACCCGTCAAAGCCGCGGCGGGGCTGCGGCGCAATAATGGCGCGATGATTTCGAACGCCCAAGGCAAGGTCGTACCGTATGCCCTGTTCAATCTGCAGGAGCGCGGACGGCTGCTGGTGGCGCCGGGCGACGCGGTTTACGAAGGCCAGGTGGTCGGCATTCATGCGCGTGAGAACGACCTGACCGTCAATCCGCTCAAGGCCAAGCAGCTCAACAACATTCGCGCCGCGGGCAAGGACGAAAACGTGCTGCTGACGCCGGCGACGCGGTTCACGCTGGAGCAGGCGATGGAGTTCCTGGAAGAGGACGAGCTGATGGAAGTGACGCCGCATCATATCCGGCTGCGCAAACGAGGTCTGACCGAGCAGGACCGCAAGAGGGCCGCCCGCGGGTGACGCGTGGCCAAATATGAGTAACTTGTACGCTGAGGCCGTCAAGCGTTTCCAGGACTGGTTTGCTGTCGCGCGCGAGCAGGGAGTAAACGAGCCCACGGCGGTGACGTTGGCAACCGTCGACGTAAACGGCCAGCCGGCCGCGCGCACCGTCCTGCTCAAGCACTTCGACGAGCGCGGCTTCGTGTTCTACACCAACACACACAGTCGAAAAGGCCGGCACCTCGACCACGATCCAAAAGCGGCGCTGTGCTTCTTCTGGCAGCCGCTGATGCGGCAGGTGCTGGTCCAGGGCGAGGCGCGCCGCGTGCCGGACAACGAAGCCGACGCCTATTGGGCAACACGGCCGCGTCTGAGCCAGATCGGGGCATGGGCGTCGAAGCAGTCAAGCCTGCTGGATGCGCGCGAAACGATGGAGCGACGACTGGCGGACTTTGGGGAGCAATACGCGGACGAAACCGTGCCTCGGCCTTCGCATTGGACGGGTTATCGGATCAAGCCGGCGATGATCGAGTTCTGGCAAAGTCGTCCGGGCCGGTTGCACGAGCGGGAGCGATACTGGCTGGAAGAGGGAAGCTGGCGGAAGAGCCTGATTTATCCGTAGATGCGGCCGTGAGCGCCCGCCAGCTGGCGGGCGCTCACGTATACCTGTTTCAGCTACTTCGAAGCAGCCTTCGGCTGCGAAGTTGAAGCTGGCGCCGGCGCGTGCGTTGCCGGTGCGGTTGAAGCCGGTGCCGGAGTCTTCGGCGCGAACGCGGATTCATTGATATCAATCTTCGCCTGCTTCTGCACCGAATTCACGAAATCCTGAACTTCCTGCGACTGCAGTTTCTGTTTGATGGACGCTTGCACATCCGCCAGCTTCGGCTGCGGCACCGGGCGCGTATCCTCAAGCAGAATGACGTGCCAGCCGAACTGCGTTTTGACAGGCTGCTTCGTGTATTCGCCTTTTTTCAGCTTCTCGACGGCGGCCGCGAACGGCGGAACCATGTCCGAAGGGCTGAACCAGCCCAGCTCTCCGCCGTTTTTGGCCGACGGGCCGGTCGACATTTTCTTCGCGAGCTTGGTGAAATTGGCGCCGTTATTCAGTTTGTCGATCACCTTTTCAGCGGTCTTCTCGTCGTTGACCAGAATGTGGCGCGCCTTGTATTCGGTCTTGTCCATGGCCTGAGTCTGCTTCTTGTAGGCAGCCTGGACCTGCTCATCCGTGACCGGATGCTGGTCCATGTATTGCGAGACGAGCGCCTTCGCGAGGAGTGCCTGGCGCTGGATCCGGATTTCGGCCTGCACGTCGGCGTTGTCGGCCAGACCGTCCTTTTGCGCCTTGTCCGCCAGCGCCTTGAGCTGCACCAGTCGGTCGAGCAGCCGGCGCCTGGCCTGCGGCGGCGGGTTGATGTTGCGGCCGCCGGCGATACTGGACAGCAGCGCGTCGACGGCGCTTTCGTGAATCGCTTTGCCGTTGACAGTCGCGACAACGGGCGAATTGTCGGCCTTGAGGCTCGCGCCCGCGTTGCCGCCGTTATTGTCGTTGTTCTTGTTTGACGGACCGCAGGCGGCCAACAGCACACTGGCGCCAATTAACGCGCCGGCAGTCAGGTATTTGAATTTCATCTAAGGATGCTCGCTTTTGGGAGTAATAACGGTATCCGGCGCGGTGGCGTTCAGGCTCAACGCGTGGATATCTGTCTTCATCATATCATTCAGTGCGGCATAGATGAGCCGGTGGCGCTCCAGCAACGGCACGCCGCGAAAGCGTTCGGAAATGATATGGACGTGAAAATGGCCGAGGCCGGACTGCGCGCCGGGATGGCCGATGTGCTTGTGGCTGTCGTCGCGGACGACCAGTTCGGTCGGCGCGAAGGCCTCTTGCAGCTGCTCTTCGATTCGCTCGACGCGGTTCACGGCAGCGTCTGGCGGAACGGCTTGACGGTGACGTTGCCATAGACGCCGGCAGCCCCGTATGGATCCGCGTCCGCCCATGCGCGGGCGTCGTCAAGGCTGTCGAACTCGGCGATGATCAGGCTGCCGGTAAAGCCGTTGGAACCGGGATCGGGTGAATCGATGGCGGGGAACGGGCCGGCCAGCAGCAGGCGGCCCTGTTCCTGCAGCGCGTACAGCCGATCAAGGTGCGCGGGACGCGCGCCCTGGCGCTTGCTCAGGCTGTCCGCGACATCTTCCGCGATGATCGCGTAATACATCAGCTCTCCTTTTCAGGATTCATTTCGATGTGGCGGCCCAGCCAGATGACCTGGCCGATGACGAACAGGAAGGTCGCGCCGAGTACGCCATAGAACTTGAAGTCGACCCATTGTTCGGTGGTCAGGTTGTAGATCACCCAGGTGTTGACGCTGCCGAGCATCAGAAAGAACAGGCTCCAGGTAAGGTTCAGCCGCGCCCAGATCGGCGCCGGCAGGCTGATTTGCGAGTTCATGGCGCGTTCGGCCAGCGTCTTTTTGCCGATGAAGTGGCTGGAGAGAAATACCAGCCCGAACAGCCATTCGACGACGGAGAACTTCCACTTGATGAACACCGGATCGTGCATGGCGATCGTAATTCCGCCGAGTACGACCGCCAGGATTGTGACGATCAGCGGCATCTTCTTGATCTTGTGCTCGCGCAACCAGCTCACGCCGAGTTGAATCAGACTCACGACGATGAGCACGCCCGTCGCGACATAAATGCCTTCGAGCTTGTAGACCACGAAAAACAGGACGATCGGGAGGAATTCGAATAATGCAGCCATAGACGGAAGATTTGTCGATGTCGCGGCGGAACCGTGTTGAGACCCTATGATAGCCTATTTGACCTGATCGCCGGCGCGACAAAAATCCATGAGCCAGTTTTTTGAAATTCACCCCGTCACCCCGCAGCGGCGGCTCATTCACCGCGCGGTGGAGATTCTCAATGGCGGCGGCGTGATTGCCTACCCGACCGATTCGACCTACGCGGTGGCCTGCCGGGTGGGCGAAAAAAGCGCGGCGGACCGCATCCGCCTGCTGCGCGGCGACGGGCGCGAGCACAACTTCACGCTGGTCTGTCGCGACCTGTCGGAACTCGCGACTTACGCACGTGTCGAAAAGGCGACGTTCCGGATGCTCAAGGCGCTCACGCCCGGCCCGTATACCTTCATTCTGCCGGCGACCCGCGAGGCGCCGCGGCGCTTGCAGCATCCCAAGCGCAAAACGATCGGCATACGCGTCCCCGACAATATTATCGTGCAGGCATTGCTGGAGGCGCTCGGCATACCGCTGACCAGCGCCACGCTCGCGCTACCGGGCGACGCCCTGCCTGTCAGCGACGTCGTAGATGCACGGCCCCGGCTCGAATCCGCCGTTGACGCGATCATCGACGGCGGCGCGTGCGGCGTCGAACCGACGACAATCGTCGATCTGACCGGCGAGCCGGTCGTGGTGCGCGCCGGTAAGGGCGACGTGGAACGGGTCGAGGCGGCCAGCCCGGCGCGGGGTACGGTATAATCCGGCCGATGGATCAAAACATCATCCAGACGATCGCCGTCTACGCCATCCCGGTCCTGTTCGCGATTACCATGCATGAAGTGGCGCATGGCTGGGTCGCGCGCCGGCTCGGCGATCCGACCGCCCAGATGCTCGGCCGGCTGAGCCTCAATCCGATCAAGCATGTCGACCCCATCGGCACGGTGCTGGTGCCGGCGCTGATGCTGTTTCTCGGCGGCTTTCTGTTCGGCTGGGCGAAGCCCGTGCCGATCAGCCCGCGCAACTTCAAGAACCCCCGCCGCGACATGGCGCTGGTCGCGCTTGCCGGTCCATTGTCCAATCTGGCGATGGCGGTCTTCTGGGCGCTCGTCATACGCGCCGCCCTGGCCGCGCAAATCCCGTCCGTCAGCTATCCGCTTGCGCTCATGGGCAAGGCAGGTGTGTTTATCAACGTGATTCTGCTGGTTCTGAACCTGTTGCCGGTGCCGCCGCTCGACGGCGGCCGCGTGCTGGCGGGACTGGTCCCGTCGCGCATGGCCGCAACACTGGATCGCGTTGAGCCATTCGGTTTCATCATCATTATTTTGTTGCTGGCCACTCAGCAGTTGAACGTCATTCTGGGGCCGCCTTTCTACGCAGTGAGCGGTGCGCTTTTCCGGCACATCGGTGGCGTCGGCTAGGGTCATCGGGAGGTCACGTTGAATTCAGTGGGCGACGCCAACCGGCGTATCGTTTCGGGCATGCGGCCGACCGGCCGGATGCATCTCGGGCACCTTCACGGGGTGCTGCGCAACTGGGCCAGGTTGCAGTACGAGTACGACTGCTTCTTCTTTGCTGCCGACTGGCATGCGCTGACGACGCATTATGAAGATACCAGCGGCATCGAAGCCGACATGTGGGCGATGATTGTCGATTGGCTCGCGGTGGGCATTGATCCCGGCGTTGCAACATTGTTCATCCAGTCGCGCGTGCCCGAACATGCGGAATTGCATCTGCTGCTGTCGATGATCACGCCGCTGTCGTGGCTGGAGCGCGTGCCGACCTACAAGGAACAGCAGGAGAAGCTGAAGGAGCGCGACCTCGCGACTTACGGTTTTCTCGGCTACCCGATGCTGATGAGCGCCGACGTGCTCGTATATCGCGCCGGGCAGGTTCCGGTGGGCGAGGACCAGGTCGTGCACGTCGAGATGACGCGGGAGATTGCGCGTCACTTCAATTACATTTATGGCCGCGAGGCGGATTTCGAGGAGCGCGCCGAGGCGGCGATCAGGAAACTCGGCCGCAAGGCCGGCGGCCTTTACCGCGAACAGCGGCGCAAGTATCAGGAGCAGGGCGATGTCGAGGCGCTCGAAGTCGCGCGCGCGATGCTCGCGAGCCAGACCAGCCTGACGATTCGCGACCGCGACCGTCTGCTCGGCTATCTCGAAGGCGGTGGCCGCACGATTCTGGTCGAGCCGCAGGTGCTGTTGACGGAGACGCCGAAGATGCCCGGTCTCGATGGCCAGAAAATGTCGAAGTCATACGGCAATACGATCGCCCTGCGCGAAGATCCGGAATCGATCGAAAAGAAAGTCCGCACGATGCCGACCGATCCGGCGCGCGTCCGCCGGACCGATCCGGGCGAGCCGGAAAAATGTCCGGTGTGGGAGTTTCACAAGATCTATTCCGACGAACCGACGAAGGATTGGGTGCTGAAAGGCTGCCGCAGCGCCGGCATCGGTTGTATCGAATGCAAGCAGGCGATGCTCAAGCCGATGCTCGCCGAGCTTGAACCCATTCGCGAGCGCGGCAAGGAGATTGAAGCCGAACCCGAGCGGGTGCGGGCGATTCTGGCCGACGGCAACGAAGCCGCACGCGACGCCGCGCGCGATACACTCGAGGTGGTGCGTGAAGCGATGCACCTGAATTACCGCTGATGACAGAGCAAGTCGCCAAGCCGGACAATCCCGAGCAGGCCGAAATGCCGTTTGCCGTCGTGCAGGGCGCGCCGGTGTTGCAACTGCCGCGCGATCTGTACATTCCGCCGGACGCGCTGGAAGTCTTTCTCGAAGCGTTCGAGGGGCCCCTCGATCTGTTGCTGTACCTGATCAAGCGGCAGAACCTCGACGTACTCGACATTCCGATCGCCGAAATCACCCGGCAATACATGGAATACATCGAGCTGATGAAAGAGCTCCGGCTGGAACTGGCGGCGGAATATCTGGTCATGGCGGCGATGCTCGCCGAGATCAAATCGCGCATGTTGTTGCCGCGTCCGGTCGAGGCTGACGACGAGGACGACCCGCGTGCCGAACTGGTGCGCCGGTTGCAGGAATACGAGCGCTACAAGCAGGCCGCCGAGGACATCGACGCGCTGGAGCGTCTGGATCGCGACGTTTTCGCCGCACATGTGGACTTCAGCCGCCGCAAGGTGGTGCAGGCCATTCCGGAGGTCAGCCTTCAGGAAATGCTGCTCGCTTTCAAGGATGTACTCGCGCATGCGGCAAACTATACGCACCATCAGGTCGAGGCCGAGCCGTTGTCGATGCGGCAGCGCATGTCGGACGTGCTCGCGGCGGTGCGCGACAGCGAGTTCAGGACGTTCACCAGCCTCTTTAACGCGGAGGAGGGTCGAATGGGCGTCGTCGTGACTTTCCTGGCGCTGCTGGAATTGATTCGCGAGGCGCTTATTGAGGTGGTGCAGGCCGAGCCGTATGCGCCAATCCACGTGAAGGCCGGCTCTGGCCGTGTCGTCGAATACGAGGAAGACAGCGATGAGTAATGAATCGCCCGCTTTGAAGCATGTTGTCGAAGCCGCGCTGCTGGTCGCGGGCAAGCCACTCAATCTCGACGCGTTGCTCAATCTGTTCGATGAAATGGAGCGGCCGGAGCGGAGCGAAATGCGTGCAGCGCTGGACGAATTGGCTGCCGACTTCTTCGATCGCGGCATCGAACTCAAGGAGACTGCGAGCGGGTGGCGTGTGCAGATCAAGGCCGCCGTGGCCGAGCGCGTGTCGCGCCTGTTCGAGGAGCGTCCGCAGCGCTACTCGCGTGCGCTGCTGGAGACGCTCGCGCTGATTGCCTATCGGCAGCCATTGACGCGCGGAGAAATCGAAGACGTGCGCGGCGTGTCCGTCAGCACCAACATCATGAAAACGCTGCAGGAGCGCGGCTGGGTGCGAATCGTTGGGCACCGCGACGTGCCGGGTCATCCGGCACTTTACGCGACCACGCGCGGATTTCTCGATTACTTCGGCCTGAAGAGCCTTGATGAACTGCCAACGCTGGCGGAACTGCGCGACATCGACAGCATCAACGTCGAAATCGACTTCGACGGCGCGGAAGGTACGATGATCCAGTCGGTTACCAAACAGATGTCGGCCGATGAGTCGGAGGCGGAAGATTCAGACGATGCGGGGATGTCGCAGGCCGCGTCTTCATCGTGAGCGGAGCGCCCGAACGGCTGCAGAAACTGTTGAGTGCCGCCGGGCTGGGATCGCGCCGGGAAATTGAGGGCTGGATCAGCGAAGGCCGCGTTACGGTCAATGGCCAGCGAGCGCAGCTGGGTGACAAAGCGACGCCCGCGGACCGGATCAGCGTCGACGGACGCCGGGTACGATTCAAAGCCGAAGCTCCGCCGCCGCGAACCATCGTCTATCACAAGCCCGAAGGCGAAATCACTACGCGAAACGATCCCGAAAACCGCCCGACGGTATTCGAGAATCTGCCGCGTCTTCGCGGCGCGCGCTGGATTACTGTCGGTCGCCTGGATGTCAACACGTCCGGGCTGCTGCTTTTCACGACCGATGGGGCACTTGCACATCGCTTGATGCATCCATCGACGGAGCTGACGCGGCGCTACGCCGTGCGCGTGCTCGGGGAAGTCGAAAACGCGGTGCTGGCAAAGCTGCGCAGCGGCGTTCAACTTGAAGATGGTCTCGCCCAGGCAGCAAATGTGGAGCCGGCGGGCGGCAGCGGCGCCAACCGCTGGTATCACCTGACGCTGCGCGAAGGCCGCAACCGGGAAGTGCGCCGGATGTGGGAGTCGCAAGGGTTGACCGTCAGTCGCCTGATCCGCATCGGCTATGGGCCGATCGAGCTGGGGCGCAATCTGCCGCGCGGAAAATGGCGCGAATTGACGCCAGGCGAAATCGGTACCCTTTACGACTCGGCCGGCTTGCCGACGTCCCCCGCTTCAGCCAGTGACAGCCGGCCGCCTCGCCGGCGCCGGACTACTGGCAATCGAAAGTCTCGCCGCTGACGCCTCTGCTGTCCGGCCCGAACAGATACAGGTACGGGGCCACGATATCCTTGGGTTGCGGCAGCTTGTCGCGGTCTTCCGCGGGGTAGGCGGCGAGCCGCATTTTCGTCCGTGTCGCGCCGGGGTTGATACTGTTGACGCGCAACATGTCGCGTGACTCCACTTCGTCCGCGAGGATTTGCATCATTCCTTCGGTTGCGAATTTCGATACGGCGTAGGCGCCCCAGTACGCGCGGCCTTTGCGGCCGACGCCGCTGGAGGTGAATACGATCGATGCGTCCCTGGATTCGTACATTACCGGCAGGCAGGCTTTCGTCAGTGCGAACGCGGCGTTGACGTTGATGTGCATTGTTTTTTGCCACACGCCTACGTCGTAATGTTCGATTGGCGACAGGATGCCGAGAATGCCGGCGTTGTGGAGCAGGCCGTCGAGCCGTCCGTATTCCTTGCGGATGTTTTCGGCCAGGTCGTGGTAGTCGGCTTCGTTCGCGCCTTCGAGATCAAGCGGATAAATGGCGGGCTCGGGACCGCCGGCTGCCATGATGGTGTCGTAGACGGCTTCGAGCTTTTTGATCGTGCGGGCGAGCAGGATAACGGTGCTCCCATGGGCGGCGAAACTCTCCGCGACTGCCCGGCCGATGCCGTCGCTCGCGCCGGTGACGAGGATGACGCGATCCTTCAAGAGATCTGGAGCGGGTTTGTAATTTTCTGGTATATGGTTTGGCATGTGGAGTTAGAATGGTTAACGTTAAGATCGGTGGCTTCGTTTTCGGCGCCCACTCCGGGAGCTGTTTTCCGGGACGCCGTAAATACATCCCTGTAGGCTCTGGGTTCGACATCCTGTCTCACACAGCCCGGCAAACAACTCCCAGAGCGTGCACCTCTGCTGTCGTAGTCCGCAGGCGCTTGAACTCGTAGGCCGCATAAGACCGAAGGTCGTTGCCGGCATATGGAATTTCCGGCAACGCTACGCTTTCGCCGGCCTACATTTCGCTACTTTTTGAGTCGTCTGCTATCGCATCGAGCACGCGCGTTGCTTCGTCTATCGTGTTCATCTCTTCAATTTCTTTCCTGGCATTGACGCCCATTTCCGGGAAGCGCCGCGCCGCCGGCAATACCTGGCGTTCGAGTGAGCCCACAGCCTTGTTGAAGTGGCTGACGCTCTGGCTGATTGATTTTCCGAGCTTGCCCAAGTGGTCAACGAATGTCGTGAGCCGCTTGTACATGTCCTCGCCCAGCTTGCGAACGTTCTCGGCGTTTTCCGCGAGAGCCTGTTGTCGCCAGCCGAACGCGACGGCGCGCAGCAGCGCAATGAGGCTCGTCGGCGTGGCGAGGATGACCTTGTTGGCGAAGGCATCTTCCAGCAGCGTCGGATCGTGTTCCAGCGCGGCGGAGAGAAACTGCTCGCCCGGAATGAACAGGACGACGAAGTCGGGCGATCCGTCGAATTGCTCCCAGTAGGCCTTGGTGGCCAATTCGCGCATGCGGCCGCGGACGTTGGTTGCGTGGCGCTTCAGGTTCTGTTGCCTTTCGTCGTCGGTGGCCGCTGAAATGGCGCTGAGGTAGGCATCCAGCGGCGCCTTGGCGTCGACGATCAATTCTCGCTTGTCCGGCATGCGTACGATCATGTCGGGGCGCATCCGGCCGGCGTCGCCGTCGCGCGTTTCCTGTTCGTAGAAGTCGCAGCGTTCGATCATCCCGGCTAGTTCTGCCAGCCGCCGTAATGACATTTCGCCCCATTGACCACGAACTTCCGGGCGCCGCAGCGCTGTCACCAGATTGCGGGTTTCGGCTTGCAGCGTTTGCTGGGTTTCTGCCACATGGCGAATATTCTCGGACAAGGAACCGTAGGCCTTGTGGCGCTCCTTTTCGATTTCCTGAATCTGCTCGCCGGTCTTCTTCAATGCCTCGTTGATCGGCTTCAGCAACTCGTTGATGGCTTGTTGCCGTTTTTCCAGTTCCGCACGCGCTTCGGTCTGGTGCGCGCCGAGGTTTTCTTTCGCCAGTCGCAGGAAGGTTTCGCTGTTGTTCTTGAGGACGTCGTTGGCGACCGCGCCAAAGGCTTCGCCCAACTGCTTTCGGCCTTCAGTCAAGGCTGCGATTTGCGTTTCCAGGCGAGCGACTTCGACGTCGCGCGAGGCAAGCGTTTTGCCCGCTCGCAGTTGGGCGGCCAGGTAGCCGATTGCGAGGCCGCCGGCGAGCGCGAGGAAAATATATAAAGCGATCAATGCAGTCACGAGGTTACCCGGGAGTCAATGCCGACGATTTCAAGCAGTTCGCGCGGCTCTTCAATGTAATGATCGGCGCGCCACTCACGGGGCAGTTCGTCCGGTTCGATGTAGCCGTACAGCGCGGCGACGGTGCCCATGCCGGCGGCGCGGCCGGCTTCGACGTCGCGTCGCGCGTCGCCGACATAAAGGCTTTGGGCGGGCTTTCGCTGGCAGATTTCGAGCGCGTGCCACAGCGGTTCCGGCCGCGGTTTGCGTTCGGGCAGGGTATCGCCGGAGACGACGCAGGCCGCCCGTGTCTTGAGGTCGAGCGCGGCCAGCAGCGGCTCCGTCAGCCAGCCCGGCTTGTTGGTGCAGATGCCCCAGACGATGCCGTTGGCCTCGAAGGCATCCAGCACCGCATCCATGCCCGGAAACAGCCTGGTGCGCTTGCTCAGGTTGCCGCGGTATAAATCCAGCAGCCGGTCGCGATGGATGTTGAAGTCGGCTGCGTCCCGTGCAATATCCAGGCCCAGTTCGACGAGCGCTGTCGCCCCCGCTGAAACCTGCGCGCGAATGTCGGCGAAATCCAGTTCCGGCCGGCCATGTTCGACCGAAAGCAGGTTCAGCGCCACGGCAATGTCGGGCGCCGTGTCCAGCAGCGTGCCGTCCAGATCAAACAATACGGTGTCAATCACGCGGCGCGCTCGAAGTGCATCAGGTAGTTGACGTCCAGCCCGGGGCCGAGGCGGTAGTCCTTGAAGATCGGGTGATAGTGCATGCCGGTGCTGTCGGCGAGGCTGAAGCCGGCCGCGCGTGCCCAGTCGTCGAGTTCCGATGGGCGGATGAATTTGGCGTACTCGTGCGTACCGCGCGGCAGCAGGCGCAGCAGGTATTCCGCGCCGACGATGGCGAAGGCGAAGCCTTTTGCGGTGCGGTTGATGGTCGAGAAAAATGCCGCGCCGCCGGGTTTCAGCAGTGTCGCACAAGCGGCGACGACCGATGACGGATCGGGCACGTGTTCGAGCATTTCCATGCAGGTGATGATGTCGAATTGGCCTGCCATTTCGACCGCCAGATCTTCGACGCTGACGGCGCGGTAATCGACTTCGACGCCGCTTTCATGCCGGTGCAGCCGCGCAACGGCCAGCGGCGCTTCACCGAGATCGATTCCCATTACACGAGCGCCGCGCGCCGCCATGCTTTCCGCGAGAATGCCGCCGCCGCAGCCGACATCGAGTACGGTTTTGCCGGCCAGCTTGGCGCGGCTATCTACGTAGTCGAGCCTGAGCGGATTAATCTGGTGCAGCGGTTTGAACTCGCCCTCGGGGTCCCACCAGCGCGAGGCAAGGGCTTCGAATTTGGCGATTTCGCCGGGATCGACGTTACTGGCGCTATCAACTGACGACATCAAACTTCCAAAGCTCCCTCTCCGGCAATTTTGCGCCCCCATTGTACTGCCTTTTCGCGAATCGTCCCGGCGTCGATGCCGACCAGCTCGCGGTTGTCCACCTTCCGTTCGCCGGCGATCCAGACGTCCGTGACACGCTCGCGTCCGCCACTGTAGATCAGTTGTGAAATGACGTCGTAAACCGGCTGCTTGTCCAGCGCACCGAGGTCGACTGCGGCGATGTCCGCCGACTTGCCGGCTTCAAGCGAGCCGATTTCGCCGTCGAGGCCGATCGCTCGCGCGCCATTCAGTGTCGCCATGCGCAGAACGTTGGCGGCCGGCGCCGCATCCGCGCGTCCGGCGATGCCCTTCGCCAGCAGCGCCGCCGTCTTCATTTCGCCCCACATGTCGAGGTCGTTGTTGCTGGCGGCGCCGTCGGTGCCCAGCGCGATATTAACGCCGGCGGTCATCAGATCGGCCACCGGGCAGAAGCCGCTGGCGAGCTTCAGATTGGATTCCGGACAATGCACGACGTTGACGCCGGCCTCGGCCGCGCGGCCGATTTCCTCCGGCTGCAATTGCGTCATATGCACCGCAAGCAGGTTCGGACCGAGCAAGCCTTCCTCATCGAGATAAGCCAGCGGCCGCCGCTGCCACGCGTCGATTCCGTTTTGCACTTCGGCCGCGGTTTCGTGAACGTGCATATGTATCGGCAGATCCAGTTCGTCCGAATACATGCGCACCTGTCGCAGAAGGTCGGTCGCGACGGAGTAGGGCGCGTGGGGCGCGAGCGTGAACGAGACCAGCGGGTGGCCCTTGTATTCGTCCCGCACCGCGAGTCCCTTGTTCAGGTAATCGCGGCCGTTCTCCGCCCACGCCGAGGGAAAGTCGATCACGATGATGCCGGCGGAGATGCGCATGCCCATGCGCGTCGCGGCCCCGACCGAGGCGTCCGGGAAAAAGTACATGTCATTGAGGCAGGTCACGCCGCCGGCGAGCAATTCCGCCAGCGCCAACTCGGTGCCGTCGGACACGAATTCCGGAGAAACCCACCGGCCCTCGGCCGGCCAGATGTAATCCTTGAGCCAGGTGTCGAGCGGCAGCTCGTCGGCGTAGCCGCGCAACAGGCTCATCGCCCCGTGCGTGTGGGCGTTGACGAGGCCGGGGACCAGCGCGTGATCGGGCAGCGTCACGACTTCATCGGCGTCATAACGCTGCCGCGCTTCCTCATTCGGTAACAACGCGGCGATTTTGCCGCGATGAATGACGAGGCTGTGATTTTCGAGCACCGCGCCATGCGGCTCGACCGGCACGACCCAGCGTGGATCGATTCGCGTATCGGCGCGCTCAGCCACGATGGCTCAGCCGAGGCGGGTGGGTTTCCGTCCGCTCTGCCTGATCGACCTCCAGTCGGTGCACATGAACATCCTGCTGCGGCGGCGGTATTCGCAAACCGGCTGCATCGAACTCGCGCTTCAGTGCTTCATGCATATCTGTGCGCGCGTCCCAGTATTCGTCCGTTTTGAACCAGACGCGTAACAGCAAACGGATGCTGCTGCCGTCGACGGAATCGACCCAAATGACCGGCTCCGGCTCCGGCAGCACGCGCGGTTCGCCATCGGCCAGTTTACGAAGCGCCGTTTTGGCGACGTCGATGTCGTCGCTGTAGCGGATGGTCACCACCAGTTCAAAGCGGCGGGTGTCGCACGCCGAATAATTGGTGATGTTCTGTGCGTAAATCAGCGAATTCGGCACGGAAATGATCTGGTTCGCGACCGTGCGCAACGTGGTGCGAAATATCGTGACGTTCTCTACCGTACCGCCGGTATCGGCGACTTCGACGTAATCGCCGGCCTTGAACGGGTGCTGCACCATCAACAGCACGCCGGCGATGAAATCCGACGCCGAATCCTTGAACGCCAGGCCGATGGCAAGACCCGCGGCACCGACCAGAGTTAAAAGCGATGCCGGTGAGACGCCGACGCGCGTCAGCGCCGTGATGACCACTATCACGAGCAGGACGACGTAAACAATGGTGGCAATAAAGCCGGCCAGCGCGGCGTCGATATTGCGCTTGACCATCTTTTTCTCGGTCAGGTCGCGCAGCCGCCTGGCCACCCACCAGCCGATAATCAGGATGATGATCGCGGTAATCAGCGGCACGCCGTAGCGTCCGAGCACTGCCCACCACCAACTGGCGTGCAGCAACGAATTGAGATTGTTCACATTGTCCATGGAAACCCGGC
This sequence comes from Gammaproteobacteria bacterium, assembly GCA_035698525.1. GTDB lineage: Bacteria > Pseudomonadota > Gammaproteobacteria > Natronospirales > DASSBR01 > DASSBR01. The sequence continues at coordinate 104,326 of DASSBR010000004.1, forward strand.
GTTTCGGCGCATTACATCGCCTTGGAGTATAACAAGAATGGCCTTTTTAGCCGCCGCGCGCCCAAACCGCTAACATATCCGCCATGAAGAAATCCGCAAACGAAATCGCCGCCCTGCGCTGGGGCGGCGACCGTCTGTACATGCTCGACCAGCGTCTGTTACCCGGCGAAGAAACCTGGCTCGAATTGCGTACGGCCGCCGAAGTCGCCGACGCCATTCGCGACATGGCGGTGCGTGGTGCGCCGGCAATCGGCATCGCCGCCGCCTATGGTGTAGCGCTCGGGGCCATACAACCCGCGGGCCTGGATGCTGACATGGCGCTGCTGGAAGAAGCGCGCCCGACGGCGGTCAATCTGCGTTGGGCGCTTGAACGCATGCGTCGGCGGCTGGAAACAGACGGTCCGGAGGCGCTCTCGGCGGAGGCCGAGGCCATTCATCGCGAGGACATTGAGCAGAATCTGGCGATGGGCAAGCTGGGCGCCGCGCTGATTGATCGTCCGGCACGCATAATGACGCACTGCAACACCGGTGCACTCGCGACCGGCGGCCACGGCACGGCCCTTGGCGTGATTCGCACCGGCTTCGCCGACGGCAAAATCGAAGCCGTATTCGCAACGGAGACGCGGCCGTGGCTGCAAGGCTCCCGGCTGACTGCCTGGGAGCTGGCCCACGAGGGCATTCCGGCGACACTGATCGCCGATTCGGCGGCGGCCTCCGTGATGGCACGCGGCAGGATCGACTGGGTGATCGTCGGCGCCGACCGCATTGCCGCCAACGGCGACACCGCCAACAAGATCGGCACCTACAGCCTTGCCGTGCTCGCCCGGCAGCACGGCGCTCGTTTCATGGTGGTCGCGCCGACCTCGACAGTGGATTTCGAGATCGCGACCGGCGGCGAAATTCCCATTGAAGAGCGCAATCCCCGCGAACTGTGGCGTGTCGCGTCGAGCGGTGAGTTGCCCACGGGCCTGAACGTCTATAACCCGGTTTTTGACGTGACGCCGGCAGCGCTGATCGATGCCCTCGTGACTGAGCGGGGCGTTGTAACGAATCCGTCTACCGAAAAGATGAGATCAACCCTCCAATCCAGGCCTGCGCCGGGAGAAAAACAGTCTCCTATTGTGGTAAAATAACGCGTTAAATTCCCGCATTCACGAACCACGGGGCGAGCTTCGCCATGGCCGATTTCGCGCGCGAAATAAACCACATTAATCTCGAAGACGAGATGAAGCAGTCGTACCTCGATTACGCCATGAGCGTGATCGTGGGCCGCGCGCTGCCGGACGTTCGGGACGGCTTGAAACCGGTCCATCGCCGCGTGCTTTACGCGATGAAGGAACTGGGTAACGACTGGAACAAGGGCTACAAGAAATCCGCCCGCATTGTCGGCGACGTCATCGGTAAATATCACCCGCACGGCGACGTCGCCGTCTACGACACGATTGTCCGCATGGCGCAGCCGTTCTCGATGCGCTACATGCTGGTGGACGGGCAGGGCAACTTCGGTTCGGTCGACGGCGACGCGCCGGCGGCCATGCGTTACACCGAAATCCGGATGGCGAAGATCGCCCACGAGATGCTCGCCGATATCGACAAGGAAACCGTCGATTTCGTGCCCAACTACGACGAGACGGAGTCCGAGCCGAGCGTCCTGCCGTCGCGGCTGCCGCAACTGCTGATCAACGGCTCGTCCGGCATCGCCGTCGGTATGGCCACCAACATCCCGCCGCACAATCTGGGCGAAGTCGTCGACGCCTGCGTCGCGCTGGTCGACGATCCCGGCCTGACGATCGAACAGTTGATGAAATTCCTGCCCGGGCCGGATTTTCCGACCGCGGGCATTATCAACGGTGCGCGCGGCATCAAGGAAGCGTATCTCACTGGCAAGGGCCGCGTGTATCTGCGTGCCCGCACACACATCGAGGAAGACGAACGCACCGGCAAGCAGACCATCGTCGTCACGGAACTGCCGTACCAGGTCAACAAGGCCAGGCTGATCGAGCGCATCGCCGAGCTGGTCAAGGACAAACGTATCGAAGGCGTTGCCGCGCTGCGCGACGAGTCCGACAAGGACGGCACGCGCATGGTCATCGAACTCAAGCGTGGCGAAGTCGCCGAGGTGATGCTCAACAACCTGTACCAGCACACGGCGATGCAGACCGTGTTCGGCATGAACATGGTCGCCCTGGTCGACGGCCAGCCCCGACTGCTCGACCTCAAGACGATGCTGGAGGCGTTTTTGCGCCACCGCCGCGAGGTTGTCACGCGGCGCACCGTTTACGATCTGAACAAGGCCCGCAATCGTGCGCACGTGTTGGAAGGCCTGGCCGTCGCGCTCGTCAATATCGATCCGGTGATCGCGCTGATCAAGGCGTCGCCCGGCGCGGCCGAGGCCAAGGCCGGCTTGATGGAACGCGTCTGGGAGCCGGGCATGGTCACCGGCATGTTGGAACGCGCCGGCGCGGAAGCGTCGCGGCCGGTCGGACTGGGGTCGGAATTTGGCCTGGTCGAAGGCGGTTACCGGTTGTCGGAAGCCCAGGCACAGGCGATTCTGGAGTTGCGCCTGCAGCGTTTGACCGGCCTGGAACAAGAGAAGATTGTCAATGAATACAAAGAATTACTTGAAACTATTAAAGAGCTTAGTGATATTCTCGCGTCGGACGAGCGGCTGCGCGAGGTGGTGCGCGGCGAGCTGATCGAAATTCGCTCACAGTATGCCGACAAGCGCCGCACCGAAATTCTGGTCGATCATCTCGACCTGACGCTCGAAGATCTCATCACCGAGGAAGACGTCGTCGTGACGCTGTCGCACGAGGGCTATGCGAAATCGCAGCCGGTCAGCGGCTATCGCGCGCAGCGGCGCGGCGGGCGCGGCAAGAGTGCAACCAGTTTCAAGGACGAGGACTTCATCGACACGCTGTTCGTCGCCAGCACGCACGATACGGTGCTGTGCTTCTCCAGTGCCGGCAAAGTGTACTGGCTGAAGGTGTACGAATTGCCGCAAGCGAGCCGCGGCGCGCGCGGCAAACCGATCGTCAACCTGTTGCCGCTCGACGGCGACGAGCGCATCACCGCCGTACTGCCGGTGCGCGAATACACCGATGACGCGTTCGTCTTCATGGCGACGCGCAACGGCACAGTCAAGAAGACTTCACTGGAGCAGTTCTCGCGGCCGCGTTCGACGGGCCTGATCGCGCTTGATTTGCGCGAGGGCGATGAACTGGTCGGCGTCGCCATCACCGACGGCGCAAAGGAAGTCATGCTGTTCGCGAGCAACGGCAAGGCGATCCGGTTCCGCGAAACGGACGTGCGGGCGATGGGTCGTACCGCCGCCGGCGTACGCGGCATTCGTCTCACGGAAAAGGCGGTGGTCAACGCACTGATTATTGTCGGCGAAGGCGATATCCTCACCGCCACCGAAAACGGCTACGGCAAGCGCACCGCGGCAAGCGATTATCCGATTCGCGGTCGCGGCGGCCAGGGCGTGATTTCGATCAAGACCGACGGCCGCAACGGCCAGGTCATCGGTGCGATTCAGGTCGTCGACGACGATGAAATCATGTTGATCAGCAATGGCGGCACGCTGGTGCGTACCGGCGTCGCGGATATTTCCGTTCTCGGCCGCAACACGCAAGGCGTCCGGCTGATCCGCCTGGGCGAAGGCGAATTGCTCTGCGGCGTTGACCGCCTCGTCATCGTCGACGAGAACGGCGACGAAGAAGAATAACGCTTGTCCCCCTTCTCCCCCCGGGAGAGGGGAGTAGGAAAAGTATGGCCCGAACGATTTACAACTTCGCCGCCGGTCCGGCGGTATTGCCGGACGCGGTGCTGGAGCAGGCCCGCGAGGAATTCCGCGACTGTCGCGGCAGCGGCATGTCGGCGATGGAACTGCCGCACCGACGGCCGTTGTTCAAGAAGATTGCCGCTGAGGCCGAGGCCGATCTCCGCGACCTGCTGGCGGTTCCCGACGACTACGCGGTGCTGTTCATGCAGGGCGGCGCGCGCCTGCAGGCCTCGGCGCTTGCCATGAATCTCGCCGCGCATGGCCGCTATGCGGCCTACATCAATACCGGCCACTGGTCGGGCGGCGCGCGCGGGCTGGCCGATCCTTATATCAACGTGGAGACGGCCGGCGATGCGGCGGCGAGCCACTACCGGGACATCGTTCCGCCGGCCGAATGGCGCTTCGATGAGCACACCGCCTATGTGCATTATGTCGCCAACGAAACTATCGGCGGCGTGCAGTACCACGAGACGCCGGAATGTGAAGGCGCGGTGCTGGTCACCGATATGACGTCCGAACTGCTGTGGCGACCGCTCGACGTTTCGCGTTTTGGTTTGATTTATGCCGGCGCACAGAAAAATATCGGCCCCGCCGGCATGACCATCGTCATTGCGCGACGCAATCTGCTGGGTAAACCGCTGCCGATCACGCCGCCCGTGCTGGATTATCGCCAGCAGGATGAAGCGGGCTCCCTGCTGAACACGCCGCCGACCTGGTCCTGGTACATCGCCGGCCTGGTGTTCAAATGGCTGAAGGCGCAGGGCGGACTCGCAGCGATGGAAAAGGTCAACCGGCGCAAGGCGGCGCGGCTGTACGACGCCATCGATGCAAGCGGTTTTTATACAAACAACGTCGCCCCTCGCGCCCGCTCGTTGATGAACGTACCGTTCCTGCTTGCCGATTCGGCACTGGAACCCGTTTTCCTTGAAGAAGCCGAGGCAGCCGGATTGGCGAACCTGCACGGCCATCAGTCGGTCGGCGGCGTGCGCGCGAGCATCTATAACGCGATGCCGGAAGCGGGCATTGCCTCGCTGGTCGAATTCATGGGCGACTTCGAACGGCGGTACGGATAGCCATCATGGAGGCACAATGAGCACCGATTTCAGCAACTTCGCCGTGCCCGGCGTGCGCGGCCTGAAGCCCTACGAGCCCGGCAAGCCGATCGGCGAAGTTCAGCGCGAGTACGGCCTGACGGAAATCATCAAGCTCGCGTCGAACGAAAGCCCGCTGGGACCGAGTCCCGGTGCAATCGAAGCGATTCGCGCGCAACTCGATGAACTCGCGATCTATCCGGATGGTGCGGCGTTTGATCTGAAAGAGGCGCTGTCGGCGCAGTGGAACATACCGACCGACGGCATCACGCTCGGCAACGGCTCGGATGAAGTTGTGCGCCTTCTGGCTGGCGTGCTGCTGGACGGCGGCCGCAACGCGGTTATGTCGCGCCATGGCTTCGTGAGCTACGCGATCGCCACGCGTGCGGTCGGCGCGGAACTGCGGATCGCGGATGCCAACCCGGCCGACGCAGCGATGCCTTTCGGTCACAATCTCGGGGCGATGCGCGCGTTGATCGACGACGCGACCCGGCTGGTTTTCGTGGCCAACCCGAACAACCCGACGGGCACCTGGCTCGGCCGCGACGAGTTGACCCGCTTCCTCGACAGCGTACCGGCAGATGTGGTGGTGGTCCTGGACGAGGCTTATTTCGAATACGTCGACGAGGCTGAATATCCGAATGGCGCCCGGCTGCTGGACCGCTATCCGAACCTCGTCGTGCTGCACACCTTCTCGAAGGCGTATGGTCTTGCCGGTCTGCGAGTCGGTTACGCCCTGTCCAGTCCCGAACTGGCCAACCTGATGAACCGCGTGCGGCCGCCGTTCAACGTCAACTCGCTGGCGCAGGCGGCTGCAGTCGCGGCGCTTGCAGACACGGCACATCTTGCCAGGGCCGTGCAGATGAATCGCGAGGGGCGGGCGGAACTTGAGCATGCGTTGGGCAACATGGGCCTCGCCTGTCTGCCTTCCGTCGGCAACTTTGTCACGGTGGACGTTCGCCGTGACGGCCGCGAAATCTTCGAGTTGCTGCTTCGCGAGGGCGTGATTGTCCGTCCGATCGGCGGCTACGATTTGCCAACGCATTTGCGCGTGACGGTCGGATTGCCGGAAGAAAATCGCCGCTTCATCGGCGCGATCAAGAAAGTGCTCGCTGTATCTTGACCGTCTCGACTCATTTCAAAGTCTCTCCTGGCGGCAGCCTGAACGGTACGCTCCGCATTCCCGGCGACAAGTCGATCTCGCATCGCGCCCTGATTTTCGGAGCGCTGGCCGAGGGTGTGACCGAAGTTTCCAATATCCTCGCCGGCGCCGATTGCCGCTCGACCGCAAGCGCTCTGATGGCACTCGGCGTCGACATTGCCTGGCCCGATCATGGCCCCGTCACGGTCCGCGGCGCAGGTCGCGACGGTCTGCGGCCATCGCGGTCGCCGCTCGATCTCGGCAATTCGGGTACAGGACTGCGCCTGTTGGCGGGCGTATTGGCGGGTCAGCCGTTTCGCAGCGAACTGACTGGCGACGAGTCGCTGCGACGCCGTCCGATGCGGCGCATCACCGACCCGCTGCGGCAAATGGGCGCAGCCATCGAAAGCGCGCCAGGCGACGTCGCACCGCTGATCATGGACGGCAGGCGTCCACTTGCGCCGCTGCGTTACCGAATGCCGGTCGCAAGCGCGCAGCTCAAGTCGGCGCTGCTTCTGGCCGGCTTGTTCGCGGACGGCGAGACCGCCTGCCTCGAGCCCGCACCGACGCGCGACCACACCGAGCGCCTGCTGGAATCGTTTGGCGTCGAGATATCGCGGGAGCACGGCTGGATCGGGGTGCGCGGCGGCAGCCGGCTCGCAGCCGCGGCCGTGCAAGTACCGGGCGATCTGTCATCGGCGGCATTTTTTTTGCTGGGAGCGACGATCGCGCCCGATTCCGAGGTGTGGCTCGAAGGCGTGGGCATTAATCCTACCCGCACTGGCATTCTCCATATACTTCAGGCAATGGGCGCGCGGATTGAAATCGTGAACCGCCGCAGCCATGGGCAGGAACCCGTCGCGGACTTGCACATCCGGAGCGCGGCGTTGCATGGCATTGTCATTCCCCGGGAGTTCGTGTCGCTGGCGATCGACGAATTTCCGGCACTGATGGTTGCGGCCGCCTGCGCCGAAGGCGAGACTGTCCTCAGCGGCGCCGAGGAGTTGCGCGTTAAGGAAAGCGATCGGATTGCCGCGATTGCTGCCGGCCTGGCGATTCTCGGCGTGCCGGTGGAAATCATGCCGGACGGGCTTCGAGTGCAGGGCGTAGAGCGCTTCAACGGCGGCGCCATCGCCAGCGGCGGCGACCATCGCATCGCGATGGCGTTCGCCATGGCGGCGCTCCGCGCGGATGCGCCGATCAGGATTGATGACGTCGACAATGTTGCGACATCGTTTCCCGGTTTCGCCCGCACGGCTCACACGGGCGGTCTGATGATCACGGAAACAACGGCATGAGTGCGGAAGCGCCGGTTATCACCATCGACGGCCCGAGCGGTTCAGGCAAGGGCACGATCAGCAGCCTGGTCGCGAGCGAACTCGGCTGGCACCACCTCGACAGCGGCGCGCTGTACCGGATTCTTGCGCACGCGGCCGCCGAAGCGCACATTCATGCCGACGAGCCGGAGCGGGTCGCCGCGCTCGCGCCGACGCTCGCCATTCGTTTCGTATCGGATGCCGACGAGAGCCGGATTCTGTTAAACGGTCAGGACGTAACCGCCGCCGTCCGTGCGGAGAGCTGCGGCAATGCCGCCTCGAAAATCGCCGTTCTGCCGGAGGTGCGGGCGGCGCTGGTGGCGCTGCAGCGGCGGTTCCGCACACCGCCCGGGCTGGTCGCCGATGGCCGCGATATGGGGACAGTCATTTTTCCCGATGCGGAAACCAAGGTATTCCTGACAGCCAGCGCCCGCGAGCGTGCCGAAAGGCGCCATAAGCAGTTGAATCAGAAAGGGTTAAGTGTTAGCCTTGACCGCCTTTTGCAAGACTTGGAAGAGCGTGACGCGCGCGATGCCAGGCGGCCAATCTCGCCGTTGAAGCCCGCGCCGGACGCGCATACGATCGACACCACCGGAATGCCCATCGAAGCGGTCGTTGCGGCGGTGTTGGCTTTGGTGAACGGAACAGGACGTTCGCGTTCATTTTGACGTACCCCGTAAACCAGTGACGGATTTGCGGCTTAACAATGCGCCTGGAACGGTTCCAGCGCGCGGGACTGATAACTTGATGTCTGAATCTTTTGCTGAACTTTTTGAAGAAAGCATCGCCAACAAGCAGATGCAGCCGGGCGCGATCATCAACGCCGTCGTCATGTCGATTGGCGAGGATGTGGTCATCGTCAATGCGGGCCTGAAGTCCGAAGGCGTTATCCCGGTCGAACAGTTTCGTAACGACAGCGGCGAAGTCACCATTTCCGAGGGGGACGAAGTCGAAGTCGCGCTGGATGCCGTCGAAGACGGTTTCGGCGAAACCCGCCTTTCGCGCGAAAAAGCCCGGCGTGCACGCGCCTGGACCAAGCTCGAAAAGGCGAGCGAGGCCGGCGAAATCGTCACCGGCTTCATCAGCGGCAAGGTCAAGGGCGGCTTCACCGTCGATATCGACGAAGTACGCGCGTTCCTGCCGGGTTCGCTGGTCGATGTGCGCCCGGTGCGCGATCCGACCTACCTCGAGGGCAAGGAACTCGAATTCAAGATCATCAAGCTCGACCAGCGGCGTAACAACGTCGTGGTTTCCCGCCGCGCGGTGGTTGAGGAAGAATACAGCGCCGAGCGCGAGCAGTTGCTCGAAAATCTGCAGGAAGGCCTGATCCTCAAGGGCATCGTCAAGAACCTGACCGATTACGGTGCGTTCGTCGACCTCGGCGGCATTGACGGCCTGCTGCACATCACCGACATGGCGTGGCGGCGCGTCAAGCACCCGTCGGAGGTGGTTGAAGTCGGGCAGGAAATCGAAGTCAAGGTGCTCAAGTTCGATCGCGAGCGCAACCGCGTGTCGCTCGGCCTGAAGCAGCTCGGCGAAGATCCGTGGGTTGACATCGAGCGCCGTTATCCGATCGGCGCACGCCTGTTCGGACGCGTCACGAATCTGGCCGAATACGGCTGTTTCGTTGAGATCGAAGAGGGCGTCGAAGGCCTGGTCCACGTATCCGAAATGGACTGGACCAACAAGAACGTCAATCCGGCCAAGGTCGTCCAGGTCGGCGATGAATGCGAAGTCATGGTGCTCGACATCGACGGCGACCGACGCCGCATTTCGCTCGGCATGAAGCAGTGCCTCGCGAACCCGTGGGACGAGTTCGCGGCCATGCACAACAAGGGCGACCGTATCGTTGGTTCGATCAAGTCGATCACCGACTTCGGCATCTTCATTGGTCTCGATGGTGGCATCGACGGCCTCGTGCATCTTTCCGACCTGTCCTGGGACCTTCCGGGCGAGGAAGCGGTGCGCAACTTCAAGAAGGGCGACGAAGTCGAAGCCGTGGTGCTGGCCGTCGACGCCGAGCGCGAGCGCATCTCGCTGGGCGTCAAGCAGCTCGAAAAGGATCCGTTGTCGAATTTTCTCGCGGCGCACCCGAAGGGCAGCATTGTCAGCGGCACGGTGAAATCGGTGGACGCCAAGGGCGCCGTCGTCGATCTCGCCGAAGGTATCGAAGGCTACTTGCGCGCGTCCGAGCTGTCGCGCGACCGCGTGGAGGATGCACGCAGCGTATTGAAGGAGGGCGAAACGGTCGAAGCCAAGTTCATCGGCGTCGATCGCAAGAGCCGATCGATCAGCATTTCGATCAAGGCCAAGGATATTCACGAAGAAGCGCAGGCCATTGACGAGTACAGCAGCAAGTCGTCGGCCGGTACGACGACGCTGGGGGATCTGCTGAAGGAAAAAATCGCCGGGGACGAAGAAGCCTGAGCGATTTGCTATGTTGGCGCCGCTCCGTGCGCGGAGCGGCACCAACAGTTATCGAATTTTCTGGGTGGCGCCAATTCATGACCAAGTCCGAATTGATTGAGTTCATGGCCCGCGAGCAGGCTCACCTTCCACCGAAGGACATTGAACTCGCGGTGAAGATGATCATCGAGCAGATGGGGGCGGCGCTGGCGCAGGGGCGGCGCATCGAAATTCGCGGGTTTGGCAGCTTTTCGCTGCATTTCCGCCGGCCGCGCATGGGTCGCAATCCCAAGAGTGGCGACGCCGTGGCTTTGCCCGGCAAGCATGTGCCGCACTTCAAGCCAGGCAAGGACCTTCGTCAGCGGGTCGACTTCGAGGCAGCGGAACTGCCGGCCGCGGCTGCGCCGCGGGCGACGTCGCTGGCCGGCTGACGACCGAAGCAATTTCGTTCGCCGGGGCTCGCTGTCGGTGACGATGCTTTTGCGGGCCGCTGGCGGGAGATTCTCATGATCCGGGTTTTGAGCTTCCTCTTTGCGCTGATTGTATTCGTGATCGGCCTGTTGTTTGCGCTGCGCAATGCCGCGCCGGTCAATCTCGACTACATCTGGGGAACCATAGACGCGCCGCTTTCTTACGTCGCCCTTGGCGGGTGTATAGTGGGACTGATCCTCGGTTTTGTCGGCTGCAGCCTCAGCATGCTTCGTCTGCGGCGGGACAACCGCAAGCTCCGCCAGACTGTCCGCAATGCCGAGGCGGAAGTCACGAGTCTCCGCAAGGCGCCCCTCAAAGATGTCCATTGAAGGCCTGATTGGTCTCTTCGTTCTGGTCCTGGTGTCGATGGGCGTCGGCTGGCTGCTCGCCCGCCGCGGCAAGGGACACATGTTCCAGAGCGGCCCGCCGTTTCAACGCGTGGAATACTTCAAGGGTCTGAATTACCTGCTCAACGAGCAGCCCGACAAGGCTATCGAAGTCTTCATCCGCATGGTCGAAGTGGATTCGGAGACGGTGGAAACGCACTTCGCTCTCGCGAGCCTGTTTCGCCGCCGCGGCGAAGTCGATCGCGCCATTCGCCTGCACCAGAACCTGATTGCGCGTCCGAACCTGACTCGCCGGGATCGCAACCAGGCCCTGAGGGAGCTTGGCGAGGATTACATGCGCGCCGGCTTGTTCGATCGCGCCGAAACGCTGTTTCTGGAGCTGGTCGACGTGCGCCCGCATATGGAAGTCGCGCTTCGCCACCTTGTGGCGATTTACGAGCAGCAGAAAGACTGGGACCAGGCAGTCGCGATTCGCCGCAAGCTGGAGGCTGCAACGGGAGACGATCAAAATCCTGTGGTTGCCCACTATTTCTGCGAACTGGCGGGTGCCTGTTGCGAACGCGGCGACTGGCGCGGCGCTCTCAAGTTGCTGAAGCGGGCGCAGGCATTCGACCGCGACAATGTTCGTGCCGCTATCATGATGGGCCAGCTGGCGCTAAGGACGAATGAGCCGCAACTCGCTGTGCGGCACTTCCGCCGCGCGCTCGAAAGTGACGTTGGCTTCGCCAGCGAGGTGTTACCGCCGCTCGCGGAAGCATATCGCCAGCTCGACTCGGCCGATGGGCTTGACCGGCTGGCGGCGGCGATGACCGCCAATCATTCCCGGGCAGCGGCGGAATTCGCGGTCGCGACAATCCTCCACCCGGAACTGTCGACGCCGGTCACGCAGCGTTGCGTTCGCGAATACATCCACAACTCCTCTTCGCTCGAGGGATTGCACAGCATCCTGAACGCGCTGACTGATCATCCGGCATGCCCGGTGACCGCCGAAAATCTGGCGCCGATGCAGCAGGCTCTCGGGCGGCTGTTGAGCGAAGGTGCGAGCTTCCGCTGCGGGCAGTGCGGATATGCCGGCAAGACGCTTTACTGGCAATGTCCAAGCTGTCGCACCTGGGGGAGCACAAAGCCGTTCCACGATTTCTCGCTGGCGCCGCGTCGTCAGGCAGCGCCGCCGGACACCGCGACGCCGGTTCGCGTCCATAACGCCCATTAAGGAATGAAATCATAATTGAAACATCCGGCTTTGGCTGGTACGATGCGGTCGCACATTGCATCTAAAATGCCAACCAGAAAAGGGCAATAATGAAAAAACTGATCATTGCATCCATTCTCCTGTCCACGGGGCTTGCCTTCGGTGCCTATGCCGGGACAGTCAACGTGAACACCGCGAACGCCAAAACGATCGCCAAGGAGTTGACGGGCGTCGGAATAGCCAAGGCGAAGGCCATTGTGGCGTACCGTAAGGCGCATGGCCCGTTCAAATCGCTGGCCGATTTGAAGGCTGTGAAAGGAATCGGTGACAAGACGGTCGATGAAAACAAGAAGAACATCCTGTTTACCGACGCGAAGAAATAGGTAAACTTTCAGAACGGCGCGCTCCAGGTGTGGCTGGAGCGCGTTTTTTTTTGCTTTTTTGAGATTGAAAGGATTCTGACGTGCAAACTATCCGCAAAGCCGTATTTCCCGTTGCCGGTCTCGGGACCCGTTTTCTGCCGGCCACGAAAGCGAGCCCGAAGGAGATGCTGCCGGTCGTCGACAAGCCGTTGATTCAATATGCGGCCGAGGAAGCGGTCGCCGCCGGCGCAAAGGTTCTGGTATTTGTGACCGGGCGCAACAAAACCTCCATTCCCGATCATTTCGATCGGGCGTACGAGCTTGAAAGCGAGCTTCAACTGCGCGGCAAGGAAGCACAGTTGCGGATGGTCCAGGACATGCTGCCGGACGACGTGCAATGCGTTTACGTACGCCAGCCGGAGGCGCTCGGACTGGGCCACGCGGTGCTCTGCGCCGCCTCTATCGTTGGCAACGAGCCGTTTTTCGTAGTGCTGCCGGATGACTTGATCGACGACGGCGATCGTGGCGTGCTGACTCAAATGCGGGATGTCTACGACAAGCGCGGCAGCAGCCTCGTCGGTGTGCAGCGGGTACCGCGCGAAGCGACGTCGAGCTACGGCATCATCGACTCCGAGCCCGCGGGAGAACGCCTGTTCAAGATGAAGGGGATGGTGGAAAAACCGAAACCGGAGGACGCACCGTCGGACCTCGGCGTCGTCGGTCGCTATCTGCTGACACCGCGGATTTTCGATCTGCTGCGCCAAACCGGTAAAGGCGCGGGCGGGGAAATCCAGTTGACGGACGCCATTGCCGCGCTGCTTGGCGAAGAGGACGTTTACGGCTTCCAGTTCGAGGGCACCCGCTACGATTGCGGGAGCAAGCTGGGCTACCTGAAAGCGACGGTCAATTACGGACTCGCACATCCCGAACTCGGCGCCGGCTTCCGCGAATTTTTGCAGTCGGTTTAATCATCGCGGCTGCTGCTTCATGCGCTCATTACCACCAGCACAAAATCCGTTCGCGCGCGCGCTGACATTGATCGTCGCGGCCGTCGTCGTGGGCGTCAGCCTGCTGTTCGGCTTCGTGGCCTTTCTGATACTGGCGGGCATGGCGCTGATCCTGATATTGATCGTGGTCGCGCGCGTGTGGTGGCTCCGGCACAAGATTCAGCGCCAGGTTCAGCGCCGGCAGCCGCCGCGCGGCGACTTCATAGAAGGCGAATACGAGGTCAAGGATGACGATAAACCTGCAAACGGTTCTGAAAGGAGAAGATAGCCGCTATAATGGCCGGCTTTTCTTCTCGCACAAAAAAACGGAGATTTCTGTGAAGCCTTACCACCAGTGGCGCCCGCATCCGTGGCACGGTCTCGATATCGGCTCATCGGCCCCTGAAGTCGTCAACGCCTATATCGAAATGACGCCGTTCGACCTGGTGAAGTACGAGGTGGACAAGGAAACGGGCTATCTGATGGTCGATCGCCCGCAGCGCAGCTCTGCGCAGCCACCGACGCTGTACGGTTACATCCCGCGAACCTATTGCGGCCCGCGCGTCGGTGCGCTCGGCGAAACGCCGCTGCAGGGCGATGGCGATCCGCTTGATATCTGCGTGATTTCCGAGCGGCCGATTCAGCGCAGCCAGATTCTTCTGACCGCGCGCGTGGTCGGCGGGTTGCGCATGAACGACCATGGCGAAGCGGACGACAAGATCATCGCGGTGCTGGATGGCGATCACTTCTGGGGCGACGCGAAGGACCTTTCAGGTGTCCCGGAGCAGATCGTCGAACGTCTGATGCACTACTTTTATACGTACAAGTGGATTCCCGGCGGCAACATGGGCGTTCAGATCGAAGAGCCGTATGGTCGCGAACGGGCGTGCGACGTGATCAATGCCGCGCGCGCCGACTACCACGAGATATTCGGCGCTGACGGAACGGCGGTGCTGCCGGGATAAATTCCATTGATCCGGGTCAGTCGTCGCGATTGTCGCGCACCTGAACGATGCCGTTTTCGACCCGGCACGGGAAGGTCGCGATGTCTTCGTAAGCCGGCGGTGCCAGGACCGCGCCGGTACGAATGCAGAAGCGAGCCCCGTGGCGCGGACATTCAATCTGATCGCCTTCTATGGTGCCGCCTGTCAGTTCGCCGCCGTCGTGGGTGCAGACGTCCTCGATAGCGTAGAACGTGCCGCCGACGTTGATAACGGCGATCTCGATATCACCAAAATCGGTAATTGCGAATTTCCCCGGCGGTAACTCCGCAGCCGCACTGACATCAATCCAGTCACCCATTCCGCGTCTTATCCTTATCCCTGACGTCGAAGCGCCAGTGCCTAGTAATACATTCCTGTCTGCAACCGAGCCTCGTCCGACATCATGCTCTGGTTCCAGGGCGGGTCGAACACAAGCTCGATATCAACTTCCTCGATTTGTGGAATGGCCAACAGCTTGCCGCGCGCATCCTCGACCAGAATGTCGCCCATCCCGCAGCCAGGCGCGGTCAATGTCAACTTCGCCTCGACGCGGTAGCGATGCGGACCGAGTTCCACCGTTGCGCACTCATACACGAGTCCGAGATCGACGATGTTGATAGGAATTTCCGGATCGAATACCGTTTTAAGCTGATCGGTGACCGCGGCTTCGACTTCGTCGCGCGACGCGTCGTCGGCGAGGGCGGGGCCTTCCAACGGTTCGCGGTCCAGTGCATCCCCGTCGCGGCCATCGATCCGCGCCAGGTTGCCTCCCGCGTAAATCGTGAAACTGCCGCCCAATGCCTGTGTGATTGTCACCTCCGTCCCTTCTGGAATGATCACGCGGTGACCGGCGGGCACCAGTACGGCTTCGCAATCCCGCGTAAGCGCAACGGTTTCTCCATTGAACATCATCGCCACTTACTCCGTCGTTGCCGCTTCACGCTTTTCGAGCGCCGCCTGCACCGTGTGCCAGCACAACGTGGCGCACTTGACGCGCGACGGATAGTCCCGGACGCCCGCGAGCGCGGCGAGCTTTCCGAGCCGTTCCGGCGCTTCGTCGCTTTTGCCGGTGAGCAGTGCGTGCATGTCGTTGAACAGCGCTTCGGCTTCGGCCTGCGTCTTGCCTTTCAATGTGTCCGTCATCAGCGACGCGGACGCGACCGAGATCGCGCAGCCGGCGCCCTCGAAGCTCACGTCTTCAACGCGGTCGCCGTCCAGCTTGAGGTACACCGTCAGCTTGTCGCCGCAGAGCGGGTTGAAGCCTTCCGCATGGCGCGTCGCCGGGTCAATACGGCGGAAATTCCGCGGCGAGCGGTTGTGGTCGATGATGATGTCCTGATACAGATCGCTCAGATCCATTAGGCAAAAACCTCTTTCGCGCTTTCGAGCGCGTCGCAGAGCGCGTCGATCTCGGCACGGGTGTTATAGAACGCGAGCGAGGCGCGCGCGGTCGCTGGCACCCCGAATCGCTCCATCACCGGCATCGCGCAATGGTGTCCGGTGCGAATGGCGACGCCGTGCTGATCGACGATGGTGCCGAGATCGTGCGCGTGGATGCGGCCCAGTACGAACGACAATACCCCGGCCTTGCGCCGCGCGGTGCCGATCAGCCTCAGGCCTTCGATCGCCACTAACCGCTGCGTGGCATAGGCCAGCAGCTCGCTTTCATACGTTTCGATAGCATCGATCCCCAGCTGTTCGAGGTAGGTCAGCGCTGCGCCGAACCCGACGGCGCCGGCAATATGCGGCGTGCCCGCTTCAAACTTGTGGGGGAGGGGAGCGTACTCGGTGCGGTCGAAGCGCACCATGCGGATCATCTCGCCGCCGCCCTGCCAGGGGGGCATCGCATCCAGCAACGTCTCCTTGCCATACAGAAAGCCGATACCGGTGGGACCGAACGCCTTGTGTCCGGATGCGGCGTAGAAATCGCAGTCGAGCGCCTGCACGTCCACCGCCAGATGCGGCAGCGCCTGTGCTCCGTCGAGCAGCACGGGCACATCGTGTTCGTGCGCGACCGCAATCATTTCTTCGACAGGATTGACCGTGCCGAGCGCGTTCGAGACATGGCACAACGCAGCAAAGCGGGTGCGTTCGTTGAACAGGGAGCGGTAGTGATCGAGATCAACTTCGCCGTCATCGTTGATGTCCGTGACGCGCAACCTGGCGCCGGTGCGCTGCGCGATCAATTGCCACGGCACGATGTTGGAATGATGCTCCATCGCTGTCAGCACGATTTCGTCACCGGCGTGGAATTCGTCGCCGCCGTAACTCTGCGCTACCAGATTGATCGATTCGCTGGCGCCGCGCGTGAAAACTATTTCATGCACACTCGCCGCGTTGATAAAACGACGAATCGTTTCGCGCGCGCCTTCATAGGCTTCGGTCGCCGTCTCGCTCAGCATGTGCACGCCGCGATGCACATTTGCATTGACGCGTGTGTAGTACTGCTGAACCGAATCGATGACGACTTGCGGCTTCTGCGAGGTGGCGGCATTGTCCAGGTAAGCCAACGGCTTGCCGCGCACCTTAGCGGCGAGGATGGGAAAGTCGCGACGTACACGCTCTACGTCGAAGGCCGGCGCGGACGCTTCCTTAATCAGCGTACTCATCCTTGATAGCCTCCTAAAGCAACTGCCAGGGCGTTTTCCAGATATTTCTTCACCGGCGCAGCTTCAATCGAATCCAGCATTTCCCGCGCAAAGGCCGTGATCAACAGCCGCCGTGCTTCGTCCGCGCCCAGGCCGCGCGAACGCAAATAGAACAGTGCAGTTTCATCGAGCTGGCCGACGGTCGCGCCGTGGTTGCACTTGACATCGTCGGCGTAGATTTCGAGTTCCGGCTTGGTGTCGATTTCGGCGTTGTCAGACAGCAGCAGGTTGTGGCTGGTCTGGTTGGAATCGGTCTTCTGAGCACCGGGTTCGACGTAAACCTTGCCGTTGAACACGCCGCGCGAGTGGTCGCCGAGGATACCCTTGTAGTGCTCGCGGCTGCGTGTGTGCGGGCCGATGTGGTTGACGTAGGTGTGGTTGTCGCAGTGCTGACGACCGCCGAGCACGAACAGGCCGTCCAGGATGGCTTCGGCATTCGTGCCTGCGAGATACGCGTGCAGATCGTGGCGCACCAGCATGCCGCCCAGGTCGATATTGAGCGAAAGGTAGCGGCTGTCGCGCGACTGCCAGACGCGCGCGTTGCTGATGTGGAAGCTCCGCGCGTTCTCCTGCTGCACGCGGTAATGGCGCAGCGCGGCGTTGTCGTGCAGCACGATCTGCGCGACGCTGTTGCTGAAGTTAACGGCGTCGTCGATACCGATGTGATGCTCGACAATGGAAACCTCGCTGCCGCGGCCGGCGTTCACGATCACGCGCGGGTGGGAGACCACCGATGCGTCCGCCTGCTGCGAGATGAACAGCACGTGCAGCGGCTGGTCGAGGCAAGTGTCGGCAGCGATGTCGATCACGGCGCCGTCTATGAAAAAGGCGGTATTCAGTTCGGCCAGCGTACTGGCAACATTGTCGTTGGCCGTTGCGGCGGCTTCGAGGTGCGGCTGCAATGCCTCCGGCTGCTCGTCGAGCAGGGCCGCAATGCTGCGCACCTGGATCCCGTCAGGCAAGCCATCCAGCCGGCGCGACAGGCCAGCGGCGAACTGCCCATTCACGAATGCCACTGTCGGGAGGCCCGCATCGGCCAACGGAAGGCTTGCCGCCTCCGGCAGATTTGCCGGCAGTTCCTGCGCCAGCTCAAACTTGCGCCGCTCCAGCGGGCGCAGGTTCGTGTACTTCCACTCCTCGACGCGCGTGCCGGGAAAACCGCGTTCGGCAAAGCGGGCGAGGGCGCCGCGGCGCAATTCGCCGAGCCGGTCGTCGTGCGCCTTCAGCTTTTCCCACGCATCGAGGTAACGCTGCGTGCTTTCGGCGACTTCGTCATTCATGCGCTAACGGCCTCCCCGCGCAGCCAGTCGTAGCCGCGTTCCTCAAGCTCCAGCGCCAACTCCTTGCCGCCGGACTTGACGACTCTGCCGTTTGCGAGCACGTGGACAAAATCCGGCTGGATGTAGTTCAGCAGCCGCTGATAGTGCGTCACCAGAATCATGCTGCGCTCGGGGCCGCGCAGCGTATTGACGCCCTCGGACACGACCTTTAGCGCATCGATGTCGAGACCCGAATCGGTTTCATCGAGAATTGCTAGGGCCGGCTCCAGCACCAGCATCTGTAGAATCTCGTTGCGTTTCTTCTCGCCGCCGGAGAACCCTTCGTTGACGGCGCGGTTCAGGAAGCTGTCGTCCATGCCCATGATTTTCATCCTGGCCTTGACCAGGCTCAGGAAATCGTAGGCATCCAGTTCCTGCTCGCCGCGCGCCTTGCGCATTGCGTTCAGGCCTGCCTTCAGCAGGTAAACGTTATTGACGCCGGGAATCTCGACCGGGTACTGGAAGGCTAGAAACACGCCTTCGCGGGCGCGCTCTTCCGGCTCCATCTCAAGCAGGGCATGGCCGCGATAGTCGACGCTGCCGCCGGTAATTTCGTAGCCGCCGCGGCCGGCGAGAACGTGCGCCAGCGTGCTCTTGCCCGAGCCGTTGGGGCCCATAATGGCGTGCACTTCGCCGGCGCCGATCTTGAGGTCGATGCCCTTGAGAATTTCCTTACCGTCGACCTTGGCATGTAGATTTTTAATTTCAAGCATAACGATTCCGATTTATCCGACTGCACCTTCCAAAGTGACGCCCAGCAGCTTCTGTGCCTCGACCGCGAACTCCATCGGCAATTCCTTGAAGACTTCCTTGCAGAAGCCGTTGACGATCATGTTGACGGCATCTTCTTCCGATAGTCCACGCTGACGCAGATAGAACAACTGGTCTTCGCCGATTTTGGTCGTCGTCGCCTCGTGTTCGATCTGCGCGGTCGGGTTTTTGGCCTCGATGTACGGGAACGTGTGCGCGCCGCATTCGTTGCCCATCAGCAGCGAGTCGCACCGCGTGAAGTTCCGCGCACCGCTCGCCTTGCCGATCACCTTGACCAGGCCGCGGTACGCATTCTGCCCGTGCCCCGCGGAGATGCCTTTCGAGACGATCGTGCTGCGCGTGTTGTTGCCGATATGCACCATCTTGGTGCCCGTATCGGCCTGCTGATAATTGTTCGCGACGGCCACCGAGTAAAACTCGCCGACGGAGTTATTGCCGGTCAGCACGCAGCCGGGATATTTCCACGTGATCGCCGAGCCGGTTTCGACCTGCGTCCACGAAATCTTCGAGTTGTCGCCGCGGCATTCGCCGCGCTTGGTGACGAAGTTGTAAATACCGCCCTTGCCGTTCTCATCGCCGGGGTACCAGTTCTGCACGGTCGAATACTTGATCTGCGCGTCTTTGAGCGCGACCAGCTCGACGACCGCCGCATGCAACTGATTTTCGTCACGCATCGGCGCGGTGCAGCCTTCGAGGTAGCTGACGTGGCTGCCTTCGTCGGCGATGATCAGCGTGCGCTCGAACTGACCGGTGTTCGCCGCGTTAATCCTGAAATAGGTGGACAGCTCCAGCGGACAGCGGACGCCTTTCGGTATGTACACAAAAGATCCGTCGGTAAAGACCGCCGAATTGAGCGTCGCGAAGAAGTTGTCGGAGTAGGGCACGACGGAGCCGAGATATTGCCGCACCAGCTCCGGATATTTCTGCACGGCTTCCGAGATCGGGCAGAAAAGCACGCCGGCCTCGGCGAGTTTCTTCTTGAACGTTGTCGCCACCGACACGCTGTCGAATACCGCATCGACGGCCACGCCCGCCAACTGCTTCTGCTCGTGCAGCGGAATGCCGAGCTTGTCGTAGGTTTCCAGCAACTTCGGATCGACCTCGTCGAGGCTCTTCGGGCCTTCCTTCTTCTTCGGAGCCGAGTAGTACGAAATCGACTGGTAATCGATCGGCTCATGGTGCACGTGGGCCCACTTCGGCTCGCGCATCGTCAGCCAGTGGCGGAACGCCTTGAGGCGCCACTCGAGCATGAACTCCGGCTCGTTCTTGCGCGCCGAAATCAGCCGGATCACGTCCTCGTTCAGGCCCGGCGGAACGGTGTCGGCTTCAATGTCCGTAACGAATCCGTGCTGGTATTCGCGCCGGACGAGATTCTCAACTTCGTTCGATTGTATCGCCATATGCGATTCCTACTGAGCTGTCGCCCGGGGGCGGGCAGCAGAGAACTTGACCTGCGGTGAATGCGGCGGCATCGACCCGGCCAGATCGGCCAGTGTGACCGTCTTCAGCGCCTCGCGGATGCTCAGGCTGATGCGCTGCCAGTTGTGGCCGATCGCGCAGACCGGCTCCAGGTTGCACAACCCGTCTCGTACGCTGCATTCGGTGATCGCCACCGGGCCTTCCACCGCGTCGATGATCTGGACGGCGGTGATTTCCTCCGGCTTGCGCGCAAGTTTGTAGCCGCCCTGCGCGCCGCGATACGACTGAACCAGCCCGCCCCTGGCGAACAGCTTCAGCAGCTTGGAAACCGTGGGCGGCGCGAGATGCGTACGCGCGGCGAGATCGCTTGCCGTGTGCATCGTCTTCGGTTGCGCCGCCATGTGCGCGAGCACCACCGTGCCATAGTCGGTCAGTTTGCTTAGCCGGAGCATATTGGTACCGCCTCCATAATGGGGACTATTTTAGTACTATTAACGCCCCAAAGAAAGGCTTCGCCCGGTATAATCCGCGACATCATGCTGACTGCTCAAATCCCGCTCATCCCGACTGCGATTGGCGCCGCCATTGTGCTCGCGGTACTGATCGCCTGGCTCGTTCGCCGCCATAAAAACGTCTATCGCCGGCTCGATCGCGTGCTGAAACGCATCGGCGCCGCCGAATTGCGTGACATCGTCATTCCCGACGCGGTGGACGGTCACATCCACATCGACCGCCTGGTGCTGACTGGGCAGGGCGTGCTGGTAGTGGAGTTTAAAAACGTCGACGGCACGGTATTCGCCGGCGAGCGCCTGGAAGAATGGGCCATACTCAACGACAGCGGCCGGCACGCGCTGCGCAATCCACTGCCGGGGCTGCAGGATCGGATTACCGCGGTGCGGGCACTGTCGCCGGACCTGCCGGTGGACGGACGCGTCGTGTTCAACGACGCGAGCGAGTTTCCGAAAGGGCGGCCGGAGAAGGTGTGTTTGTTGCGGGAGCTGGCAGAGTGGCCTAAAGCCTCGGGCGGCGGAAATTACGCTGAAGCTTGGGCAGCGCTCTTGTCCCCTCTCCCTCACTCCCACTCATCCCAACCTTCTCCCTGAGGGAAGAGAGGCGTCAGCTTCGTTTCAGGTGGTCGGCCACCACTCGCGCCACGCACGCCGTCAGCTTCTTCGCCGTCGGAATGTGCAGGAACTCGTTCGGCCCGTGCGCGTTCGACTTCGGCCCCAGCAAGCCCGTCACCAGGAACTGGGATTCCGGGAACTTCTCGCCGAGCAGCCCCATGAACGGGATGCTGCCGCCGGTACCCATGTACATCGCGTCCGCGCCGAAGAACTCGCGCGACGCCTCCGCCATGGACTGTGCCAGCCAGTCCTTGATGGCTGGCGCGTTCCAGCCGCCCATCGATGAATCGCACTCGAACGATACCTTCGCGCCGTAAGGCGGATCCTTTTCCAGCGTAGCCTTGACGGCGGTCGCAGCCGCTGCCGCGTCGGCCGTCGGTGGCAGGCGGAACGACAGCTTGAGCGTCGTTTCCGGACGCAGCACGTTACCTGCGCTGCCCAGTTCCGGCAGCCCCTCCGCGCCGGTCACGGCCAGCGCCGGCCGCCAGGTGTTGTTGAGCAGCAGCGTTTCGGGGTCGTTCGCAATCGGGCGGGTATTGCCGGCGAACGGGAACTTCTGCCAGACGATATCCTTCAGCACCGCGGCGGCGCTGGCCGCCTGGTCCTGGCGCATCTCGGGAATGTTCACGTGCAGTTCATCGAGCAGAATGTCGCCGCTGGCGGCATCCTCGACTCGCGCCAGCAGTTCACGAATAATGCGGAAGCTCCCGGGCACCACGCCGCTGGCCGCGCCGGAATGAACCCCCTCGGTCAGCACATTCACAGTCAGCGTGCCGACAAGGTTGCCGCGCAGCGAAGTGGTGCACCAGAGTTGGTCGTAATTGCCGCATTCGGCGTCGAGGCAGACGACCAGGCTGACATTGCCGATGCGCTCGCCGAGCGAATCGATGTAGTGCGGCAGGTCGTCGCTCCCGCTTTCCTCGCAGCATTCGATCACCACGACGCAGCGCGAATGCGGAATGTTCTGCTCGCGCAGGGCGCGCAGGGCGGTGAGCGAGGCGAACACTGCATAGCCATCGTCAGCGCCGCCGCGGCCGTAAAGCTTGTCGCCGCGCATCACCGGTTCCCAGGGGCTCAAGCCGGCTTCCCAGCCGCTGAACTCCGGTTGCTTGTCGAGGTGGCCGTAAAGCAGCACGGTATCGTCCGAGTCGCCCGGAATTTCCATGAACAGCAGTGGCGTGCGCCCTTCGAGCCGCATGATTTCGAGACGCGCATCGTCAAAGCCCTGTTCGCGACACCAGCTTTCCGCCAGCTTGATCGCGCGATCCATGTGGCCGTGCGCCGCCCAGTCCGGATCGAACGACGGCGACTTGTTGGGTATGCGCACATAATCCTGCAACACGGGCAGGATCGATTCATCCCACTGGCGGTTAACGAATTGCTGCAGCTTGTCCGTGTTCACGTCGATGTTCTCCCGGTTGAGTCAAATCGAAAAATTGTCGCGCGTTGGCGCTCGTGTTCGCCGCAAGCGTCGCCAGGTCCTCGCCGCGGCAGTCCGCGACGACCTGCGCGATATGGGCGAGATGCATCGGCTCGTTGCGCCGCGAAGCCGGCTTCGGATCGAGATCGCGCGGCAGCAGGTACGGCGCGTCCGTTTCGATCATCAAGCGATCGGCTGGAATGCGGTCCACGAACTCGCGCAAGTGAACGCCCCTGCGTTCGTCGCAAATCCAGCCGGTGATGCCGATGTACAAGTCCCGGGCCAGGTAGGCGTCCAGTTCATCCGCCGTGCCGGTGAAGCAGTGTACGACGCCGCGGGCAACACCGGAGCGGTACTGGTCGTAAATATCGACAAAATCGGCATGCGCGTCGCGCTGGTGCATGAACACCGGCATCGCCAGTTCCGCCGCGAGTTCAAGCTGCGCCGCAAAGGCGGCTTTCTGTGAGGCGCGCGGCGAGAAGTCGCGGAAGTAGTCCAGGCCGCACTCGCCGACGGCGACGACTTCGGCTTCCGCGGCCAGCTCACGGAGGTCTGCGGTGGTGTGGTCATCGTACGTGGCGGCGAGGTGCGGGTGCACGCCGGCGGTCGCGTATAGAAGCGCCGGATGCTCGCGAGCCAGTGCGACGGCATCGCGGCTGCCGGCCAGGTCCGCGCCCGTCACGACCATTGACTCGACGCCCGCCGCGCGAGCGCGTTCGAGCACGCTGTCGCGGTCGGCATCGAAGCTGTCGTGCGTCAGGTTGGCGCCAATATCGATGAACGGCATGGCCGCGTATGATACGCGGAAGTGGCGCGGGATGCCGAGTCTACCTATACTGAAGATGTGACCGAATCAACGAACAAACCGGGTGAGGGGCAAGATACGATTGCCGAACGGCTTGCGGCCGCCGGCGTGCAACCGACGGCGCAGCGTATCGAGATTGCCAGTGCGCTGCTTGATCGGCCGCGCCATCTGTCGGCCGACTGCCTGTCAAGCATTCTTCGGGAGCGCGGCGTCCAGGTTTCCAAGGCAACGGTTTACAACACCCTGAAGCTGTTGTGCGACAAGGGTCTGATCAAGGCGATCGTCGTCGACCCGAACCGCGTCTTCTACGATTCCACGACCGAGCTGCACCACCACTTTTACCATGTCGACAGCGGCGAGTTGACCGACATCCCGGCCGATCAGGTCCATTTTGCGGCTTTGCCCGCCTTGCCGGAGGGGACGGAGCGCCAAGGTGTCGACGTCATCGTTCGGATTCGCGACGCTGGTTTGCCGGGCTGAGAGCCTTTCGCTATACTTCCGCGCCGATGCCGGAGTAGCTCAGTCGGTAGAGCAGCTGATTCGTAACCAGCAGGTCGGAGGTTCAATTCCTCTCTCCGGCACCATTAACCCGTTTTAGCCCATCCGATACCGTCCATAGAACCCGCCTAAGTGCGGGTTTTTTATTGGCTTTAGGTTCTATAGCGTCCTAACCCGTCCTATTGAAGCCGGGATATATTGCGAGTAGATTGAGCGGTACGCACTGACATATCACGCCATAGGGCGCGATATATACTCACAAGGGGCTGCCGCCATGCTGACTGACCCGACACTGCGCCACCTGAAAGGGCGCGCCAAACTCTACCGCGTGGCCGACTCTGCCGGCCTGTGCATCGAGATTCCCCCGAACGGTTCGCGCCTGTGGCGCTTTCGCTATCGGTATGCCGGCAAGGCGAAAATGCTGGCCCTGGGCAAGTACCCGGAAGTGACGTTGAGCGAAGCCCGCGAGCGCCGGGACGATGCCCGGCGGCTGCTACGGGACGGGATAGACCCGAGCTTTCAGCGGCAGCGCGACAACCTGACCAAGACGCTGGCGGCCGGAAACACTTTTGAGGCTGTGGCGCGCGAATGGATGAAGCGCCAAGAGGTGAGCGAAGCGACCGCCAACAAGAACGCTTGGCTGCTGGAATCCTTCGCCTTCCCGTACATTGGCCACCGCCCCATCATCGAGATAAGTCCGCGTGAATTGCTCGCCGTGCTGCGCAAGGTAGAGGCGCGCGGCAAGCTGGAATCCGCGCAACGGCTCAAACAGAAATGCGGGCAGGTATTCCGCTACGCCATCATCGAAGGCAAGGCGGAGATTGACCCGACCGGCAGCCTACGGGGCGCGCTCAAGACGCCAAAGACAAAGCACCATGCCGCCGTGACCGAGCCGAAGGCCATAGGGGCGCTGCTACGGGCCATAGACGGCTTTAGCGGCCATTTCGTGACGCTGGCGGCCTTGAAGCTGGCCCCGCTGGTGTTCGTGCGGCCGGGCGAATTGAGAAAGGCGGAATGGGCGGAGTTTGACCTTGACGCTGCGGAGTGGCGTATCCC
>DASSBR010000005.1:0-43744 GCA_035698525.1 Gammaproteobacteria bacterium
CACCGCGTCGGCGCTGGTGAGTTTCGGCCGCCGGGCCGCTTTCGCAGCGGCGGCGGCAACGCGCTCGCGGGCCGCTTCGTAACGTTCGACGATTTCGGCAGGTTTCAGCAGGCCGGTTTCCAGCGCTGTCTCCGCGCTCATCAGCAACGGGTCCTGCGCCTCGATGGCTTCGACCGACTCGACAGAGCGGTATTCGGTTTCGAAATCGGTGCCGGCATGGCCGAGCAGTCGTTTCATCCTCAGGTGCAGGAACACCGGCGCGCGGTGCGCACGGCACCAGTCGATGGCTTCCTTCGCCACGGCGTAGGTGTCGACGAGATCGAGGCCGTCGGCCTGGAAGTATTTCAGTCCCGGGCGCGTCCTGAAGTTGGCTTCGATCCAACCCGCCGGCGTACTGACCGAAATACCGGTGTCGTTGTCCTCGCAAACGAACACGACCGGCGCCGGCAGCTTTTGATAGGCGGTCCATTGCGCGGCGTTCAACGCGCCCAGCGCCGTGCTGTGATTGGCGCTCGCGTCGCCGAAGCTCGCGAGGACAATGCTGTCCGCCGGCACCGGCAAGCCCGCCTTCAGGCGGCCCGATTGCGCGATGGCGATCGCGGTGCCGACGGCCTTGGGCAGATGGCTCGCGATGGTGCTGGTCTGCGGCGGCACCCACAGCGGTACGCTGCCCCAGACCTTGTGCCGCCCGCCCGAAATCGGGTCCTCGGCGCTCGCCGCGAGCGACAGCGCCGTGTCGTACACCGGATCGATGCCCGGCACGTGGCGCGCGCGCTCCATCATGAAGCCGCCGCTGCGGTAATGCAGAAACGCCGGGTCGGTGTGGCGTGCCACCCGCGCGACCGCCGCGTTGCATTCGTGGCCCGAGCTGCCGATCGTGTAAAAGCCCTCGTTGCGCAGCCGCATCGCACGCGCGATCAGGTCGAGGTGCCGGGAGAGCAGTTGCGATTCGAACAATTCGAGGAAGGCAGCGCCGGTCAGCGGGCTGCCATCGATGAGCGGCGCGTCGAGCGCCGGCCGCGGTGGCCGGTCTTCGTCCCAGGAGTCAACGAAGGCAGTGAAGTTGCGATCGACGATTTCGGCACGGTTGATGGCGCGCGCGACGGATTTGTTGGCGGCGCTCATTTAAAAAGCCGACACTCCCGTAATCTCCTTACCGACCACCAACTGATGCACGCTTTCGGTGCCTTCGTAGGTGATCACGCTCTCCAGATTCAGCGCATGCCGGATTGGGCAGAACTCGGTGGTGATGCCGCTGCCGCCCAGCATGTCGCGTGCCTCGCGGGCGATGTCGAGCGCCATGCGGACGTTGTTCCACTTGGCCATCGACACCTGCGTCGGGTGCAACTGGCCCTGGTCCTTGAGCTGGCCAAGGCGGATGGCCAGCACTTGCGCCGCGGTGATGCGCCGCGCCATGTCGGCGAGCCGAAGTTGTACGAGCTGGGTGTGGTCGAGTGTCTTGCCGAACAGCTCGCGCGTCTTCACGTATTCGCGCACCTCGTTATAGCAGGCGAGCGCCGCGCCGATCGCCCCCCAGGCGATGCCGTAACGCGCCTGCGTCAGGCACGTCAGCGGCCCCTTGAGCCCCTTGACGCCTGGCAGTACGTTGGCTTCCGGTACGTGCACGTTGTCGAAGTACAGCGCCGAGGTGACAGACGCGCGCAGCGACATCTTGTGATGCACTTCCGGCGCGTCGAAGCCCTTCATATCCTTCTCGACCAGAAAGCCTCGCACGCCGTCGTCGGTCATCGCCCAGACAACCGCCACGTCCGCGATCGAACCGTTGGTGATCCACATCTTGGCGCCATTCAGCACCCAGTCGCCGCCCTGTTTTTTGGCGACAGTCTTCATGTTCGACGGATCGGAGCCGCCGTGCGGCTCGGTCAGGCCGAAGCAGCCGATCGCCTCGGCGGTCGCCATCGCCGGCAGCCAGCGCTCCTTTTGTTCTTCCGAGCCGTAGGCATGGATCGGGAACATCACGAGACTGGATTGCACCGACGCGAAACTGCGCAGGCCGCTGTCGCCGCGCTCCAGTTCCTGGCAGATCAGCCCGTACGCGGTGCCGGACAACCCGGCGCAGCCGTAGCCTTCGATCGAGCTGCCGAGAATGCCGAGCTTGGCCATTTCCGGCACCAGTTCCTGCGGAAAGCGCGCGGCCTCGAAGGCCTCGGCGACGACCGGCAGGGCCTGTTCGTCGATAAAACGGGCGACAGTGTCGGCCACCATCTGCTCGTCTTCGCCCAGCATGGCGCGTACATCGTACAGGTCGGAGGGGTTCAGTGATCTCATTGGGAAAAGAAGCCGTTCAGGTAAAACCGCTATGATAGCTGAACTGGTTTATCAATCCGAGGGAGAGACGTGTTCCGCAGCCTGGTTTTTGCGCTGGTCTTCATCGCCGGCTACAGCGTCATGTCGATCGAACTGCTTGGCGGGCGCATCCTCGCACCGTACTTCGGCAACAGCATTTACGTCTGGGGCAGCATCATCGCCGTCTTCATGCTGGCGCTGGCGCTGGGTTATCTCATCGGCGGGCAGTTGTCGCTCAATCGGCCGAGCCTGCGCAAGTTCGGCGCGGTCTTAGTGCTTGCCGCGTTTGCCATCGTGCCGCTGGTGCTGTTCGCCGATACGGTCATGCAATGGATTTTCACCAGCATCTACGATCCGCGTTACGGCTCATTGTGTGCGGCGCTGCTGCTGTTCCTGCTGCCGACGTTGATACTCGGCATCGTCTCGCCCTATGCTATCCGCCTGTTGGTCGTCGCCACCGCGAGCAGCGGGCAGATGGCCGGCAAGCTGTATTTCGTTTCAACGCTTGGCAGCGCACTCGGCACGCTCGCCACTTCGTTTTATCTCGTGCTTTATTTTGAAGTGAACCACATTCTGCTGGCGCTGGCGGCCATACTGCTCGCCGGCGGCCTCACCGCCTGGCTGCCACGGGCGCCGGTTCACGCCGTGGAGACAACATGAAAATGCGATTGCTGACTTCCATCGCGCTGCTTCTGGCGGCGCCCGCGCTGGTGCATGCACAGGTCCTCTACAAGAAGAAATCGCTCTACCGCAACATTGTTGTCACCGACAGCGGCGATCTGCGCTGCCTCAAGTTTTCGGTGCATCGCCATGTGCCGCTGGAGCAGTCCTGCGTTTACGACAGCAATCGCGACGACATGGTATTCGCATACACCAAATTCGCGATGAGCGGCGTCATTCTGGATGCGCATCCGAAGCGCATCCTGATCGCGGGCCTCGGCGGGGCGGTATTGCCCTACGCGCTGCACGAGCTGTATCCGCGGGCGCGCATCGACACGGTCGAGATCGACAGGGCCGTGGTCGACGTGGCCAGGCGATTCTTCGACTACAAGCCGGCCGGGACGCAGCATGTCATCGTCAGCGACGCCCGCGTTTACATCAAGCACGCCATCGCGCGCAGCGAACGCTATGACATGATCATTCTCGACGCTTTCAACGGCGACTACATTCCACCGCACTTGATGACAGTCGAGTTTCTGCGCGAGTGCCGCCAGCTTCTGGCGCCGGATGGTGTGCTGGTGGCCAACACGTTTTCGTCGAGCAAGCTGTACGACAGCGAGTCGGTCACCTACAGGAAAGCGTTCGGCTGGTTCCTCAACGTGACGGGCATGAGCGGCAACCGGATCATTCTCACCCGCAAGGGCGAGCCGGTGTCGCCCGCCGAACTGGCGCGCCGCGCGAAGGCCTACCCCTACGACCTGTCGCGCTTCGGCATCGACGTGCAGCACCTTGCCAATCTGGCCAGCGACAAGCGCAACTGGGATCCCCACGCGCCGGTGCTGACCGATCAGTACGCGCCAGTGAATTTGTTGAACGGGCCGCGCCGGGCGCTGCCTGCAAAGCACTGATTACTGCCGGTTCGGCAGCAGAAACGTTCTGCCCTGGTATTGCAGGACGACGCCTTCGCGCGTGATCCGGATGATCTTCGGGCCGGAGGCGAGGGTGTCGCCTTCCCGGTAGCGTTTCATATCGAACATGACGAAGCGCTTCGCCGGATCGGCGGAGTACACGTGAACCTGCATGCGCAGTTCCGGAAGGTCCTGCTGGACCGACTGCGGCAGCGTGTCCAGCGGTTGCGCATCGTCACCGGCTGGTGGCGCGGATTCCGTCTTCGCCGCGATGGTCCGCTGCGGCGCGGAAGTGGTCGCGGCGGGCGGCACATCGAGCGTCGCTTCCTGCGCCAGAGAGCGAACTACAGGTTGCTGCGCCGGCACCGACACGGACGCCGGTTTGTCGGGCGGTGGCGCCGCCGGTTTCGACCGGGTCGTCCAGAGCGCGATCAATCCGAGATTCACGCAGACAAGCAGGGCGATGGCCCACGCCCACGGCGCGCGTGGCCGCACCGGCGCAGGCGCCGGACCCGACCGCCCGAGGCGCGTTTTCAGCGTCTGCTGACGCTCGTGTTCCGAGCGTCTCAAAGCGTCCAGCAGCAGCGACATCAGGAGGCACCCGCGCGCAACAACGGCACCCCGGCCGACTTGAGCGCGCTGTTCAGTTCGATGAGCGTGCGCTCGCCGGCGATGCCGTCGACGGCGAGATTGTGCGCGCGCTGGAAGCGTTTGACCGCGCCCGCAATCGCGGCATCGTAGGCGGCTGCACCGGCGGTGGCGCTCGCGAGGCCGCCGTCGAGCTTGGCCAGTTGCGTCTGCAGCCAGGCGACGGCAGGACCGGACATGCCCTGCTGCAGCAGACCGCCGCTATCCGGTGGTGGTCGCCAAAGCAGTAGAAACTCGCCATTCCAGTCGCGCCGGAGTGCGGCGACCGGGACCGTTTTTTCGGCGGCGCCGGCGCGCAGGGTGACCGCACCGTCGCCGAGCGCGACGATCACAGCCTGGTACCGGCGGCCGTCGGGCAATGTCAGGTTCAGAATGGCGGGCCGATCGTAACTCGCCAGTTCCTGCCACGAGCCCTGCTGATACAGGCATCGCAGCCCGAGCACACGCGCCTGGTTGCAAGCGGGCGTCGGGCTGAAGGGCGCGTAGCTGTCGCCCCAGAGCGAAAAGAGCGTTGCAAAGGCCGTGTCGGTACCGGCTGACGAGCCGGCTTTTTGCAACCAGGCGGCAAGCGGATCCGGCCGGGGGGCGGGCGGCTCGACGCGGGTGCTCGTGGCCTGCGCGTTGGCAGTCGACCATTGCCGCGTCAGCAGGCCGCCCAACGCGAGCGCGACGATTGCCAGTGCCGCGGCGGCGACACGCAGCTTCCATTGCGGTTTCGCCGGCACTTCGAGCGCCTCATCTGCCGCCCGCCGCACCAGCGCGGCGCCGCAGCGGCGTTCTTCGGCCGCGTATGCGCCGAGCAGGGCGCGGTCGGCCAGAATGTTGATCAATCGTGGCACGCCGCCGCTGCGCCGATAGAGTTCCCGCAATGCCGCGGGCGTGAAAATAGCGCCGCCGGCGCCGGCGATTCGGAGACGATGCTCCACGTATTCGCGGGTTTCGACGGCAGTCAGGGGCATGAGATGGTAGCGCGCCGTGACACGCTGCGCGAGCTGGCGCAGGTCGCGGCGCGCCAGCATTTCGCGCAGCTCCGGCTGCCCGGCGAGAATGATCTGCATCAGCTTGTGCTGCCCGGTTTCGAGGTTGGTCAGCAGCCGAACCTGCTCCAGCAGGTCGCGCGGCAGGCCCTGCGCTTCATCCACGATCAGCACGACGCGGCGACCGTCGGCATGCGCCTTGAGCAGGTGCGCGTTGAGCGATCGGGTGATATCGGCGCTGGTCCGGCCCTCTTCGGCCGGCACGCCGAGTTCGCGGCAGATGGTGCGCAGGAACTCGGTCAGTTTCATCTGGGGATTGAAAATCAGCGCGACGTCGGTGTGCGCCGGCAGTTGTTCCAGCAGACTCCGGATCAGCATCGTCTTGCCGGTGCCGACCTCGCCCGTGAGCTGGATGAAACCGCCGCTTTCGGTGACCCCGTAAATCAGATGGGCCAGCGCCTCGGAATGCCGTGCGCCAAGGTAGAGGTAGCGCGGATTCGGCGTAATGGTGAAGGGGTTTTCGCGGAGTCCGAAGTATTGGGCGTACATTGGCGGAGCGCGACGCTGATGAAAGACCGCAAGGGTTTACCAGCGTGCCGCAATGCGGCGACGGTTGCAACAGCTAAGGCGGCGGGAAGCGGCTCAGTATTGTCTTCACCATGTCGTTGACGGCGCCCTGGCTGAAGTTTTCCGGCCGGACGATTGCGGTGGTCCAGCCGCGCCAGACCAGCTTGTGCGTGCGGGCATCCATGACATCGATGATCAGGTCGCCTTGCTGGTACGACTCGATGTTGTAGGGTGGGTAATACGCGGCGCCCCAGAACGGATCGTAGAACGGATTATAAAACGGGGAGCCGAATCCGACGCCGAACCGAAAGCCGCCGCTCGAGCGCAGGGCCCGCTCTGTTGCGGTCTGGTAGGTTACGACGAAATCGGCGGCCGCGGCGTTATCGACCTGCTGGTAGCCGTGCTTCAGCAGCATTTGCACTGCCGCCGCGCGTACGCGCTGGTCCAGTATTTCGCTGTCGAGGATCGGGTTTTTCACCGGCGGACGGTGCGTGACGGGCTGCCAGTAAAAGCGATGATACGCCGCGAAATTGGCTTGCGGGGCGTATTGCACTTCCGGCACGGTGGCGCAGGCCGCCAGTGCGGCGATGGCCGGCAGGAGGAGGCACCGGGTCAGAATCTTCATGCTCTTGCTCCTGGCGCGGCGCACCGCGCCCGCGTATAAATCGTCCATAACCGTTGATTCATCCTACCAGAGTCTCCTCGCTGGTCGCAGGCACAGGCCGAACAGCGTGGCCAGCGCCAGCAGGCCGACACCGCCGCCGCCACCGGTGGCGTTCGAAACGCCGGACGGCTCGGGTTCGCTGCCGCCGTCGTCGCCGCCCGCCACCGTTTCGGGCGACAGGTCAGCCGGGTATTCGATCACCGTGCCGACGCTGTGAGCGCTCCCGAGCGTGGCGCCGCCGGTCGGATCGCTGAGCGTCAGGCGGTAGTCGTAGTCGCCGCGATTGTCCGGAGACAGCAGAATCGGAACCTTGGTGGTCTGTCTGGTTTGACCGTCGTCGAATACCAGCGTTCCGGCTGATTGCAGGAACTCGCGGTTGGCCTTCGCCGTGCCGCCGGTAGCGGCGTATTGCACGGTGACTCTCCCGTTGCTGCCGCCGCTGCGCCGCACGATATAGGTGGCGACCGGATGGCCGGCGTTTAGGGTCGTGTCGCCGCTGATCGAGAGTGCACCGGGCTGGCACGGTGCGGTCGTGAACGCGCCCGGCGCTGAATGCGCGTCGCCGAAATCGCTGTAGGCAATCGCGCGGTACTGGTAGGACGTGCCGCACTCAAGCCCGTCCAGCGTGAACGCCAGTTGACCCCTATCGGACAAGGTTTGCCAGGCGCTGTGCAGACCGCCGTACCATGCTCCTTTGCCATACTGGATGGCGTAGCCGGTCGTCGCGCCGTTCGGCGACCCGGTGACGACGAACCGTTGTCGATGGCTGTCGCCGTCGCCGGGCTGCACGGCCGTAATGATCGGATTCGCGCCGCCGCACGGCAGGGTCGTGAAAGCGACATCGCGCGCGGCGATGCCCGCCGCGTTGCGGGCATCCAGATGGGCGTAGTAACGGGTACCGCAGTGGAGGCCGTCGAGCGTGATCGTCCGATCGCCGCTCGCACCCGCCGGGAAGATCGTCGGACCGGGCGGTGCGTCGCCGCGAGCTGTCGACAATGCAAGCGTCGTGTCGAGGCCGTGCGGCGCTGCGGTTACGCTGAAGGTTGCTTGTTGCTGCCCGACTTTTTCAACAGTGAAGGCTTCTAACTCAGGGGCCTTCCAGGTCAGGTTCAACGGGGTGGTAAAGGCCATGGCCGGCCGCGCGTTCGGGTTGAACTGCAACTTGTAGTTGGCACCGGGGGCCAGATTGGCAGGCAGCGCAAGCTTGGCGAGCGTGCCGTCGATCGACACCGCATAATCGAGTGCCTGTACCGGTTCGTCGTTTTTCAGCAACCACACCGACGCCGTCCGCCCGACGATGCCGTGGCCGTTGCCCGTCAGCGTGAGCGCCAACGGCTGCCCCGGGGCCGCGATACCGCTTTGCGTGTATTCCGGCACGCGAGCGCTGTAAGCAGCGACGATGCCCTTGGTGCGGCGCAGCGTTTCGGCGTTATCTTCCGTCTGGCCGTTGCCGCACGCGTCGTCGCCGCAGTTGTAGCCGGGACTCGAGAAGATGAGATGCTGGTCGTCGGCGTAGGCCATGACGGTGCCGTTGTTGCTGCCATAAAGATGCCCGTGCGAAAAGCCGAATGCGCCATCATTGTCGGGCGCGTTCAGATCGTGGCCGGCGCCGAGGCTGTGGCCGATTTCGTGCGTGAAGGTTGATTCATCACGAAAGCCGATCAGCATCGCGGCGTACGCGTAGTCGGTGGAGAAACAGTACGGATGCGCGCCGCATTCGCCGGCGCCGCCCTCGTAGGCGATGCCGGCGGTGTCGTTGACCGCATCGCCGGAGGTTTTCGCCATCATCATAACGATATCGGCCGCGTCGATGGCGCGCAGCGTGCGGATCACGCGGACGCTTTCGTCGGCGCAGCCGGGTATCGTGTCCGTGGCGGATTTGCTGACGCAATGCAGGAGTGCGTCGGCGCTCATGCCGTCGCCGAAGCGCACCTCGACCGAGCCGGCAAGCCGCAGCGTCAGATCGATGCCGCTGCTGCTGTAAGCGGTATTGGCGGCGTCGATCAGGCTCGTGAGATAGGCCGAAACGGACGGGTGCACGTTGGCGACACCGCGACTGTAGGCAACCAGCACGTCGATCGTGGCCGGACCGGCGGGAATTTCGTCCGTCGACATCGGTTGCCAGCCGCGCGCCGATGCTTGCCGACGTGGCGGGCTCGGCGGCGCGATCCAGTCGTGGCCGGGTTTCCGCGGCCGCCAGCCATAGCGGACCACCAGCGACACCGATTCATCGCCGGCGAGGACGTGGCGAACCCCGTCCGGGGCGCCAATGCGGCCGACCACCGCCCCGTTCGATGCGCGGGTGAGCGTGACGGTGTACGGCGGGCGCCGCTTCGCGAGCTTGCCGACAAAGGTGGTGATGCCGCCGGGATGGCGGATGACTTTCTGCGTTACGACGCGATAGCCCGGCCCGATCGGCAGCTCGAACGGGTCGCCCGGGCGCGCATCGAAAAGCGCCGGATTGACATGCACGGTCTTGACCGCGGCGTCGCGCGTAGCGGGGTCGTCGGTGATGCGCTGAACGGCGGCGAGCGCCTGGCGCGTGGCCGCGGGAACATCCTTGAAAACGGGCGGCGCAGCTTCCGCCGCGAACGGCAACAGTGTACACACCACTGCCGTAATCAGCCGGGGGCTGATCTTCATCGCTAACTTCCTTGTCAGGCGATTGAATCAACAATATAACTAAAATTTCGGGGGAGTGATACACGAATTGGATAGACTAGGGCCCCATGCTGGCCGCCCTGCTGATCTTTTTCGCGACCCTGGCACTCGTTGTCTGGCGGCCACGCGGCCTCAACGTCGGCTGGAGCGCCGCACTCGGTGCAGCCGTCGCGCTGTTGACGGGCGTGGTCAGCTGGCAGGATGTCGCGCAGGTGTGGCACATCGTCCGGGATGCGACGTTCACCTTTATTGCGTTGATCGTCATCTCGTTGCTGCTCGACGAGGCTGGCTTTTTCCAATGGGCGGCCCTGCACGTTGCGCGCTGGGGACGCGGCGGCGGCGCGCGCCTGTTCATACTGGTGTTGTTGCTCGACGCACTGGTCGCGGCGCTGTTTGCGAACGACGGCGCAGCGTTGATCCTGACGCCGGTGATCATCGCGCTGCTGCGCGCCATCGGCCTGAAGCCCGGGGCGATGGTCGCGTTTGTCTTTGCCACGGGCTTTGTCGCCGACACGACGAGCCTGCCGCTGGTCACGTCGAATCTGACCAACATCATCACTGCCGGCTACTTCGGGATCGGGTACGGCCGTTTCGCGGCGGTCATGATCGTGGTCGACCTCGTCGCGCTCGCGGCGAGCGTGCTCGCCATGTGGGCCTGGTTCCGGCGCGATCTGCCAGTGACCTATCCGGCGGCCGACATCGCCGCGCCCGCCGGCGCCATCGTCGACCGGGCGGTCTTTCGCTGGAGCTTCCCGGTATTGGGCGCGTTGCTGGCGGCCTATTTCGTTACCACGCGCTACGGCGTGCCGATCTCGGCGCTGACAGGCGCGGCCGCGTTACTGCTCCTGGCGGTGGCCGCTCGCGGCCGAAAGATCCCCGTCGTCAGGACGCTGCGCGATGCGCCGTGGCACATCGTCGTGTTCAGCCTGGGCATGTATGTCGTGGTCTACGGCTTGAAGAACGCCGGGCTGATCGACTATCTCGCGACGGCCTATCGATGGCTCGCGGGGGAGGGCGTGTTGCTTGCGAGCCTCGGTACCGGCTTCATTTCCGGCATTCTTTCCGCGCTGGCCAACAACCTGCCGGCCGTGCTGATTGGTGCGCTGGCGCTCAACCCGGTGCATCCGGCGGACCCGGCAGTGCGGGAGACGATGACCTACGCGCACCTGATCGGCTGCAATCTCGGCCCGAAGCTCACGCCGTTTGGCAGTCTCGCGACCCTGTTGTGGCTGCACATTCTGGCGCGCAAGGGGGTGGCGATCGGCTGGGGTCGATATATGAAGATCGGCCTGATCGTGACGCCGCCGGTGCTGGCGGTGACGCTGGTGGGGTTGGGATTATGGATGTCGGTGGTTGGCTAGGCGCGCAGTGCCTTGTAAATGCCGAACAGGCTGATCGCCAGCCACGCCGTTTCGATCACCGCCGAAGACAGGTTGAAGTAAAAATACAGCGACACGAGAATCAGCACCGATCCGCAGGCGTTCACGAGCGAATAAGTCAGCGTTTCCGCGCGGATCCGCCGAATCTGCAGCATGAAATACATCAACAGGACGAGAAAAACGCCGACGAGGCCGAGCGCGTTGGCAACGGAATTCAATGGTAACGCTCCGAGGGGGGATTGACGCGGATGGGCGGCAGACTGGGATCGTTCATGATCGTCACGCCATGCGGCGCTTCCATTTGCAGTGTTTCCAGCACCTGTCCGAGCAGGATTGCGCGGCCCGGCCAGCGGTCCTCGCCGTCGGCGCTGAACTCGAACTCGTAGGTCCGGCGAAGCGCGATCCGGCCGCGGCTCGTGCGGCCGATGCCGATGCGCCGCACCGCCACCGTTTCGTCAAGCAGCTGTACGTTGAGCTGGTCGCAGGCGCGATGGCAGCGGCGGAGCATCGACTCGCGCGCCCGCAGCGTGTCGCTCCAGAACCAGCCTGTTGCAAGCGCGGCCGCAAGAATCAGTATCATGTACACAGCGTTATTGTAACCGCAGGGTGAGGGTTCTTCGTTGAGACAGCCTGTAGCCGGATTGACAACGGATTTCGTCGCGCGGGCTTTGGGCCTCGCAGCGCCGAGCGGTAATCGTACATTCACCGGTGTCACCAGCGATTCGCGCGGCGACGTGGCGGGTAGCCTGTTCGTCGCCATTCGCGGCGAGCGGTTCGACGGCCATGCGTTTATCGATGCCGCGATTGCCGGCGGCGCCGCGGGCGTTCTCGTCGAGCGCAACCGCATTCGCGGCCAGGCGATCGCCGCGACCGTCTTTCCGGTCGACGATACCCTCGCCGCATGGCGCACGCTTGCCGGCGAATGGCGGCGCCATTTCGATATTCCGGTCGTTGCCGTTGGCGGGTCGGCCGGTAAAACCACTACCAAGAACCTGCTGGCCGCGATGCTGCGCGGCCGGTTTGAACATGTGCTGGCGACGGAGGGCAGCCGGAACGGCTACCTCGGCCTCGCGATGACGCTGACCGCGCTGCGCGCGGAACACGAAGCCGCCGTAATCGAGATCGGCATCGACGCGCCCGGTGCGATGGCGGAACACGCGGAACTGGTGCGGCCGGGCGCGGCGCTGGTCACCACCATCGGTGTCGAGCACCTGGAAACGATGGGCGACATCGAGACAGTGGCTGCCGAGGAATGCCGGCTGTTGACGATCACGGCCGAACAGGGCGGCAGCGTCTTTATCCACGACGAAGACCCGAGGCTGCGCGCGTGCGCGCCGGATCATGCCATCCGCTACGGCCTGAATGGCGAACCGGACGACCGCCGGCTTCGTGGGCGCATCGACGGGAATGGCGTCGTTATCTCGGGGCTTGGCCTCGACGAGATTGGCTTGCCGTTGCCGCTCCCGGGGCGCCATAACGCGCTCAACGTACTCGCGGCGGCGGCCGTCGCCCGCGGCCTTGGCCTCGACGGCGAGGAAATCCGCGCCGGACTTACACAGTATCGCCCGGATGCCGCGCGCTCGAACCGGGTTGAGTTGCGCGACGGCATAACCGTGCTTGCCGACTATT
Organism: Gammaproteobacteria bacterium; assembly: GCA_035698525.1. Taxonomy (GTDB): domain Bacteria; phylum Pseudomonadota; class Gammaproteobacteria; order Natronospirales; family DASSBR01; genus DASSBR01. The sequence goes on from DASSBR010000005.1 coordinate 12,401, forward strand.
ACAACGCCAGTCCGCTGTCCATGGCGGCCGCGTTCGAGACGCTGATCAGCCTGGGCGAGCGGCGCCGCTGGCTGTGCCTGGGCGACATGCTGGAACTCGGCGTGGACGAGCTAAGCTATCACCGCGCGCTCGCCGCGCCGATCGTCGAGATGGATGCGTGTGGCGTGCTGCTTTACGGACCGCGCATGCAGGCGCTGGCGGATGCGCTGCGCGAGGAGAAATTTGCGGGCGCAGTAGCGCATTTCGACGACAAAGCCGCGCTCGCGGACACGCTACAGCGCGCAATCGAACCGGGCGATGCAATATTGATCAAGGGGTCGCGCGGCATGGCGATGGAAGACGTCATGTCGCAGTTGTGAGGCGCAACGACAAGGAGGCGCAAAATGGATATCAATAAAAGCGAACAGCAAGTGAAAGGCTTCTTTCACGACTTCAGGGAATTCGCGATGCGCGGCAACGCCATGGACATGGCGATCGGCATCGTCATCGGCACCGCGTTCGGCGCCATCGCCAAGTCGCTGGTGTCCGACGTCATTATGCCGCCGTTCGGCCTGCTCCTCGGTGGCCGGGATTTCAGCAAATACTATTTCGTATTGAAGCAGGGCACACCGCCGGGGCCTTACGCCTCACTGAAAGCGGCGGAAACCGCCCACGCCGTCACGCTGAATTACGGCTCGTTCATCGGGACGGTCATCACCTTCATCGTCATCGCGCTGGCGATTTTCACGCTGCTGCGGCAGATCAACAAACTCAAGCGCAAGCCGCAGGACGTGCCGGCTTCGCCGACGACGAAGGAATGTCCGCACTGTTACACAAGCATTCCGAGCAAGGCGAGCCGTTGTCCGGCCTGCACGTCCGAACTGGCGGTCGAGAGCTGAAATCTGTCCGCTGTGTCCGCACGATGTTGTCCGTTCCGGGCGCCGGACACTTCGAAAGATTTGACTAAGTCCTGATTTTTCAATGGCTTGGGCAGGTTGATCGGGCTGGCATGGTTTTTGCTTAACCCAGCCGGTATGAATGCTTTGAGTGACCGCACCGACAATCAAGTCCGGGGCATCCGCGACACCTCCGGCCAGGATCGGCCGATTGACCTCGCGCCGCAGCGTCGGCGGCGGCGCTGGATCGCGCTGGGCGTCCTGGTGTTATTGGCCGTGGGGCTGGCGTTGGCCTATCCGGCGTTGATGCGCTGGTTGAGCGCCGAGCAATCGGTGCCGCGCGAGCAACTCCGTTTTTCCGTCGTCAAGCGCGGCACGTTTGTGCGTGACGTGAGCATGGACGGCCGTGCCGTCGCGGCGGTTCAGCCGATGCTGTACAGCTCGGCGCAGGGCACGGTGACCTACAGCGCCGAGCCGGGGGACGTCGTCAGGAAGGGGCAGGTGCTCGCGGTTGTGGACAGCCCGGAGCTCGACAGTGAACTCAAGCAGCAGCAGGCGAAGTATCAGAGCCTGAAAACGGCGCTTGCCCGGCAGAAGGTCAGTATCCATAACCAGCAGCTCGAAAACCGGCAGCGCGTCAATTTGACTGCCGTGAAACTGCAAGCGGCCGAGCGCGAGGTAAAGCGTTACAAGGCCGTTGTGGATGAGGGCATCGTCAGCCGCAGGGAGTACGCGCAGGCCAGGGACGCAGCTGCCATCGCACGCCTGGAACACAAGCAGGCCCTCGCTCAGACCAAGCTGCAAAAGCAGGGGCTCGATTTCGAGTTGAAGACCAAGCAGCTCGAGTTGCAGCGCGAGGAACTGGCGCTTGCGGACTTGCAGCGGCGCGCCGACCGGCTGACGGTGCGGTCCCCCGTGGACGGCATCGTCGGGGCGCGGGAGGTCGGCCAGAACGCAGTGGTGACGCAAAATCAGCCGCTGATTCGTGTTATAGACCTGTCCGCCTTCGAGATCGAAGCGCAAATCCCGGAAAGCTATGCCGACAATCTACGCAACGGCATGGGCGCGCAAATTACTATCGGCAGCCAGACCTATCCGGCGAAAGTCGTGTCGGTCGCGCCGGAGGTCAAGGACGGTCAGGTAACGGCGCGCATCCGCTTTGCGGGCGAGCCGCCGGCCGATCTCAAGCAGAACCAGCAAGTTTCGGTCCGTGTCGTGCTGGAGTCGATCGACAACGCGCTGATGGTGCAGCGCGGCCCCTTTATTGACAGCGGCGGCGGGCACGTGGCGTACGTCGCCCACGATGGCGTACTGACGCGAAAGCCGATTGAAACCGGTGCGATCAGCGTGAACCGGGTGCAAATACTTTCCGGCCTGCAGCCGGGCGACCGCATCGTTATCTCCGATACCAGCGACTTCAACAGCGCCCACACCGTACTCATCAGCGACTGAGGATATCTTCCAATGCTCAACATGACCCGTATCAACAAGGTGTACCGAACGGATCTGGTCGAAACCCGCGCGCTCAGGGATTTCAGCCTGCGCGTCGATGAAGGCGAGTTTGTCGCCGTCACCGGACCATCCGGCTCCGGGAAGACGACGTTCCTGAACGTGACCGGGCTGCTCGAAACCTTCGAGCAGGGCGAATACGAGCTCGACGGCAAGAATGTCAGTCGCTTGAGCGATAACGAGCGTTCGCGTATCCGCAACGAAAAGATTGGGTTCATTTTTCAGAGCTTTAACCTGATTCCGGATCTCGACATCTTTGACAATGTCGATGTGCCGTTGCGATATCGCGGTCTCCGTGCGGCGGAACGCAATCGTCGCATTCAGGAAGCGCTGGAAGTCGTCGGGCTGGCATCGCGCATGAAGCACCTGCCGTCACAACTTTCCGGCGGCCAGCAGCAGCGCGTGGCGATTGCTCGAGCGCTCGCCGGTCAACCGCGGCTGCTGCTCGCCGACGAGCCGACCGGTAATGTGGATTCGCTGATGGCGCGCGAAATTCTTCAACTCATCAGCGGCATCAACGAATCCGGCACGACCATCGTCATGGTGACGCACGATCCCGAGATGGCGCGCTACGCGCACCGCAATGTCCACATCATGGACGGCCAGGTCACCGAGGTGGAGGCCGTCGACGTGCACCCGACCGCCCGGCAGCAAGCGACCGACGCTGGCCGAATCCATCCGCTCTAGCCGCAGCAGGTAAGCCGCATGTTCTTTTACAATCTCCGCCTCGCCTGGTTGAGCCTGCGTCGTAATCCGGTACTCAGCGTCCTGATCATCGGCGCGATCGGATTGGGCATCGGCACCGCGATGACGATGTTTACCGTCTACCACCTGATGTCGGCGGACCCGATCCCGCAAAAGAGTTCACGACTGTACAGGGTGCAACTCGATAACTGGAATCCGGACAAACCTTATGAGTCGCCCGATCACGTTCCCGAACAGACGACGTATCGCGACTCCGTAGCCTTGATGAAAGAAGGGCCGGCGCCGCTCAGCAATGCCATGTTCCGCTCCTTCACCATTGCGCAGCCACTCGACACCGACAAACCGCCGTATCCGGTCACCGTGCGGGTCACGTACCGGAATTTCTTCCCGATGTTCGATACGCCGTTTGAATACGGCGGTCCGTGGGGGAAAGCGGATGACGCCGAGGCGCACCAGGTGGTGGTGCTGAGCCACGATACCAATGAACGCTTGTTCGGCGGTAAAAACAGCATCGGGCGGAGCGTCAAGCTGTATCACCGCTACTTCAAGGTGGTTGGTGTGCTGAAACCCTGGCGGCCGACCCCGCGTTATTACGACCTGACAGCCACCGCGTTCGCCAAGCCGGATGACGTGTATGTGCCCCTCAGCCTGACGGCGCCCCTGCAAATCCATCAAGGCGGCAGTACCAGTTGCTGGAAGGACAGCGGTTCCGACTTTGAAGCATTTCTGAATTCGGAATGCGTCTGGCTGCAATTTTGGGTGCAACTCGATACGCCGGCACAGGTGGCAGCCTACAAGAGCTTTCTGGACGATTATGTGCGCGAGCAGAAAAAGCTGGGGCGCTTTCAGCGGCCGTTGAACAACCGCCTGCGCAACGTCATGCAATGGTTGAGTTATGAAAAGGTGGTGGCAAGCGACAACAGTATTCTGCTCGGCCTCGCTTTCATGTTTCTCGCCGTCTGCCTGGTGAACATGACGGGGCTGCTGCTCGCCAAGTTCCTCGGCCGGGCAGCGCAAAGCGGCGTGCGTCGTGCACTCGGCGCGAGCCGGGTAATGATCTTTTATCAGCACCTGGTCGAGGTGGGGGTCATCGGCGTTTGCGGTGGCCTTGTCGGTCTCGCGTTGTCGTGGCTGGGCTTGCGCCTCGTCAGCGGGCTTTACAGGAACTATGAAGGGTTGACGCAGCTCGACCCGACGCTGGCCGGCATTGCGATCGGCATTGCACTGGGATCGGCTTTGATCGCCGGCATCTACCCGGCCTGGCGCATCTGCCGCACCAGCGTCGCGATGCACTTGAAAACGCAGTAGCAAGGAGAAACATCATGCGACCTATTCTGAGCGCGCTGCTGCGCAACAAGACCGGCGCGGTGCTGGTGGTGATACAGATTGCCATCACCCTTGCAATCGTCGTCAACGCTCTGTTTATCGTCAATCAGAGACTCGCGCTGATCGGGCGGCCGACCGGCATGGACGAGGCGGGCATCTTTGCTTTCTACAGTTTCGGCTTTACGCCCGATTTCAAAGCCGAACCCACAATCCGGCAGGACATGCGCACTTTGCGCGGCCTGCCGGGTGTCGTGGATGCCGCGCCGATCAACCTGATTCCGATGAGCAGCAGCGGCAGCGATTCCACCCTGACGACTAAGCGCGGCGAGAATATGCCCGGCGTCAATGCCGGCATCTACGATGTCGACGAGCACGGCCTGAATGCGCTCGGACTCAAGTTGGTTGCCGGACGCAACTTTACTCACCAGGAAGTCGACTATATCGATCCGGAGAAGGATTACACGCCGCCGGTAGTTATCGTAACGCAGGCGCTGGCAAAAGCACTGTTTCCGAATGGCGACGCACTGGGCAAGACGATCTATTGGGGCGGCAAAGATCCGTCCCGCATCATTGGCATCGTACAGCGGTTTTACGGCAACAATTATTCTGGCCACATCGACTGGAGCATTCTGTTGCCGGATGTTGTGACAGCGAAACAAAAGGCCTACATCGTCCGGACGCACCCGGGGCAGCGCGACCGCCTGATGCCGAAGGTCGAAAAAATGCTGAGGCAGAGTAACCCCGACCGGACCATCATTATTATGAACTCGATGACCAAGACGATTGCCGATCATTATCGTGAAGATCGCGCGATGGCCGTGATTCTGACGGTCGTTATCGCATTGCTGATTGCCATTACTGCGCTCGGCATCTTCGGTCTGGCAATATTCAACGTGAACCGTCGCCGCAAGCAGATCGGCACGCGGCGCGCGCTGGGGGCGCGCAAGGCGGATATAATTCATTATTTCATGGTCGAGAGTTGGCTCATGACCACGATAGGCGTCGTTATCGGTAGCGCCCTGGCTATAGGCCTCAATTACTGGCTGGTGATGCATTACGCGGTGCCGCGCCTGACGTGGTATTACGTGCCGGCCGGCATTGGGTTGTTATGGGTGTTGGGGGCGGTCGCCGTGCTGATGCCGGCGCTTCGCGCCGCGTCAATTCCGCCTGCGGTCGCGACGCGTACTGTATAGGCTGAGGCGCCATGGCAACGGTTCTGGTGATCGACGACAACCAGGCGATTTGCACTGCGCTGCGGGTGTTGTTTTCGCTGCGCAACATCGACACGCACTGCGCGTCGTCTCCGGAAGAAGGACTCGCCGCGCTGGCGCGCGAGTCTTTCGATCTCGTTGTGCAGGACATGAATTTTTCCGCCGATACCACGTCCGGCGACGAAGGCGTCGTCTTGTTTCGCCGTATTCGCGAATCGCATCCGGAGTTGCCGGTAATCCTGCTGACGGCCTGGACGCATCTCGAAACTGCGGTTGAACTGGTTCGCGCCGGCGCGGCGGACTATCTCGCCAAACCGTGGAACGATAACAAGCTGCTGACCACGGCGGAAAATCTGATCGCACTGGGCGATGCCACGCGCGAACAGCGTCGGCTGCGTGACGCGCGGGCGCGGGAACGAGACCGCTTGGCGGAAAAGCATGACTTGTGCGGGCTGATTTATGCCAGTGACGCAATGCACCAGATCGCATCGATTGCCGCGCAGGTAGCGCATGCCGACGTGCCGGTTCTGATCACGGGCCCGAATGGGGCCGGCAAGGAAAAGATCGCCGACATTATCCAGGCTAATTCGGCTGTGCGTGACGGGCCATACATCAAGGTGAACGTTGGCGCATTGCCAGCCGAACTGATGGAAAGCGAACTGTTCGGCGCCGAGGCGGGCGCGTATACGAGTGCAACCCGCAGTCGCGCGGGCCGGTTTGAAGCCGCCGACGGTGGGACATTGTTTCTCGACGAAATTGGCGAGCTGCCACTCGACGGCCAGGTCAAGCTGCTGCGGGTGCTGCAAACGGGCGAGTTTTCCCGACTGGGCAGCAATGAGACGCGGCGCGTCCGGGTGCGTATCGTCAGCGCTACCAACGGTGACTTGAATGCCGCGATCAAGGCCGGCAAGTTCCGCGAGGACCTTTACTATCGGCTGAATGTCATCGAACTGGCCGTACCGCCGCTGGCGGAGCGCCGCGAGGATATACTACCGTTGGCCCGGGCGCTGCTGGCGTCCGGTGCGGTGTTAAGCCGCGCGGCCGAGGACGCGTTGACCGCTTATGGGTGGCCGGGCAACGTGCGCGAGCTGCAAAACCGGCTGGCGCGTGCGAAATTGCTCGCGCGCGAGCAGGCGATCGCGGTTGCGGATCTCGGTTTGCCGGCGAGCCAGGTCGAACCGGAGCGCGAGGCTATCGAAGCGACACTGAATCGTACCGAATGGGTCATCGCCGAGGCGGCCGAGCAACTGGGTCTCAGCAGGCAGGCGTTGTACCGGCGGATCGAAAAATACGGTTTGCAGCGAGGATAATGAAAATCCGGCTTTCGCTGGAAGTCAGATTGATTGTGTTCGTCAGCCTGGTGGCTGCGGCCGGCGCTGCGTTGAGTCTGGCAATCATTCGCCTGGCGGCGCCGGGATGGTTGGCTTACCTGATCGCGGCTATTGCGGGGCTGGCGTTCGTTGCCTACGCCGCCCACCGGTTCATGCGGCCGATAAACCGGCTGCTGAGTGCGCTGAGCGATGGGGTGACCAGCTTTCACGACAACGACTTCAGCATTAACATCGCGGTCACGCGCAATGATGAACTGGGCGAGTTGGTCCAGCATTACAACCGCGTGGGCAACGCACTGCGCGACGAACGGCGCAATCTTTTTCAGCGGGAACTGCTGCTGGATACCGTTATTCAAAGCTCGCCGCTCGCTCTGGTGCTGACGGCGGCCTCCGAAAAGATCGTCTACAGCAACGCCACTGCCCGCCAGTTTTTCAATCGTGGCCGCGCGCTGGAGGGAGAGAGTTTTCCGGCGCTGCTTGAGCGCGCGCCAACCGCGGTTCGAGAGGCTGTCGAACGCGGGCGCGACGGCCTGTTCACGATAGAGACCGACGGCGAACAGGAAATCTATCACGTGTCGCAACGCGATTTTCGGCTGAATGCGCGTCAGCACAAACTTTATCTGTTCAAGACGTTGACACGTGAGTTGACTCGCCAGGAAGTCGATATCTGGAAGAAAGTCATCCGCGTCATCAGCCACGAAATCAACAATTCGCTGGCGCCGATTTCCTCACTGGCGCATTCCGGGCAGAAGTTGGCCGTCGACGATCGGATCAATTCGATCCTCGCGGCAGTCGAGGAACGATCCATTCATCTCACCCGGTTCATCAACGGTTACGCGCGGTTTGCGAAACTTGCTCCGCCGCAACCCGAGCCGGTGGACTGGGACAAGTTTATAAAGAGCCTGGCGGAAACGACGCGCTTCACGCTTGGCCGCGTTTTGCCGTCAGCGCCCGGTAGTTTTGATGTGGGACAGATTCAACAGGTCCTGATCAATTTGCTCAAGAACGCTGCCGAGTCGAGCTCGCCGCTGGAGGCCATTGAGCTGTCCATAGAGCAGAACGGCAACGGTACATTAATGCGTGTTTCCGACCGCGGCACCGGCATGAGCGAAGCCGTATTGAAGAACGCCTTGTTGCCGTTTTACTCCACCAAGCAGGGCGGCACCGGCCTCGGGCTCACGTTATGCCGCGAAATCGTGGAAGCGCACGAAGGCCGGCTGACGGTATCGAATCGCTCCGGTGGCGGCCTCGTCGTGGAGATATGGCTACCGGACAACGGCGCGCAGCGAATCACGCGGCGATCGCATTAGCCTGTACGAGCTTGCGAATTTCCTGCAAGGCAACGGCCAGCGTCGGGAAATCCGCTGCACCGCCGGCTGTTTTCATGTCGCCAATCACGCGGTGCGTGTGTTCGACCATGCTGTCGTGCGACACCAGCCACTTCTCGACGCAATTCTCCACGCCTTCACGTTTGCCGCACTTGCCGAGGATCTGCGTGGCCAGCTCGCGCTGTTGCGTGTACAGGTCTTCGCGCAGCGAGCCGCGCGCCACGGCCTGCCAATGCCCCTGCGCCTGCAGGCTTTCAACCTGCTCGTGCAGCCAGTCGATGTCGAGCCGGGCGCCGAGCTGGAAATAGGCTCGGGCGACGGTCATAACGTCGAAGTTCGATGCCCCGGCGATTTCGACTATATCCATGCCGGCGTACAACGGGCTCAATGCCGCGATCTTCCGCGCCAGCGTTTCGGGCACGCCGACCACGAGGAACTTCTCGCGCGCCTTGTTGAATACTTCGAGGCCATGTTCCGGCAGCACGGTATGCATCGCATCCATCAACGTCGCGATGCCGGGTTGCAGTTCGGCGACTTGCGCGGCGACATTCAGGTTGCGGCGCATATGGTCGAGCAGCCAGCGCGTCGTGTGGCGCAAAAAGCGCGTCGTGCGGGTGATCATCGTGTACTGCACGCTGGCCGGAATCTGGTTATCGAGCGCTTCGATCGCCGCCCATATCTCGCGCATGCCATAGGCTTCGCGTGCGATAGTGTAGGCGCGCGCGACGGCCGAAGCTGTCGCGCCGGTCTCTTCCTGCATGCGATGCGCAAACGTCGGCCCCATCCGGTTGACGACGCTGTTGGTCGTCGCTGTCGCGATGATCTCGCGCCGCAGGCGATGCTGTTTCATCAATCCCCGATAGCCCTTGTGCAGCGGCGTCGGAAAGTAATCATCCAGTTCCTGGCTCAGGTAATCGTCTTCCGGTACGTCGGATTCGACCAGCGCGGAATAGATGGTGATTTTGCTGTAGGCCAGCAGCACGGCCAGTTCCGGCCGGGTCAAACCCTTTGACGCAGCACGACGGTCTGCCAGTTCTTCCTCGTTTGGCAGGTATTCCAGTGCCCGGTCGAGGGCACCCGAGCGTTCGAGCAGCCGCATCAGGTAGGCATGCTCCTCGATGCGTTGGGCCGCTTGCGATTCAGCAACCGAGATCGCCTGGCTCTGCAGATAGTTGTTACGCAAAACCAGTTCGGCCACTTCGTCCGTCATGCTCGCCAGCAATTCGTTGCGCTTTTCGACCGTGAACTTTTTGCCATCCACCGCCATGTTGAGCAGGATCTTGATGTTGACCTCGTGGTCGGAACAATCCACGCCGGCGGAGTTGTCGACGAAGTCGGTATTCAGCCGTCCGCCATGCAGGCCGTATTCGATCCGGCCGAGCTGCGTCATACCGAGATTGCCGCCTTCGCCGACGACCTTGCAGCGCAGTTCCTTGCCATTGATGCGTACCGCGTCGTTCGTGCGGTCGCCGACGTCCATGCTGGATTCGCGGCCTGCCTTGACGTAGGTGCCGATGCCGCCGTTCCAGAGCAGGTCTACCGGGGCCTTCAGAATCGCGCGAATGAGTTCCTGCGGCGTCAGCGATTCGGCTTCGATGTCGAGCGCCGCCTGTATTTCCTTGCTCAGCGGAATCTGCTTCGCGCTGCGCGGATAAATGCCGCCGCCCGTGGAAATCAGGTCGACGTTATAGTCGTCCCAGGTCGAGCGGGGTAGATTGAACAGCCGCTCGCGCTCCTTGAAGCTGGTCTCCGGATCCGGGTCGGGGTCGAGAAAAATGTGCATGTGGTTGAACGCCGCGATCAGCTTGATGTGTCGCGACAGCAGCATGCCATTGCCGAACACGTCGCCGGCCATGTCGCCGATACCGACGGCAGTGAAATCGGTCGTCTGAATATTCGTGCCCATTTCGCGGAAATGGCGCTTGACCGACTCCCAGCCGCCGCGCGCGGTGATGCCCATTTTCTTGTGGTCGTAGCCGGCGGAGCCGCCGGACGCGAACGCATCGCCCAGCCAGTAACCGTATTCGGCGGCGATGCCGTTGGCAATATCGGAAAAAGTCGCGGTGCCCTTGTCGGCGGCGACCACGAGGTACGGGTCGTCCGGGTCGTGGCGCACGACATCGCGCGGCGGCTTGACCTGGCCATCGACGAGGTTGTCGGTGAGGTCGAGCATGCCGCGCATGAAATTCTGGTAGCAGGCGATGACTTCCTTCATCAGCTTGTCGCGATCGCCGTGCGGCGGCTGCTTGACGACGAAACCGCCCTTGGATCCGACCGGCACGATGACGGTGTTCTTGACCATCTGCGCCTTCATCAGACCCAGAATTTCGGTGCGGAAATCCTCGCGCCGGTCCGACCAGCGGATGCCGCCGCGCGCGACCTTGCCGCCACGCAAGTGGACGGCCTCGAAGCGCGAGGAGTAGACGAAGATCTCGAACATCGGCCGCGGCAGCGGCAGTTCCGGAATTTTTGCCGGATCGAATTTGAACGAGATGTAACGCTTCGGCTGCTTGTTTGTATCGAACTGGAAGTAGTTGGTGCGCAGCGTCGCGTCGACGACGCTGATGAAGCTGCGCAGAATGCGGTCGTCGTCGAGGCTGCTGACCGCGTCCAGTTTTTCGTGCAACTGCGCGAGGCACTCTTTCGCACGTTTATTGCGGCTGCGCGCGACGCCGGCCGGATCGAAACGGATGTCGAACAACTCGATCATCAGCTTGGCGATGTCCGCATGCGCGGCCAGCGTCTGCTCCATGTAAGTCTGGCTGAACGGCGCGCCGGTTTGGAGCAGGTATTTGCAATACGCGCGCAGCAGCGTGGTTTCGCGCCACGTCAGTTCCGCGCCGAGCACCAGCTTGTTGAAGCCGTCGTTCTCGGCCTCGCCGCTCCAGATGCGCGCGAACGCGTCCTGGAAGATGCCTTTTACATCATCGGGATTGATCTCCGCGTGGCGCGCGTAGATCATCTCAAAGTCCTGAATCCACACGAGCGTGCCGTCGGCCAGTTCCATCTGGTAGGGCCGCTCGCTGATCACGTTCATGCCCAGGTTTTCGAGCATCGGCAGCGCCGTCGAAATGGAGATAGGCTGCTCGCGGCGGAACAGCTTGAAGCGCAGCAGGCTCTTCGGGTTGAACGTCGGCCGGTAGAGGCTCATCCGGAGGCTTTCGTCGTCCGTCAGCCCGTCGATCTGCTCGACGTCGTAAACGGCCGCCTTCGGCTTGACGTCCTCCTGGTACGACGCGTGGAAATATTCGCCGTAGCGGTGGAAGAGCTTGAGCCCGCGCTCCTCGCCGAACTTCGCCGTCAGGGCATCGCGCAACTGGTCTTCCCACGAGCGCACCGTCAGCTTGATCTGCTCTTCGATTTCGCCCAGCTCGAACTTCGGGAAGCGCCACGGCGTCGTGCGCACGATGATGTGCAGACGTGCGAGTTTGGACTCGGACAGTTGCGCGGAGGACTCGACGCTCTTGCCGTTCAAATGCTCGCGCAGCACGTCCTGGATGCGCTCGCGGACACGCGTGTTGTAGCGGTCGCGCGGCACGTAAACCATGCACGAATAAAAACGGCCGAACGCGTCGCGGCGGATAAACAGCTTGACGCGGTGGCGTTCCTGCAGCGCAAGCACGCCGGTGGCGGTGTCGTAGAGTTCGTTGACCGTGCTCTGGAATAGCTCATCGCGCGGGAAGGTTTCAAGGATGTGCAGCAGTGCTTTGCCGCCGTGGCTGCTGGACGGCAGCCCGGAACGTTGAAGCACCGTATCGACCTTGTGACGCAGCAACGGAATGTTGCGCGGCGTGAGACTGTAGGCGACGGAAGTAAACAGCCCGAGAAAACGCTGCTCGCCGATGACTTCGCCGGCGTCGTTGAAGCGCTTGACGCCGATGTAATCCATATAGCCCGGCCGATGCACCGTCGCAATCGAATTGGCCTTGGTGATAATCAGCAGTTCCTTTGCACGGGCGCGTTTGCGAACGTCCTTCGGCAAAACCAGAAAGCTTTTGGACACGTTTTCCGGACCGGTGTCGCGCAGGATGCCGAGGCCGGAGCCGGGGACAATGCGCAAAATGTCCTCGTCGTCTTCGCGTACCAGATCGTATTCGCGATAGCCGAGGAAGGTGAAATGGTTGGCCGTCAGCCAGTGCAGGAACTGCTTGCCTTCTTCAACCTCGCCGGTCGACAGCGGCAGTTTGTCCGCGTCCAGCCCGGTCGCGATCGCCTCTGCCATGTCGCGCATCGCGTTCCAGTCACCGACCGCCGCGCGCACATCGTCAAGCGCGGTGGCGATATCCGCCTCAAGCTCCTCCAGCAGCTTCGCGTCCGTCTGCCGGTCGATTTCCATGTGCAGGAACGATTCGAGTTCCGCCTTGCCCTTGCACTCGGAACTCGCCGGCGCGATCTTGCGGATCCCGCGATCCCTGGTGCGCGTGAGGGCGACGATCGGATGCACTGTCAGATGCACGCCGATTTCGTGCTTGGTGAACGCCATTGTCAGCGAATCCACCAGGAACGGCATGTCCTCGTTGACGATTTGGCAGATGGTGTGAGTGGACTTCCAGCCATCGCGTCGCACGCTCGGGTTGTAAAGCCGAACCACCGGCTGGCCTTGCGGGCGATCCTCGGCAAGACGCCAGTGCGCGAGCGCAGCCCCCGCGAGATCCTGCGGGCGCCGCTCGAGCAGGTCTTCGTCCGAGATGCCGGCGTAGTAGAGGCCGATAAATGCCTCGATCAGCGGTTTCTCCTCCGCCCCTGCCTTGGTCGTCGCGTGTTCCCGCACGCGTTCAAGATGCTTGCTACGAGGGTCCTGCTTGGCTTGAGGCATGAAGCGTACTCGATCTTCTGGATTACAAAACGGGAGCGGGGGACAAGGCGACCGGGGCCGCGGAATGCGAGGCCGGAAAGAGGTCGGATTGTGCGGGTTTTGTGGTTACCAAACTAAAACGCCCGCCGGGAAGGCGAGCGACCTTTGGACGCCAGTTGAAAAGTTGCGCGTATTCTAACGCCATTCGTAGCGGGGTGCGACGGTTAGTGTCCGGTTATGGGACGGGCCCGTCCCATAACCGGACACTAACCCAGATGGCGTTATCTCAAAGGGCGCAGTAACTTGTTGATTTAAAAGTACTAAGCGATTTGGCACACTCCTTGCTTGGTTACCGCCAGAACTAACCGGAGGCGCGACCATTGGGCACCTTTCTTCACGACCTTCGTTTCGCCATACGTCAACTGGGCGACAGGCCCGGGTTCGCGGCGGCGGCGATCCTCACGCTTGCGCTCGGAATCGGCGCGAATACCGCCGTGTTCAGCGTCTTGAACGGCTACCTGCTGAAGCCGTTGCCGTACCCGCACGGTGAGCAGCTCGTGCAGATCGATGCGGCGTTCCGCAACCTGCACGGTGTCTCGTACAGCATGGGCATGCCGCTGTATTTCGAGGTCAAGGACCAGGTTCGCTCGCTGTCCGGTGCCGCGTTGTACAACACCCGCGCGTTCAATGTGCGGATCAACGGCGAAGCGCGGCGGGTGATCGGCACAACGGCGACGGCCTCGCTTTTCAGCGTGCTCCGGGTCAAGCCGTTGCTGGGCCATGTGTTCAGCGCGGATAACGATCAACGCGGGCGAGAGCGTGTTGCGGTTTTGAGCTACCGCTTCTGGCAAGACCGGTTCGGCGGTAGCCCGGATGCGATCGGCAAGACGTTCCGTGTCGACAGCCATGTCTTTCGAGTCGTGGCGGTCATGCCGCGCGGCTTTGCGTTTCCCGACCGCAGCGCGGACTTCTGGCGCCCATTGGTGATTACGCCGGCCAACCGGGATATCCAGCGTTTCGGGCCGCTGAATTACCGCATGATAGGCCGATTGAAGCCCGGCGCTACGCTCGCCGCCGTGGCGCCGCAACTGGATTCGGTAATCGGCTTCGTGCGCCGCTCGATGTCCGCCCAGGGCTGGCGCCAGGTGCAGGGGCTCGGTTTCGCGCTCGACGCCAGTCACTACCGGCAGGCGCTGCTGGGTAATCAGTCGACGACGCTGTTGCTGCTCCAGTGCGCCGTGCTGCTGGTGCTGTTGATCGCCTGCGTCAATGTCGCCAATCTGTTGCTCGCGCGCGTGCTGGGGCGGAGTCACGAACTCACGATGCGCGCGGCGCTCGGTGCAACTCGCGGTGCGCTCGCGCGGCAGTTGGTTGTCGAAGCGCTTTCCCTGGCGGTGCCGGGCGGACTTGTCGGGCTTGGCCTGGGCTGGTGGGCGCTGGACCTGATCGGTGGCTCCGGCTTGTTGTCGACCGGCGATATTTTTACCGTGGCACCGGATTGGCGGGTCGCGCTGTTTGCGCTGGCCGTCGTTTGTGCGACCGCGCTGCTCGTCAGCCTTGCGCCGATACATCGCCTGTCGCGAACCGACCTGCAAACCCTGTTGCAAGAGGGCGGCCGTTCAATGTCCGGCGGCCGGCGCGCGCGCCGCATCCGCAATGCGCTGGTCGTTGTCGAGATCGTGCTGGCGACGGCGCTGTTGGCTGGCTCGGGCCTGCTGCTGCACAGCTTCGTCAATCTGCAGACAACGCGGACCGGCTTCAACAAGAGCGGCATGCTGATCGCGGGTCTGCTGGTGCCGCGCACGGACCATGCCGGCGACACTGCGCTGGCCAGTTTTTATCATGATCTGGTGACGCGGGTTGAATCCTTGCCTGGGGTCGATTCCGCGACTATTGCGAGTTGCGCGCCGCTGTGTGACAGCCTGCCCGGCGAATATGTGCGCACGCGCGACTACAAACCGCAGCGCGGCGTGCCGACGCCAACCGCCGGCAAAATCGTGGTGGAGGGCGCCTACTTCAAGGCGCTGGGCATTCCCGTTCTTCGCGGCCGCATGTTTGATGCGCGCGACACCGTCAACAGTCAACTCGTCGCGATCGTGAATCAAGCCGTGGCATCGCAGTACTTCGACGGGAAAAATCCCATTGGGCAGGAAATCTATATCAGCGATCCCGGCAAGTGGTACACCATCGTCGGCGTCGTTCCGGCCGTCAAGGTTCAAAGCATCGAAGAAACGGTGCCGACGCGTTTGATTTATGTGAGCGCCGCACAGGATCCGACGCGCGCGGCTTACTTGATGATCAAGACCAGTGTACCGCCGGGTCTGCTCGCGAAGCCGCTGCGAAAGCTGATGAATCAAGCAGACGCCGCGGTTGCGGTTTTCGACGTGCAGACCATGCAAGACATGTTGTCGGGAACGCTCAGGAATCAGCGCGCGACGATGTTGCTGATTATCGCGTTCGGTGCGATTGCACTGGCGCTGGCGATGATTGGCGTTTATGGCGTCATGAGCTACGCTGTCGGCCAGCGCCGCGCCGAGTGCGGCATACGCCTGGCATTGGGCGCGCTGCCGGACGATTTGTCGTGGCTGGTGTTGAAGGACGGGTTCAGGCTGCTCGTCATCGGGTTGTTTGTCGGGCTCGGCCTGGCCGTGCTGTTCGGCTATTTGTTATCGGCGCAGTTATTTGGCGTCGCGCCATTCGACCCGGTGACGTTGATCGGCAGCGCGATCGTTCTGTGTCTCATCACGTTGCTTGCGTGCTGGTTGCCTGCCAAGCGCGCGGCGAAGCTCGATCCGGCAATAGCGATGATGGAGCAATGATTTGAAACCATATAAAACTTCGGCCGCAGTCATATTTTTACTCTGCTTGCCGCTGATCGCCCGGGCCGGTCAGTCGCTCACGCTGCATGCCTCCGATAGCGTCGCCGTATTCGGCACGATTACGCAGGCGCGGTCCGGCAACGACAAAATCCTGCTGCTGTTTCATCAGGCGGGGGCCAGCCGGCACGAGTACGACCCGCTGATTACGACTTTCACCAGCCTTGGTTACGACACGCTGGCGATCGATCAGCGTTCCGGCGGCGAGTTGTTCGGCGGCACGAACGAGACGGTGGCGAAACGCGGTGGTTCGACCGGTTACCTGGATGCGCTGCCGGATCTCAAGGCCGCGCTTGATTGGGCGGTGCACCACGATTATCGAACGATCGTCGCCGTCGGCAGTTCGTATTCTTCTTCGCTGGTTATCCTGCTGGCCGCCAGACATCAGGATGAGATCGATGCGATCGCGAGCTTCTCGCCCGGCGAATATTTCGACGACAAGAACCTGATCAAGAACGCCGCTGCGAAGATTACGATTCCGTTCTACATCACGACGGATCCGCGGGAAGAGGGCGATGTCTCCGAGGTGCTGCGCAAAGCGCAGGGAGACAACATCGTGCATTATCGGCCGGACCATGGCATTCACGGTGCCTCGACGCTGGTCAAGGCGCGCGATCCGCAGGGTTATCGGGAAAATTTAAGTCACTTCACCGCTTTTCTGTCCTGGGTGGCAAGCCATGATCGGATTTATTAACGACTTGCGCTTCGGCCTGCGCCAGCTAGCCGCCAAGCCCGGTTTCGCCGCGGCGGCCATTCTCACGCTCGCGCTCGGCATCGGCGCTAATACAGCCGTATTCAGCGTGCTCAGCGGCTACCTGTTCAAGCCGCTGCCGTATCCGCATGCCGGTCGGCTGGCGAAGGTGTCCATGGAAGTGCCAAAATTCGCTGCCGGCGAACTGCCTGTCTCGCTGCTGATGAACCGGATCATCCAGGAAGACACGGATGCTTTCGCGGCTACCGCGCTCTATTACGGCGACAATTACTACCTGAAGGCAGGCGATCGCGCGCTGGATGTTTACGACTACAACGTCACCGCGTCGCTATTCGATGTACTCGGCGTCCAGCCAATGCTCGGCCGCGCATTCACCGTCGCGGACATGCAAAAGGGGCACGATCAGGTCGCGGTCATCAGCTATGGCATGTGGCGCGACAGCTTCGGCGCCGACCCCGGTGTCATCGGTACAACAGTCGCGTTGCATGGTGCTCCCTACAAGATAATCGGCGTGATGCCGAGAGGCTTCGCGTTCCCCGATCACGGCGCGGAGATGTGGACGCCGATGACGGTTGGAGCGAATGATTTCGCGCCGAAGCGGTTTTTCGGTATGAATGGCATGTTGGTCGGCTGGCTCAAGCCCGGCATCAGCGTCGATGCCGCCGACCGACAGATTCAACGGGCGATTCAGACGTGGCTGGACAACCACCTTCCGACCAAGATGGACATGGTCGGTCAAACCACCATGAAGTTGCTGCAAAACGCCGGCTTCGTGATACATGCGCGATCGTACCGGCAAGAGTTGCTCGGCGATCGCCCGACGACCCTGTGGCTGTTACAGGGCGCGGTGCTGCTGGTCCTGCTGATCACCTGCGTCAACGTGGCCAACCTCCTGTTGTCGCGGATCCTCGGCCGCAGTCATGAAATGGCGATGCGCAGCACGCTGGGCGCCACGCGCGCAGCTCTGACGCGCCAACTGCTTATCGAAGCGTCGTGCGTGACAGTGCCGGGTGGATTGGCAGGCGTCGCGCTTGCCTGGCTGGGGCTGCATTTTCTGGCCGTTTCCGCACTCGGCGCGGGTATCAGCGTGTTTAATATCGCGCTCGATTGGCGCGTCGGACTGTTCGCGCTTGGCGCCGTGTTATTCACTGCCGCGCTGGTCAGCGTACTGCCGATTCGCCATCTTGCCAGAACGGACCTGCAAATGGTTTTGCAGGAAGGCAGCCGCACCGGCAGCGGGGGGCGCGCCGCGAGACGCACGCGCAACGCGCTCGTCGTTGCGGAATTGACGCTGGCGACCGGGCTGCTTGCCATGGCCGGGCTGTTACTCCACAGCTTCATGAATCTCCGCGGCGTGGATCCTGGCTACCGCACGGATCATGTGCTGATCGCCCATCTGACCGCGTCATGGGGCGACTTCTCCAGCGACCAGGCGCTGACCGACGCTTACAATAACGTGGTACGTCGCATCGACGCGCTGCCCGGCGTATCAAGCGCCGGCATTACCGAATTGATGCCGTTAACGGGTACGGTCCACAAGCAACCCATTGCCATCGTCGGCCAGACGCCGCCTGCGGGCAATCCGCCGGTCGCGACGGTGGATCGCGTCACGCCGGGGTATTTCAAGACGCTCGGCATTCCGGTTCTGCGCGGCAGGCGCTTCGACGAGCGTGATGCGGGCAAGCGGCGCGTTGTCGTCGATACCGGCGTGGTGGAGAAATATTTCCATGGCGCCGACCCGATCGGCCAGCAACTTAAGCTCGAAGACCAGAATTGGACGATCATCGGCGTCGTGCCGTCGATCAAGTATTCGCATTTATCCCAATTGCAGTCGACGTTCGCCGTGTACCGCAACATGGATACCTCGACGTCCAGCAGCATGTACCTGATGATTCATACCTCGTTGCCGCCGGACGCACTCATAAAACCGGTCAAAGACCTGTTAGCGACTGTGGCCCCGCAATTCGCGGTGAACCGCGTTCACACGATGCACGATCAACTGTCCGACTTGCTGCGCCATAAGCAGACGACGATGACGTTATTGCTGGCGTTTGGCGGCATCGCGCTCGCGCTTGCTATTGTCGGCGTCTATGCGGTGATGAACTACGCCGTAGGCCAACGACGCATCGAATGTGGCGTACGCCTGGCGTTGGGGGCGCTACCGGAAGGTGTCGCGTGGCTGATATTGAAGGATGGGTTGAAACTGCTCACCGCGGGGCTGGTACTCGGTCTCGGCCTGGCTGTGGCGTGCGGTTACCTGCTGTCGGCGCAGTTGTTCGGCGTCGCGCCGTTCGATCCGGTGACGTTGATTGGCAGCGCGCTCGTGCTGTGTGCAATCACTTTGATCGCCTGCTGGCTTCCCGCACGGCGCGCGGCGAAGCTCGATCCAGCCATTGCAATGGTGGAGCAGTGAGTTTCCAGCCCCTTCTCCCTCAGGGAGAAGGTTGGGATGAGGGGATCGAATAACTCCCGTCACATTAAGCCTATCCCTGAGGTAGGAAAATTGAAGGTGAGTCAATGAATGGCTTTATAAACGACCTGCGCTTCGGCCTGCGCCAGCTTGCTGCCAAACCCGGCTTCGCCACTGCGGCAATTCTGACCCTCGCCCTCGGCATTGGTGCAAACACAGCCGTGTTCAGCTTTCTGAGCGGCTATCTGCTGAGGCCGCTTCCTTACCCGGGCGGAGCGAGCCTGGCGGAAGTCGCCACAATGATGCCAAAGGTACGGAGCGAACCTTTGGGCATGTCGCTGCCGTTTTACCGGGTCGTGAAAGCGCACACCGATGCCTTCGCCTCAACTGCATATTATTCTCAACACAGTTTCAACTTGACTGTCGGGGGGCGCGCGACGCAGGTTAATGGCTATTACGCTTCCGCCTCACTATTTGACGTTCTGAGCGTCAAGCCGCACCTTGGCAGAACTTTTACCACCGCCAATATGCACCGTGGCAATGATCGTGTAGCGGTGATCAGCTATGGCTTGTGGCGTAGCGCGTTCGGTGGCGACCCGGATGTCGTCGGCAAGAGGGTGCGTCTCGATGGAGACGTCTGGAAAATCATTGCCGTCATGCCCCGAGGTTTTGCCTTCCCGGCTCGGTCGGTGGGGCTTTGGGTGCCGGGCGTGTCGTCGGCGTATTTTGCTCCGGAGGCGGCGCTCAATTTACGTTGGAGCATGATCGGCAGGCTTAAGCGCGGCGTGAGCCGGGAAGCTGCTCTGGCACAGGTTCAACAGGCGGTAAGCTCATACGTTCGTCAGAAACTTCCGGCTAAGGGCCAGGAACTGCTGAGCGTCGACGGGTTTGCAATGAGCGTACATTCTTTACGCAGCGTTTTGCTCGGCGACCGACCGTTGACGTTGTGGCTGTTGCAAAGCGCCGTGCTTCTGATTCTCCTGATTACCTGCGTCAACGTCGCGAATCTTTTGTTGTCGCGCATTCTCGGCCGAAGCCACGAAATCGCTATGCGGAGCACACTCGGTGCGACGCGTCTGGCCTTGGCGCGTCAGTTGCTCAGCGAGGCGCTCTGCTTGACGGTGCCGGGCGGCTTGATTGGTGCGGCGCTCGCCTGGGGCGCGCTGCACTTCATGACCAATCTTTCCCTCGGCGCGGGCGATAGTGTTTTCAGTATCATGCTCGACTGGCGCGTCGGTTTGTTTGCGCTCGGGATGGTGCTGGTTACCTCTGCACTGGTCAGCATCTTGCCGATTCGGCACTTGGCTAAAACCGATCTGCAACTGGTACTGCAAGAGAGCAGCCGTACCAGCGGCGGCGGTCGCCGCGCCAAGCGCATCCGCAACGGACTCGTGGTTACGGAATTGACTTTCGCGGCCGGATTGCTCGCCGTCGCCGGTTTGTTGCTGCACAGCTTCATGAATCTCAAGGCGGTGGACACGGGCTTTCGCACGGATCACGTGTTGATGGCACGCCTGCTGATCGACAAAACCGACAACAAGGCGCTAAACCACTTTTATGCCGATCTGATAAATCGGGTCAATGCCCTCCCCGGCGTCGAGCAGACCGCGGTCGCGCGAATTCTGCCGTTGATGGGCGCGTACAACGGCGGCTTCCCGCCCGACACCTTCACCGTGGTGGGCGAGGCGCGGCCGGCTTCGGGCGAACCGCCGTCGGCGATGATCAATCTCGTCAGTCCGCAATATTTTACGGCGCTTGGGATCCCTGTCTTGCGCGGTCGACCATTCGATTCGCGCGATGCGAATAAACCCAGCGCAATCATCGATGCCAGAATAGCTAGACGGTACTTTCACGGCGGCAATGCGATCGGACGGCAGATTGATTTGAGCGGCACGAAGTATACCATTGTGGGGATCGTGCCCTCCGTCAAATATAAATCGCTGTCGGCATCGGCGGGGACAGAAACAATTTACCTCACCCATACGTATGGCCGGGTGGCGAGGTCGGCGGCCTTGGTCATTCACACGGCGCTCTCTCCGCGCGCCCTCATTCATCCGCTGAAAGGTGTCATTGCCGACATCGGTTCCGATGTCGCGCTTTACGACGCCCACACCATGCATGAGCAGTTTGCGGTGTCGTTACGCGATAAACAAACGACAATGGTCTTGCTGCTGACATTCGGCGGTATTGCCTTGGCACTCGCGATTGTCGGCATCTATGCCGTGATGAGCTATGCGGTGGAGCAACGCCGGGCGGAATGCGGCGTGCGCCTGGCGCTGGGCGCGTTGCCGGAAAACTTGTCGTGGATGATCCTGAAAGACGGCATCAAGCTGCTTGCGGTCGGGCTGGTGACAGGGCTCGGTTTGGCGGTGCTGTTCGGCTACCTGCTATCCGCGCGATTGTTCGGGGTAGCGCCATTCGATCCGGCGACATTGATTGGCAGCGCGGTGGTGCTGTGCGTCATCACGTTAGTTGCCTGCTGGCTGCCGGCGCACCGTGCGGCGAAACTGGATCCCGCGATAGCGATGATGGAGCAGTGAAAAAACTACAATAGGTGCGTCATGCCGGCCGAATTCAAGGATCATTTCTCGGGTCACGCTCGCGCATACGCCCAATACCGGCCAAGGTATCCGTTCGCGCTGTACGAGTTTCTCGCCGCGACGTCGCCCGATACGACCTGCGCCTGGGATTGCGCCACCGGTAATGGGCAAGTTGCAGTTGGCCTATCGTCCTTATTTGATCGGGTGATCGCGAGCGATGCGAGTGAGCAGCAGATCGCCGCAGCCGAGCCGCGAGAAAATATCGACTATCGCGTCGCGCGCGCTGACGCGAGCGGCCTGCCGGCGCAATCGGTTTCATTGGTGACGGTCGGCCAGGCGCTGCACTGGTTCGACATCGACGCGTTCTATGCCGAGGTGCGCCGCGTCCTCAAGCCCCGCGGGCTGCTGGCGGTATGGTCGTACGCGCTGGCGTACGTCGATCCGGCAGTCGATCGCGTGGTCAAATACCTGATCGACGATCTGACGGGTCCGTGGTGGCCGCCCGAGCGTAAGCACGTGGATAACGGTTACGTGAACCTGCCGTTCCCGTTCGAGCCGATCGAGGCGCCGGCCTTCGACATGCGGCTCGACTGGAACTGCACCCAGCTCGTCAACTATCTGCGCACGTGGTCCGGGGTACAGCGCTACCTGAAGGACACCGGCCGCGATCCGGTCGGCGAAGTCGAAACCGAGTTGCGGGCGGCGTGGGGCGATCCGGATACGGTACGGTCGGTTAGCTGGCCGTTGAAGGTCAGGATCGGCGCCGCGTGAATTGCTGCGCTCTCCTTATCGGCTGATGCGCCTCCAGTCCCTCCCGGCAACGAGAGGGAGCTGGAGGAAGCCAGCACTGGTTACCGCGCTTTGCGCAGATCCTTGATCATCGCGCCGAGGAAGCGGCAGGCTTCGCCGCCGGTGACGCAGCGGTGATCGAAGGTCAGCGACAGCGGGATGCGCTTGTGAACCTCGATGCCGCCCATGACCGGGACCACGTCGTGGCGCAGTCCGCCGGTGCCGATGATGGCGATGGCGGGCGGGACGACCACCGGCGTGGCGTAGCGGCCGGCCATCATGCCGAAGTTGGACAGCATGATGGTGTAGTCGCGCATGTCTTCAGGCGCGACGGTGCGCTCGCGGGTGGCTTGCTTGATCCTGTTCAGATCTGCACGCAGCGCGGCGCCGTCCTTGCTGCCGACATCGCGCAGCACCGGTACGATCAGGCCGTCCGGCGTGTCGACCGCCATGGCAACGTCAATGCGCGTCATGATCTGGCGGGTCAGGGTCGCGCCGTCGAAGAAGCCGTTCAGACCGGGTTCGGCGTGGCAGCCGGCTACGATGCCGCGCATGACGCGCACCGTGATGTCCTGTCCCGGCAGCCAGTCGTGGATGTCGGCATCGTCGAACAGCGTGCAGGGCATGACTTCGTCACGCGAGCGTGACATCGACTGTGCCATCGCGCGGCGCGGGCCGCGGAGCTGTTCCTTGATGCCGCCCGCAGGCAGCTTGTGCGGCTGCGGCGCGGCGGCGCGCGCGCCGGTTCCGGCGGCCGGTGCGGCCTGGCCTGATTGCATGTGGCGCTGGACGTCGTCGGCGGTGATCAGGCCGTTCTTGCCGGTGCCTTCGATGGCGTTGAGGTCGACGCCTTCCTTCTTCGCCAGTGCGCGGACGGCCGGCGCGGCCTTCGGGCGTGCGATGGCTTTCTGGTGTTTCTTTTTGCGAACGACCGCCGTCTCTTCCAGCACTTCATCGCTCGACATCATCTGGCCGACGACGGTGCCGGAGTCTTCACGAACGGCGTCGCTGGCCTTTTCGGGTGGCGCTTCCTTCGCGGTCTCGTTTTGATCGGCCGCGGCGGCTTCGCCGTCGCCCAGATCGAAATCGACCAGCGGCTTGTGCGTCTCGACAATGTCGCCTTCGCCGGCATAGAGCTTCGCGATCTTGCCGGAATAGGGCGACGGGACGTCAACGACGGCCTTCGCCGTTTCAACCGACGCCAGCGGCTCGTCCGCTTCGATCGTATCGCCTTCCTTGACGTGCCATTTGACGATTTCGGCTTCCGGCAGGCCTTCGCCCAGATCGGGCAGGTTGAAGGTTTTCATAGCTTGTGGCCTTTCAAAGTGATATTAACCTGTTCAGCGAGGCTGCCCGCGTTCGTGGCAAGGCGCGGCGCGCAGGTAACGGTGGTTCCATTGACAAGCGGCGCAACGCAGTCCACGGGCGCGGGCAGCCTCGCCCGACGATGCCATGAACTATATAACGGGAACGTCTATGCGCTCCAATCACCGCGTTGCGCTCCCTTGCCAGAGCTACGGCTATGCCGCGGTCGCGCGCCTTGTGCTTGAAGCGCATAGACGTTCTGAACAGGCTAATATCACTTTGCAAGGCCACTAATCCTCCAGGGTCTTCTTGACCGCCGCGACGACGCGCGCCGTGCTCGGCAGATAATCCATTTCCCGCCGGAACAGCGGCATGACGGTATCGTAACCCGTGACGCGCTGAATCGGGGCAAGCAGCGAGTAGACGGCTTTTTCCGCGACCTCGGCGGCGATTTCGGCGCCGACGCCGCAGCTGCGCGGCGCTTCGTGCACGACCACCAGCCGGCCGGTTTTCTCGACCGATTCAAGGATCGTCTCATAATCGATCGGCGAGATCGTGGCGAGGTCGATCACTTCGCAGCTCACGCCTTCCTTCGCCATCGCCTCGGCGGCCTTCAGGGTTTCGTGGACCATCGCGCCCCAGGTGACCATCGTCACGTCGTCGCCTTCCCGCAGCACGAAACACGTATCCAGCGGCAGGGCCTCGCCGTTATCCGGCACTTCCTGCTTGACCAGGCGATAAATGCGCTTGGGCTCCAGGAACACGACCGGGTCCGGGTCGCGAATCGACGCCAGCAGCAGGCCGTAGGCGCGCGCGGGTGAGGAGGGCATCACGACCCGCAGGCCGGGGGTGTGCGCGTAAATCGCTTCCATGCTTTCGGAGTGATGCTCCGGCGCATGAATCCCGCCGCCTGACGGCGCGCGAATCACCATCGGGCAGTGCAGCCGGCCGCGGGTGCGGTGGCGCATGCGCGCGGCGTGGCTGATGAGCTGGTCGAACGCGGGATAGGCGAAACCGGAAAACTGGATTTCGCCGACCGGCTTCATGCCCTGCGCGGACATGCCGACCGCGAGGCCGGCGATCATCGACTCGGCCAGCGGCGAATCGAACACGCGCTCCTTGCCGAAGCGCTCCTGCAGACCGGCGGTGGCGCGGAACACGCCGCCGTTGGGGCCGACGTCCTCGCCGAAGACCACGACGCTGTCGTCATGCTCCAGCTCGTGCGCCATTGCCATCGTAACGGCTTCGATCAGAGTGATTTTAGCCATGCGCGCTCTCCGTCTCGCCGGCGGCCAGGGCTGCGGCGCGTTGTTCTTCGAGCGCTTCGGGCAACTCGGCGTACATATAATCGAACATCGATTCGAGCGATGGCTTCGGCGTGTTTTCGTATTCCTTCACGGCGTCGGCGACCTGTTGCTTACATTCGTCGATCAGCGCCTTTTCCCTGGCATCGTCCCACTCGCCGAGGGACATCAGGTACTGGCGCAGGCGCAGCAGTGGCTCTTTCTTCTCAGCCGCGTCGACTTCCTCTTTGCCGCGATAACGCGTCGCGTCGTCGGCGGTCGTGTGATCGGAAAGGCGATACGTCATCGCCTCGATCAGGGTCGGTCCGTCACCCTTGCGGGCCTTGGCCAGGCCTTTCTCCATCGCGTCGCGGACGGCCACGATGTCGTTGCCATCCACCTGGACGCCCTGGAAACCGCCGGCAAACGCCTTCTGCGCCAGCGTTTCGCACGCGGTCTGTTCCTTCAGCGGCACCGAGATCGCCCACTGGTTATTGGAGACCACGAACACGATCGGCAACTGGAATGCGCCGGCCGCGTTGATCGCCTCGTAAAAATCGCCTTCGGACGTGCCGCCGTCGCCGACGACCGCCACCGCACAGCGCTTTTCCTTGCGCAGCTTGAACGCCATCGCGGCGCCGGCGCCATGCAGGCACTGGGTCGCGATCGGCACGCACCAGGCAAAATCGTGTGCCGGGCCGGAGAAGTCGCTGCCGCGTTCGTCGCCGCCCCAGTAGAGCAGCACTTCCGAAAGCTTCACGCCGCGCCAGAACTGCGCGCCGTACTCACGATACATTGGCGCCAGCGCGTCTTCTTCCTTCATCGCCGCGCCGATGCCGACGTGGATGGCTTCGTGGCCGAGGCTGGAGGCGTAGGTGCCGAGCTTGCCCGTGCGCTGCAGCGCGATGGCGCGGGTGTCAAACAGCCGCGTCAGGGTCATCATCCGGTACATTTTGATGAGTTCGGCCGGTTTCTCGGCAAACTTCGGCAGTTTCTGTACGGCTTTGCCGCTCTCGTCGATGAACTGCTCGAAGCCGATCTCGAATTTGGCAACGGTCTTCAAGGATATCTCTCCTCACGTGGCCGCCCGATACATCGACGACGCCGGAGCGGGCGGCCGCCGAACAGTGCATCCTGTAGAATAAGGAGTTTCGGCCGGGCGGCCGAATGTTGTTCGGTAAAAATCCCGGCAATTCTAGCAAATCCCTTTCCCGGAGTAACGCAGGCAGGCACTATGGCAGAACGTGAGCTGGAATCGGATCTCCACCTGGACCTTGAGAATCGACTGACTTATTCGGGATATTTGTCGCTGGATCAGCTGCTGAGCGCGCAGCATCCGCTCAGCGCTCCCCCGCACCACGACGAGATGCTGTTCATCATCCAGCACCAGACTTCCGAACTTTGGATCAAGCTGATGCTGCACGAATTGGCCGCGGCGAGAGGCTACATCCAGGGCGATCAACTGGAGCCCTGCTTCAAAATACTTTCCCGCGTCAAGCTGATTCAGGACCAGTTGTTCAACCAGTGGGCAGTGCTGGAGACGCTGACGCCGAGCGAATACGCCGAGTTTCGGGGCGTGTTGAGCACGGCATCGGGCTTCCAGTCGCCGCAGTATCGGGCGCTGGAGTTCATGCTCGGCAACAAGAACATAAAGCTGCTGAGGATGTTCGAGCACGACCGGCCGACCCACGACACCCTTGCCGCGCTGGCGGAATGCCCCAGCCTTTACGACGAGTTCCTGCGCTATCTCGCGCGCCACGGCCACCCCGTGCCGGCCGAGCGCGTCGAGCGGGATTTTTCGCAGCCCTATGACGCGCACCCCGGCGTGACGGCGGTGTTCAAGGCGATCTACGAGGATCGCGATCAATACTGGGATGCCTACGAGATGTGCGAAAAGCTGGTGGACCTGGACACCAATTTCCAGCTCTGGCGGTTCCGGCACATGAAGACCGTGGAGCGGATTATCGGCCACAAGCGCGGCACCGGCGGCTCGTCGGGCGTGGCGTTCCTGAAGAAAGCGGTGGATACGGTGCTGTTCCCCGAGCTGATCGACGTCCGCACCGAGCTGGGCTGACGCAAGCCGTTGATTGGTCGCGCAATTCGGATCAGGCGGGCGGATTGCTTATAATGGAGTATCCGACCCGGATTTTGGGCCCGATGGAGCACAACGCGCCGAGCTTGTCGCTCCGGCCCGACAACAATGATTGAGGTATGTCATGACGGAGATGTTCGACAATCCAATGGGAACCGATGGCTTCGAGTTCGTCGAATTCACCGCCCCCGACGTGAAGCTGCTGCACGACCTGTTCACCCGCATGGGCTTTGAGGCCGTCGCGCGCCACAAGAGCAAGGCTGTCACCCTTTATCGCCAGAACGGCATCAATTTTCTTGTCAATGGCGAACCCGACAGCTTCGCGTCCGACTTCGCCGCGAAGCATGGCCCGTCCGCGTGTGGCTTCGCGATCCGCGTTCACGATGCGGACAAGGCCTACAATCGTGCGCTGGAACAAAGGACCAACCCGATCACCAACAAGCCCGACACCGCGGCGCTCAACGTGCCGAAGATAGAGGGCATCGGCGGCAGCATTTTGTACCTCGTCGATCGCTACGGCGACCAGGACACGTATGCCGACGAATTCGAGCCGATCGACGGCGTCGACCAGAACCCGAAGGGCGTGGGTCTGAAGTTCATCGATCATCTGACGCACAACGTCGAGCGCGGGGAAATGCGCACCTGGTCCGGCTACTACGAGCGCCTGTTCAACTTCCGCGAAATCCGCTATTTCGACATCAAGGGCAGCAAGACCGGCCTGTTCTCGCAGGCCATGACGAGTCCGGACGGCAAGGTCCGTATTCCGCTCAACGAGTCGGCGGACGACAAGTCGCAGATCGCCGAATTCCTGAAGCAGTACAACGGCGAGGGCATCCAGCACATCGCGCTGTACACGGATAGCGTGTATGAGACGGTCGAGGCGATGCGCGAACGCGGCGTCGATTTTCTCGACACGCCGGATGCTTATTACGAGATGATCGACGAGCGCGTGCCGGGGCATAACGAAGACCTGGCGCGGATGCGCAAGAACCACATCCTGATCGACGCCGACGAAGAGACGCACAAGCTGTTGCTGCTGCAGATTTTCACCGAAAACTGCATCGGCCCGATCTTCTTCGAAATCATTCAGCGCAAGGGCAACGAAGGCTTCGGCGAAGGCAATTTCCGCGCGCTGTTCGAAGCCATCGAGCGCGACCAGGAAAAGCGCGGCGTTCTTTAAGAGCGCGCCGCTCCTCAAATTCCCCTCTCCCTTCGGGAGAGGGGAGTAAGAAGGCGTATGGATCAGAATGTGAGCAAATCGAAGCCGCACGCGGAAACAGAGTCGGTGCATTCGTATCAATCCGGCTTCGGCAACGAATTTGCGACCGAGGCGTTGCCGGGCGTGCTGCCGGCAGGGCAGAACTCGCCGCAAAAGGTGCCCTACGGCCTTTATGCCGAGCAGCTTTCCGGCACCGCGTTTACCGCGCCGCGGCACGCGAATCGGCGCAGTTGGTTGTACCGGATCCGCCCGGCGGCGATGCACAGCGCGTTTTCTGCGCTGGCCGAAGGGCGCTTTCATAACCGCTTCGATGAAGTTCCGCCATCGCCGAACCAGTTGCGCTGGGATCCATTGGCGATGCCGGAGGCGCCGACGGATTTTGTCGATGGTCTGATCACCATTGCCGGCAATGGCTCTCCCGCAATGCAGTCCGGTTTCGCAGCGCACGTCTATACCGCCAACCGCTCGATGAGCGACAGGTACTTCTACGACGCCGACGGTGAGTTATTGATCGTGCCGCAACAGGGCCGGCTGCGTATTGCGACGGAACTGGGCGTGCTGCAAGTTGCGCCGCTGGAGATCGCAGTGATTCCGCGCGGTGTGCGTTTTCGCGTTGAACTGCTCGACGATACTGCGCGCGGCTATGTCGCCGAAAATTTCGGGGCAATATTGCGCCTGCCGGAACTCGGGCCGATCGGCTCTAATTCGCTCGCCAATGCGCGCGACTTCCTTTATCCGGTTGCGGCCTACGAGGATGTCGAGGGCGCGGCTGAACTCCTCGGCAAATTCCAGGGCCGGCTGTGGTCGGCGGAACTCGATCACTCGCCGCTGGACGTCGTCGGCTGGCACGGCAATTACGCGCCATATAAATACGACCTGTCCCGCTTCAACACCATCGGTTCGATCAGCTACGATCATCCCGATCCGTCGATTTTCACGGTGCTGACCTCGCAAAGCGACACGCCCGGCACCGCCAACATGGACTTCGTGATCTTCCCGCCGCGGTGGCTGGTGGCGGAAAACACGTTCCGCCCGCCGTGGTTCCACCGCAACATCATGTCCGAGTTCATGGGCCTGATTCACGGCGAGTACGACGCGAAGGCGGGCGGCTTCGTTCCCGGCGGCATGAGTCTGCACAACTCGATGAGCGGCCATGGCCCCGATGCCGGCAGTTACGACAAAGCCGTTGCCGTCGATACCGCCAAGCCGCAGCACGTCGCCGATACGATGGCGTTCATGTTCGAAGCGCGCGCCGTCATCCGTCCCACCCGCCAGGCGCTCGAAGCGCCGGAACTGCAAGCCGACTACCAGCAGTGCTGGCAGGGCCTCAGAAAACACTTCAATCCGTAGGAGTCAAGAATGAAACTCGCCACCCTCAAGGAAGGCGGCCGCGACGGTATGCTGGTCGTTGTCGATCGGGCCTTGCAGCATTACGCTGCCGTGCCGGAAATCGCATCGACGCTGCAGGACGCCGTGGAACGGTGGAGCGAGGCCGAAGGTTTGCTGCGCGCGGTGTACGACGATCTGAATCAGGGCAAGGCCCGCGGCGCGCGGCCGTTGCAGGCCGAAATGCTGGCGTCGCCGTTGCCGCGTGCGTACCAGTTCCTCGACGGCAGCGCGTACCTCGCACACGTCGAGCGCGTGCGCAAGGCGCGCGGCGCGGAAATGCCGCCGAGTTTCAAGGAAGACCCGCTGATGTACCAGGCCGTCAGCGACGGTTTCCTGGCGCCGACCGAACCGGTGCGCGTGGCCAGCACCGATTACGGCATCGATTTCGAATCCGAAATTGGCGTGATCACCGGCGACATCCCGCAAGGCGCCGCGGCCGAAGAGTGCGGGAAACACATCCGCCTGCTGGTACTGATTAATGATGTCTCGCTGCGCAACCTGATTCCGGCGGAACTCAAAAAGAACTTCGGCTTCCTGCAGAGCAAGCCGCGTTCGGCGCTGTCGCCCGTGGCGGTCACGCCGGACGAGCTGGGCGACGTCTGGCGCGGCGGCAAGCTCCACCTGCCGCTGATTACCCATTTGAACGGCAAGCTGTTCGGCGAGCCCAATGCCGGCGACGATATGCAATTCAGCTTCCCGCAACTGCTCGCGCACGCGGCGAAGACGAGACCGTTGTCGGCGGGCACGCTGCTCGGCTCGGGAACGATTGCCAATCACGATATTTCGCGCGGCTCGTCGTGCCTCGCCGAGCGGCGCATGCTCGAGATCATCGATTCGGGCGAGGCCACTACGCAGTTCATGCAATTCGGCGATCGCGTGCGTATCGAAATGAACCACCAGGACGGCCGCTCGATCTTTGGCGCCATCGACCAGACCATCGAGCCATACCGCTGATCGATTTATGGAGCTGTACACCTATTTCCGCAGTACCGCAGCCTATCGGGTTCGCATCGCGCTGAATCTCAAGGAACTGGATGCAGACTACAAATTCATCCACCTGGTTCGCGATGGCGGAGAACAGCATAGCCGCGATTACCGGCAGTTGAACCCGCAGGGTCTCGTGCCGACGCTGATCAATGGCAGCGCGCCGATTACACAATCGCTGGCGATTATCGAATACCTCGAAGAACAATACCCGCAGCATTCGCCGTTGTTGCCAAAGGATGCGGCAGGCCGGGCGCGCGTGCGCGCGCTTGCGCAGACGGTCGCTTGCGACATTCATCCGCTCAACAATCTGCGCGTGTTGCAATACATGGAGCGCGAGATGAGAGTGGACAAGCCGGCGCGCGACCAATGGTATCGGCATTGGGTCGAGGAGGGCTTTCGCGCGCTTGAATCCATGCTCGCGTGCAGCCCGGCTACAGGTCGATATTGCCATGGCGAAACGCCGGGGCTGGCGGACATCTGCCTGGTGCCGCAGGTTTTCAATGCGCGGCGTTTCGAGTGCGATCTGGGGCCGTACCCGACCATCATGCGCATCGAGCGCGCGTGCCTCGAACTGGAGGAGTTTAGCAACGCTGCGCCGGAAAACCAGCCGGACTCGCAATGAGTTTTCTTACCCTCTCCCTCAGGGAGAGGGTAGGGTGAGG
>DASSBR010000006.1:0-16378 GCA_035698525.1 Gammaproteobacteria bacterium
CTCTCCCTGAGGGAGAGGGTTTGGACTCGATCGTGCTAGCATTGGCGACCTCATCACCGGGAGTCGCCATGAAATCCATGCTCCGTTTGCCGCTCGCCGTTTCCCTTCTTCTGCTCATCGCCGCGCCGGCGTTCGCCGCGCCACCACCCAACCATAATGCCGAGATTCGCACGATCCTGCACCGCCTCGGCGAAGCGCAGCATCCGCGCAATGTCGCCCTGTCGCCGGACGGCAAACGGCTCGCGTGGGTTCTGCACATCGACGGCCACAGCGACCGCGTGGCCGTTGCCAACTTCGATGGCTCCGACGTTCATTCCGTCGCGCTGCCGCACGCGTTCAAGAACTGCAAGGCGCGCGGCGCAATCTGGGCGCCGGACGGCAAGCGCCTCGCGTTCCTTTCGAACTGCGGCGGCGATAAGGCGCATAAGGCGCAGCGCGACATCTATCTTGTCGACGCCAATGACGCGAAGCTGGTTGCGCATCGCCTGACGCACGCTCTCACCTGGGCGTCGGACGGCAAGCACCTCGGCATGCTGTTCGTGAAGGGCGACGCGCATCGCGGCGGCGCGACCGCGGCGACCAAGGAACGGGTCGGCGTCATCGGCGTCTCGGGCGTGCAGCACCAACAGATGGCCATGGTCGATGCCGGCGATGGCCACGTCCACACGGTTACGCCATACGGGCTGTACATTTACGAATACAGTTGGTCGGCCGACGGCAGCCGGCTTGCCTACATCGCCGCGCCGCCGCCCGGCGAGAACAACTGGTGGGTCGCGAAGCTCTACACGCAAAAGACGCGCAAAGGCAACGCACGGCTCATTGTCGATCCGAACACCGTACACGGTTCGCTGCACGGCTTGCAGATCGCGTTGCCGCGTTTCTCGCCTGACGGCTCGCGCATCGCCTTCATCGGCGGCTTGATGAGCGATCAGGGTGCGACCGGCGGCGACATCTACGTCGTCTCCGCCAACGGCGG
The DNA here is from genome assembly GCA_035698525.1 of Gammaproteobacteria bacterium. Taxonomy (GTDB): domain Bacteria; phylum Pseudomonadota; class Gammaproteobacteria; order Natronospirales; family DASSBR01; genus DASSBR01. The sequence continues at coordinate 977 of DASSBR010000006.1, forward strand.
CGCGCCGACCGACGTCACGCCCGGCATTCATGTAACGCCGTCGTGGCTCGCGTGGACCGGCAATGACCGCCTGCTGGTGTCGTCAATCGCGGGCGGCTCCACGCGCATCTCTTCATTCACGCTGCGCGGTGGCCACGCCGACGGCACGCCACTGCTGACGCTTGATGCATCGATCGGCGACGGCGCCGCCGCAAACGCGCTCGCGCTGTCCCGATCGCACCAGCGCTTCGCCTTCATCCACAGCACGTTCAGCGAACCGCCGGAAATTTATGCCGGCCGGTTTGGCACGAATGGCGATGCGGCCGCGGCGCACGCGGTCACGCATTTCAACGCCAGCATCAAGCCGCTCTGGGGCAAGGCCGAATCGGTCGAATGGACCAACGAAGGCAACCACGTGCAGGGCTGGCTGCTGTTCCCGGCGAATTACGACCCGCACAAGACTTATCCGCTGATCGTGTACGTGCACGGCGGCCCATCGTGGGCGGTGCGGCCGAGCTGGCCGCGCGTCGGCTACGGCGGTGCGCCGCTGTCCGCGCTTGGCTATTTCGTGCTGTTCCCCAACCCGCGCGGCAGCAAGGGCCAGGGCGAGCAATTCGCGCAGGCCGTACGCCGCGACATGGGCTACGGCGACTTGCGCGACATCCTCGCCGGCGTCGATGCCGTCGAGAAAAAATACCCGATCGACGACAACCGGCTGGGCCTGACCGGCTGGAGCTACGGCGGGTTCATGAGCATGTTCGCACCGACTCAGACGCAGCGGTTCAAGGCGGTCGTCGCCGGCGCGGGCGTGTCCGACTGGAAGAGCTATTATGGCGAAAACTCCATCGACCAGTGGATGATTCCGTTCTTCGGCGCTTCGGTTTACGACGTACCCAAGGTGTACGCCAAGAGTTCGGCGATCAACTTCATCAAGCAACAGAAGGCGCCGACGCTGATTATCGTCGGCGAGCGCGATGCCGAGTGTCCCGCGCCGCAGTCGTTCGAGTACTGGCATGCGCTGCGCACGATGGGCGTGCCGACGCAGTTGGTGGTGTACAAGGGCGAAGGGCATCATTTCATGCAGCCCGCGCATCGTCGGGATGTACTGGAGCGGGCGCTGGCCTGGTTTCAGAAATACCTGGGGAAGTAACCAGCGACGAGCGCAAACACCGCTGGCGATCGAGCCTTGAGTGAGATTGCGCGCCATGTCTGCTACGATTGCCCGGGTTCAAGATCTTTGGAGAAGGCTCATGAGGTCGATATCCGGCATCCGCTTGCTGTCCCGCTACGCTCTTGTATTCGCGGGGTTGTCATTCGCACTTAGCGCTTCGGCCTGGCCCGACAAGCCGAAGATCAAATACCCGAACTATAACGAGACACCGGCGCACTTCAAGCCAAAAACCGACAGCTTCGAGTACGAGCGCCGCGTCGTTGAAATCCCGATGCGCGACGGCATCAAGCTGCACACGGTGATCATCGTCCCCAAGTGCGCCAAGCATGCCGGCATCCTCCTCACACGCACGCCCTATAACGCGGACGGGTTGACCAGTCACGCCCACAGCGGCCATCTGGGCCCGATCCTCGAAGGCTACGACAACGTCACCGACATCATTCGCGAAGACTGCTACATCCGCGTTGTCCAGGACATTCGCGGCAAGTACGGCTCCGAAGGCGGCTACGTGATGAACCGGCCGCTGCACGACAACCCGCTGAACCCGACGCCGGTCGATGACGCCACGGATGCGTACGACACGATCGGGTGGCTGGTGAAGCATGTGCCGGAAAGCAACGGCAAGGTCGGCATCATCGGCATTTCCTACGACGGCTACGAGCCGCTGACCGCGCTGATTCATCCGAATCCGGCGCTGAAGGTTTCGGTGCCGATGAATCCGATGGTCGACGGCTGGATGGGCGACGACTGGTTTCATCACGGCGCGTTCCGCCAGCAGAACATACCGTACATCTACGAGCAGGAAGCGAGCCGCACCAACAAGTATTCGTGGTGGCGCAATTACTACGACGATTACGACGTGTACATGCGGGCGGGCTCGGCCGCCGCGCTCGCGCAAAAACACGGCATGCAGCAGATCGGCTTCTGGCGCGAACTGGTCAAGCACCCGGACTATGACGAGTTCTGGCAGAGCCAGGCGATGGACAAGATTCTCGCGAAACAGCCGCTCAAGGTGCCGGTCATGCTGGTCGCGGGGCTCTGGGACCAGGAGGACATTTACGGCGCGCCGGCGATGTATCGTGCGCTGGAGCCGAAGGACAAGAACAACGACATGGTGTACCTCGCGATGGGGCCGTGGTATCACGGCCAGGAAATCGGCGACGGCACGCACCTGGGCGCCATCCGCTTCGGCAGCGACACCGGCAAGTATTTCCGCGAGCACATCCTGCGGCCGGTCCTCGCGCGTTACCTGAAAGACGACGCGTCTGAAGGGCACGTCGCGCCGGTCTCCATTTACGCGACCGGCGTCGATGAGTGGGAGCAGCTCGATTCATGGCCGGCCTGCAGCGCCAGGGGCTGCCAGATCGAGCCGACGCCGCTGTACCTCGAACCGCACTTCCGGCTCGGGTTTGAAAAGCCCACGGCGGCGGACGCGGATTACGATCAATACCTTTCCGACCCGGCGAAACCGGTGCCCTATCGCCAGCGGCCGATTCATCCGGTCAGCTCGCCCGAAAGCACCTGGCACGTCTGGCTCGTCGACAACCAAAGCTTTGCGTCCGGCCGCCCCGACGTGCTGACGTACGAAACGCCCGTGTTGAAGCACCCGGTGAAAATCAGCGGTCGGCCGATCGCGCATCTCGTCGCCTCGACCAGCGGCACCGACAGCGACTGGGTCGTCAAGTTGGTCGACGTGTACCCGCCGCAGGTCGCGGCGCAACCGCAAATGGGCGGTTATCAGCTTGCCGTCTCAATGGACGTCTTGCGCGGCCGCTATAGGCAGAGTTACAGCGACCCGCAGCCGATCACGCCGAACAAGCCGCTGCTGTACAAATTCCCGTTGCCGGTCACGAATCACGTCTTCCTGCCGGGCCACCGCATCATGGTGCAGATCCAGTCGAGCTGGTTCCCGCTCTACGATCGCAACCCGCAGAAGTTCGTGCCGAACATCTTTCTCGCCAAGCCGGACGATTACATCAAGGCGACGCAGCGGGTGTTCCACGAGCCGGGGCACGCAAGCTACATCGAGCTGCCGCTGGTGAAGAAATAAGCCATGCCGAAACTCGACTTGAATGCGATCCCGGGCCACACCGGCTCATCCTACCCGGCGCCGTTTCACGAGCCATGCGCAAGTCGCGTGCGGCAGCGCCTGGGGGATGCCGGCGGCCTGACGGACTTCGGCGTGAATCGGCTGGAACTGAAGTCGGGCGCCTGGTCGAGCCAGCGGCACTGGCATTCGGAAGAGGACGAGTTCGTCTATGTTCTGTCAGGCGAACTCGTCCTCGTCACAGATGCTGGTGAAGAGACGCTGCGCGCCGGCGATTGCGCCGCGTTTCCGAAAGGCGACGCCAACGGCCATCACCTGATCAACAGATCGGATGAAACCGCGGTGTGTCTGGAAGCCGGCGGTCGCAGCGGTACCGATGTCTGCAGCTATCCCGACATCGACATGCGGATTGACAGTCGGGATGAGGTTTATACGCACAGGGACGGGACGCCGTATCCCAAACGCGGCTAGCTTACCCTCTCCCTGAGGGAGAGGGTTCTTGCTCCTTCTCCCGTCGTTACCGCCCCCGTTGCACTGGCTCAGGCAGCGGCGGCAACTGCGGATGATAATTCCGCCACGGCGGCCGCTCGAACTGCTTCGGCGGATTCTCCTTGAGCTGCTTCAGCGCAATCTGAACGGCCCGCTCCAGTTGCGGATCGTGCCCTTTCCGCACCAGCGCCGGGTCCTGCCACACGGTCACGTCCGGTGCGATGCCATGGTTTTCCACCGGGAACGTCCCGTCGGTGCCCTCGACGCCATAACGCGGCGCGGTAATGGAACCGCCGTCCATGAGTTCCGGATAGCCGCTGATGCCGACCAGCCCGCCCCAGGTGCGCTTGCCCACCAAAGTGCCAATGTTGGACATCTTGAAATACCACGGCAGCGCGTCGCCGCCCGAACCCGCGTACTGGTTGATCACCATCACCTTCGGCCCGTAAATCGCCATCGGCGGCAGCACTGACGTTCGCTGCGTGCCCCACCGGGTCACGCCGAGCGCCCGCGGCTTGAGTTGCAAAATGTTGATGATGTAATCGGACAGCAGGCCGCCGTGATTGAAGCGTTCGTCGAGAATCACGCCCTGCTTGTCGACCTGCGAAAAGAAGTATCGGTTGAAACTCGTGTAGCCGCCCCAGCCAGTATTCGGCAGGTAGACGTAAGCCAGCTTGCCATCGCTCAGCTTGTCGACAAGCTGCTTGTTGTGGACGATCCACGCGGTGTTGCGCAGCCCTTGCTCTCTGGAAATGGTCTTGACGACGACATCATGCGCGTCGTCCATCTTCGTGCTCGGTCCGACCGTCAGCGTCACTGCCTTGTCGGCCAGATCCTCGAACGCCTTGTAAATACTTTCGTGCGCGTCGAGCGGCTTGCCGTTCACCGCGAGAACGTAATCGCCCACCTTCACCTTCAGCCCCGGCTGTGCCAGCGGCGCGTAAAGATCCGGATTCCATTTGCCATCGGTGAAGATGCGCGTGATGCGGTAATGACCATTGTCGATCTTGTAATTCGCGCCGAGCAGCCCGACCCTGATCTCCTCCATCTTCGGGTGATAGCCGCCGCGAACGAACATGTGCCCGACGGACATGTAGCTCATCATTTCGTGAAACAGGAACGTCAGGCCACTGCGGCTCGCGATGCCCGGCAGGTAATGCGCGAACTCCGCCTCGGCCGCATGAACGTCCAGCCCGTCAAACAACGGGTTGTAGAAGAACGCGCGCTCGATGCGCCACGCATCGCGATACATCTCGGCCCACTGCTCGGCCGGCTTCACGAACACGCGCATGTGGGCTATATCGAGCCGGCTCGGCTTGGCGTCTGGCTTGGCATCGGAGACAAACCAGCTCGACCCCTTCCGGTAAAGCATCTTCTTGCCGTTCGCGGCCAGCACGAAATCGGTGACACCGTCCACCAGGCTCTTCGTCTTCTTCGAATCGAGCTCAAAGCGCGACACCGACACCGGCACGCCATTGCGCCCGAAGTCCGAGGGCAGTATCACCGCCGGCGCCTTCTGCAGATACAACACGCCGGATTCGCCCGCGGAAAGGCCGGCATAATTTGCCGGTGCAATCGGCAACGACACAATGCGCGAGGCAATATCGGCGAAGTCGATATTCACCTTCGGCGGCTGCTTGTCGCCCTTCTTCTTGTTCTTGTCGTCGCTCGATTCCGCCTTCTCGAAACCGCCTTTGGGCGCGATCGGCGAAGCCTCATTCTGCTCCAGCATCACCGCGTACACATCCCGCGTCACCGGCCGCGCCAGGCTCGACATGCCAAGCCAGCCGGACGTCAGCGCCGTATTGGTGCTCGCGGTGAAGTAAAGATACTTGCCCTTCGCGTCGAACGCGGGATAAAGGCTGTCGCTCGAACCGTCCGTCACCTGGTGCGCCTTATGATCCGCCACCGAGTAAACGTAAACCGCGTGCAGATAATTCGGCATCACCTTCGTGTATGCGATCCAGCGGCTGTCCGGCGACCAGGTCGCATCGAATTCGCTCAGCGGCAGGTAACTGTCCGTTTCGATCTTCATCGGCCGCGGCTCGTCCTGCCGCAGATCGACGTACCACAGGTTCAGCTTCTGATCGCTGAACACGAGTTGATGGCTGTCGGGCGACCACGTCGGATTGTAGTAATAGGCATTGTCCTGGCCGAGCGAAATCTTCCGCGTCTTGCCGACGCCGTCCTGCGACCCGATGTAAAGATCGTATTCGCCGTCGCGATCGGAAAACCATGCGACGTTTTTGCCATCCGGCGACCAGGCCGGCTCGCGATCCGCCGCGCCCGGAGTATGCGTCACGTTAACGACGCTGCCATGCTCGGTCGGCACCGTAAGAATCTCGCCATGCGCCTCGAATACCGCGCGCACGCCATTCGGCGAAACGCCGGAGTTGACGATATCGTCCGACACATCCTCGTAATAGGGACGGCGTTGCGGCAGATCGCCCTTGACCGTCACCACGATCCGGTGCGCCTTGTCGGTCGCGAAATCGTAAACGTGAAGCTGACCGAACTGCGAATAAACGATGCCGCCCGGCCCCGCCGAAGCGGCCGTAATGTCGAAGCCCTTGTTGTCGATCACCCGCCTGACGTTGCCCGAACCGGTGTCGTAGGCAAACAGCGTGTTCGGCCCGTCGCGGTCGGAGAGAAAATAAACCGTATTGTCGATCCACATCGGATCGTTCTCGTTCGAGCTTTTGCCCGGCACCTGCACCACGCTCGAGTCCGCAAGCTTCGCGATCCAGAGTTGCGTCGTCTGCCCGCCCTTGTAATATTTCCAGAACGGCTCCCACTGAAAACCGGGCACATAGGCAAGATGGCTGCCATCCGGCGAATAAGCGCCCTGCTCGGCGGCCGGCAACGGCAACTGTTGCGGGAACCCGCCCTTCACAGACACCGTATAAAGCTGATCGGGGTCGGAAAAGCTGTGGCGATGCGAGCGGAACAACACGCTCTTGCCGTCCGGCGTCCAACCGATCGCGACATCCGGGCCCGGATGATACGTCAGCCGCCGGGGCTGCCCGCCGGCCGCGGGGACGATATAGACATCGGTATTGTGATCGTAGGTGCCGGTGAAAACGATGGTCGAGCCGTTCGGCGAAAAGATCGGCTTCATCAGCATGTCCATGCCGCTCGCCAGCACGTGCGCCTGCCCGCCTGCGCGCGGCACAGTCCAAATTTCGCCGCCGTACTCGAACGCAATCTCCGTCTTCGACATCGTCGGCGAACGCAGCAAAAGCAGATGGCTATCCGCCGCCTGCGCCGCGCCGCAAACACCCAAAGCCAGCAACACCAGCAACCACTTCGACATGAACTTCTCCACGCGCCAGGACCCGCGCAATCTGTTATTTGTGACCCCGCAATCTACGCCTCAGCGGCCATTCGAGTCAAAGATTGCAGGTCTTGGCTGTGTTAAACAAATACGGCCGGAGACACCCCAAAGCGCTCAGCCAGCCGCTTGATCTGGCGCGTATTCAATTCCCGCTTGCCGGCAAGAATCTCGGACACCACCCCTTGGCTACCAATTTCCGGCAACTCGGACTGGCGCAGATGATGCTGTTGTATAAAGAACTTCAGCACTGAGACTGGGCCAGCGGCGGGAACCGAAACATGTTCCGATTCGTATTGCTCGACGAAGAGGCCGAGTGCGTCGGCCAGTTCCGCCATCGGGTGCTTCTCATCCTCGCCAATCTCGTCGATGATCGAATCCAACAAGTCCACAGCGCTCGCATAGTCTTTCTTCACGCCTTGCATGCTAATGCCCCGGCGATGGCTTCGCCACAGCGGCCTTCACGTCGACGACCGCCCCCGGCTTTTCAATATCCAGCGACATCTGCAGGCGCAATTTCGACTGGGCCATGCTGCGCAGGCTCTTTCGCACCGACCGCATCTTCTCGGCCATCTTCCCCTTCGGCGTCCTCTGGGCGATTGCCTTTTCCAGCTCCGGCATCAGCTTGCCGTAATCCATCCGGTAGTACACCAGGCCGTTCGGCTGCAGATCTTTCGCGGCCAGATTCTTCGCAACCTCTGTCGCGTGCTTCCCGGTAAACAGCACGAAGTGATGGCCGGCTATCATGGCGCGAACTTCCAGCTTGCCATTCCCCGGCAACACCACGGAACTGCCGTCGTCGGGAATCGTGATGTCGCCGAACATCGTCGGCTTCATCCGCTTCACCAACTGAACGAGCGCCCGCGGATTCGTCGCGGAGATATTAACCAGCGCATCCGCATCAAGCGACATCTTGCCGCCCGCGGGCGGACCAAAGAGACCGAACACCGACGCGCTCACGCCCCGCAGCCCGCTGATCATCACGGTGGCAACCGTCATTGCGGCCGGGTTCTTCTGCCGCACGTCCTGCTGCGCGTCGATCAACCAGTCGCACGGGTAATCCGCCTGCAGGAAGCGCTGCTGGAGATCGGTCGCGACCGCCGCCAGGCTCGATACATCGAGCCCCAATGCAACCGCCAGCATCGGCTTCTGGGAGCCGTCGAGCAGCGCCGCCGGAACGTGACCGCGCAGCTTGCCCAGGGTCGCCGTCAGTGACGGGTCGGTGAGCCGCGACACCATCCGTTCCCGGAGAACGACCTCGTCGGGGGCGGCGCCGTTAACGGGCAACATTCCCATCACGGTCATCGGCCAGACCTTCGCAATCGACTGGAGATAAGCCGCGCAGCCCTGCTGGCGCAGCGGCGCCAGCCCGTGATGCGAATCAAGACTGGTCAGCATCTCGCCGGCCAGGCTGCCGGGGGTACCGATCACCGCCGCGACGACGGCCTGATGATTAAAGAAACCGATGTCGTTGTTCGCGAAGCCATTCTTCTCGGCGATTCGCTGAATCAGGCCGCTTTGCGCCAACGAGTGTGCCGGCTTCTTGAGGCCCAGCGCCAACGGCAGCGACTCATCACGCAACGACGGCACGTCCAGCGTAACAACGAGAAAATGCGGGCGCACCGCGACCAGCAGCGATACCGGCACCGGCTTGTTGTTCAACTGCAGCGGGTAGTCGCGATAAGCAACGCCCTGGTAGCTGGCTTTCACCGACTGCGCCCCGCCGCGCTGCTCCGCGTCATCCAGAAACTGCTTGAAGGCCGCGGCATTGTTCACCTGCATCCGCAACACCGGCACAATGCCCACGCTGTACGCGACCGAATGCGACACTCGCGGTATGCCCGGAACCGATTTACCCTGGGAAACCCGCGCGTTGTACGCCTCAAGCAGTCCCGCCAGAAACAGGCCCGCCTGCCCATAGCGCGACGCAACGCGGGACTTCTCCAAGTCCGAACTCATCGACTCCAATCTCGCCTCGCGAAGCGAACTCATCGCCTGGGCAAACTCGTTCGGCTGCGAACTGCCCATATAGAACAACGTGTTCGCAGGCACGACGGCGGCGTAAGAATTAGCAGCCGAGCCCGCCCCCGGGCCCGCGACAAAATACCAGGCCGCGGCGCCGCCAGCGGCTAGAACCAACACGATCGCAATGATTATCTTTTTCATGGAATCCCCCTCGGAACAAGTGACACGTTTATATCACATATCGAAACGCGCCTTCAGCGGCTGCTCGCGCTTCCCTTCTCAGCCTGTTTTATCTGCTCCTTGAGCTTTTTCTGCGCGGCATCGACCTTCTTCTGCACATCCTTGGCCTTGTTCACATCCTTGATGTAGCCGTCGAACACAGTTTTCTTCTGCGTCTGACCCCCTTTCGTCTTCGTGGTCTGCTGTGAATCGCTGCCAGAGCTGCACGCGGCCAGCGCAAGCGATATCAGACAGGCAATAATCACAAACAATTTCTTCATGACGTTCTCCCTGGGTTGGCTACGATGAACTACAGGACGACCCGTGCGCGGCGCGCCATGGCCGCAGTCAGGGTCAAGAGTAGCGCCAGCAGCATCAAAATCCCTTTCAAGCCACACGCGTAACGATGATATTTTAAAATATTATGCTATAATTTTAAAAGATTTGCGAACATTTAAAATAACTTTAAATGAGGGGCAACATGAATTCGAACGACTACAGTTCGACCGAAGCCGGCCATGTACGGCGAACATCCGAAGGCTACGACACCTTTATTCCAACGCCGTTGCCGCCGACGCTTCAATACAGCCCTGAGTTGGTTCTGGCATTATCACGCGCCGACGCCGTGCTAAGCGAGTTGTCCGGCCTCGCCCGGAATCTGCCCAACCCGCACCTGCTGATCACCCCTTACGTTCGCCGGGAAGCCGTACTTTCGTCGCGCATCGAAGGCACACAATCAACCTTGGCCGACCTGTTGCTGGACGAAGCCGTCGGCCGCCGCGGCGAAGCGCCGGAAACCGCCGACGTCCGCGAAGTCAGCAACTATGTAAAAGCGCTGGATCATGGCATCGCTCGGCTGGCATCGCTACCATTGTCACTACGTCTGGTTCGTGAGTTACACGAAACGCTAATGCGTGGTGTCCGTGGTGATCATGCGACGCCAGGAGAATTCCGCCGCAGCCAGAACTGGATCGGCCCACCAGGTTGCACGCTGGCAACGGCGACCTATGTTCCGCCTCCCCCGCACGATATGCTGGCGGCACTCGACGACTGGGAAAAATTCCTCCACGTGCGCGACAAACTCCCCGACCTGATCCAGTGCGCCCTGTTACACGAACACTTCGAAGCTATTCACCCCTTTCTCGACGGAAACGGCCGCATTGGCAGATTGCTGATCACGCTGTTCCTGATCGAACGCGGCCGATTGAGTCAACCGCTATTGTATCTGTCGGACTACATCGAATCGCACCGCGATGAATACTATCGACGCTTGCAACGTATCCGAACGCATGGCGACTGGGCGGCGTGGCTGCATTATTTTCTGACGGCGGTTGAGGAGAGCGGGAAAAAGGCGCTGCGCCAGGCCGGCGAATTGATGGACCTGCGCGAAACCCTGCGTGTTCAATTTCCGGACAAGCCGCGCCTCGTACTGCTGATGGACGCGCTTTTCATGAACCCGTACATCACCGTCAAACATGCAGCCGAGGTATTGGGTGTTTCGCAACCCACAGCCAAGCGAAACCTGGAAATGCTGATGGCAGCCGGCGTCATGGAAGAAACGACAGGAAAAGCGTGGGGCAAAGTTTATCTCGCACGGCCGATCCTGGAGGCGATCGAAAGATAGCGACACCGGCCCACGACTACCGGACGATCAACTTACTCGCTGCTGCCCGCTTCCGCCTGCTTAATCTTTTCCTTCAGCTTCTGCGCTTCATCAACCGTCTTCTGCCTCGTCGGGTCGTTTCATATAGTCTGAACTGAACCCGGCACAACGACAACGGAGACCGATGTGTGGGCTAGCTACTCGATTCTGGGTCTGCACCTCGCGATCATCGCGTTCAACGTCGCGGGAATCGTGCTGATTCCCATTGGCGCCTGGCGGCGCTGGCGGTGGGTGCGCGGCTTCTGGTGGCGGCTCGCCCATCTGGTGATCCTCGCGATCGTCGCAGTCCAGGCACTCTTCGGCCGCGCCTGCTTTCTGACCGTCTGGCAATCGGCGCTGCAACATGGCGAACAGTCGCAACCGATGATCGCCGGCTGGATCAACCGCCTGATCTACTGGCCGCTACCGCTGTGGTTCTTCGCCGCGCTGTACGTCGTGACCTGGGTTTACGTGCTACTGCTGTGGTGGCGGGTGCAGCCAAGGTTGCCATGGAAAAACAGCAGGTAAACAATGACAGCATGAATATGAACTACAGGACGATCGGCGCGCTGTTCGGTGCACTATCGGCGCTGGCGCTCATTGCGCCACGGCCCGCGCTGGCCGGCAACTCGAAGGACTGGCCCACCTTCGGCTGGAACGCGGCGCGTACCGGCGCGCCCACGGCGCCGATGGGCGTTACCGCCGCTAACGTCGGCAAGCTGCACCGGCAGCAGGTCAAGATCGACGGTACGGTCGACGCCTCGCCGATCTATCTGCACGGCGTACGCGTGAAAGGCAAAACGCACGACGTCTTCTTTGTCACGACCACGTACGGCAAAACGCTCGCCATCGACGGCGACCACGGCACGGTGCTGTGGGAGTACACGCCGCCCGCCTACCAGGACATCGCGGGATCGGAGCAGATCACGACGGCAACGCCCGTCGCCGGTCCGGATCGGCAATTCATCTATGCCGCCGCACCCGACGGCATGATCCGCAAGCTCGCCGTCGCCGACGGCCATGTCGTCTGGCAAACGGCCATCACCAAGCTGCCGAGCCGAGAAAAAATCGCCTCACCGCTCGGCTACGCGAAAGGACACGTCATCGCCACGACCGGCGGCTACATCGGCGACGCGCCGCCCTACCAGGGCCACGTCGCCATTCTCGACGCCAAAAGCGGCAAGCTCCTCCGCGTCTGGAACGCACTTTGCAGCGATCGGCACGAACTGATCGAGCCATCAGCCTGCCCGGAAAGCGGCGCCGCCATCTGGGGCCGCGCCGGCGCCGTCGTCGATCCCCGGACCGGCAACCTGTTCGTCGCCACTGGCAACGCCGCCTGGGACGGCAAACGTTACTTCGGTGATGCCGTTATCGAACTCAATTCCGATGCAACACGCATGCTGGGCAACTACACGCCGCAAAACACCATCGAGTTGAGCGAATCCGACGAAGACGTCGGCTCCAGCTCGCCGGTCCTGCTCGGCCACAACCTGATCGCCCAGGGCGGCAAGGACGGCCAGATACGCGTACTCGATTGGAGCAAAATGCGTGGCACCACACCGCACCGCGGCGGCGCGTCGCAGCACGTCCCGTCGCCGGGCGGCGATGACATACGCGCCGCGCAAGCACTGCTGCAAACGGATTCCGCCACCTGGCTGTTTGCCGCCAACGACGACGGCACATCGGCATGGACATTAAGCGATGGGAAACTGCATCCCCGCTGGCACAACGACAACGCGGGCACCAGTCCCGTCGTCGCCGGCGGCCTGCTGTTCGTGTACGACCCGGATGGCGGTCTCAACGTTTACGACGCGACCACCGGCCGAACGATCACCAAGCTCGATTGCGGCAGCGGCCACTGGAACAGTCCGATCGTTGTCGATGGGCGTATCGCCGTCACCGAAGGCAATGCCAACGACCATGACACGAGTGGGGTGCTGGATATCTGGCGCGTTGAAGACAGTCATCACTAACGGAGGATCAAAGCGCTCGAGGCTCCCGATATTCAGGGATCATTGAAGATTGGCGAGTGCTTGCAGCTTATCTTCAAGATCGGGAAGTCGATCCTGACTGGCACGGTCGCCGGGCAGATGTCCTGATAGTGCATCCTGGAACGCTCGATTACCAATCAAGTCGGTAAACTGCTCGCGAAGATAAGACCTTAACAAACCGTTAGAGGCACCGCATTCGACAATCAGCGACTCTCGCCCGTCCACTACGGCAATCAAGTCGCCCAAGTCATGGCTGAAAAGAAAGTCGCTGTTTCCGCGTCCGGCGAACGCTTCCAGCTTTGTCGCAATGAAAACAGGCGCGGTTACGAGCCGAATTTCAATCCCGGCCGGCAAGGTTACTGATTCAGCGGTATCAACCGCCATGGGATACCAGCGATTGGAAAAGCCAAGGATGGTTTCATCCGTTGGCATCACATCCACTGCCACGCCATCGATGCGCCACCGGCAAATAGGGGCTCCCTGCCGAAGATCATGGACAAATCCCCGCGAACTCAACTCCCGCTCAACGGCGTGGAAGCCCGGCAGCGCGACGACCCGCGCCACAAGATCGACATCTTCGGTAGGACGAATGGACGGTGCCGCGGGATCCGTGATTAAAATTCCAGCGACCGCACCGCCGACAAACGTAAGCTTTGCCCGCAAATCTTCGCCCAGCCGCTTCGCGACCAACTCCAGCAATACCATGTTGGGGTCATTGGGATTCATCCTAATCTCTCGCGCAAAACGTCCAGCGCAAGCGCATGCTCCCGTGCACTGCCGCCACGAACCGCATCGAACAGCGCCAGCAACTCATAAAGATGCGGATTACGCGCGGCTGCCTCCGGCACGGTCGGATACAGCGGATAAAAAGCCATCCCGCGCACCGATCCGTTTCGATGTGGCCAGACCGGCGGCAGACCCGGTGGCTGCACGATTTTGTCTTTTAGCGGCGGCGCCGCATAACCGGTCGGCATTCCGCGCGTGGCTCCGCCCTGTATCGACGGAAAGGAATAGCGCGCGCCATGTTCGACGAAATGTCTAAGCGCCTCCCGCACGACCACCGGTCTCCCGGCCTCATCCTTCCGCGCCAGGCGCGCAAGCGCCGCCCGTTCCAGACCGGCATGGATTTCAGACGCGGTAAGCTTCATCTCCTCGGCCAGGGTTGCGTAGGTGGGCGCACTGGCGGATTCGAGCGCCAGTCGCAGTAGCACAACCAGGTCCTGTGGTTTGAGGACGATTTGCGGGTTGGATTTTCTACGCGGCATAATCCGGGCATTCGTTATTCGCGAATAGCGAATATACAGATCAGTTCAATGAAATTCAATATGTTGCCGCGACTGGCTTCGGGCTGGCGCCTACCCTGATGCCGCCGGCGACTTGGTCGCGGTGACCAGGTACGTCGCCCACGGCGGGCCGCCGTACCAGAATCGCCAGCCGAGACTGCGTCGCGCGACGCCCACGAGGCCCAACTTGCGGCAGCGGTCCGCGTAAATGCGGGTATGACGGAAGTCGGCGATGACAAGGGTCCCGCCGGGGCGCAGCACGCGGACCGCCTCGTCGACGGCCTTGGCGCGATCGGCGCCCGCCGGGATGTTGTGGATCGCCAGGCTCGAGGTCACCACGTCGAACGACGCGTCGGCAAACGGCAACGCCGTCATATCCGCGGTGTGTAGATCCACCCGGTCCGCGACCTGCTCGGCGACGGCATTGTCCAGCGTCGCCTGCCTCCTGTTGCCGGACTGGTCTCCCGACCGCCACAGGTCGATCCCGACGGCGCGGCCCGTCGTGAGACAGCGCGCGACCTCCAGCAAAACCAGCCCGCGCCCGCAACCCATTCCAGTACGCATTCATCGCCGCGCAAACCCAGGCCGGCGATCAACCGCGACCAGACGACGAACTTGCCGCGCCGCGTCGTGTAGATGTAACTGCCGGCCATGGCGAACGAGACCAGCGCACCCAGCCCGAGCCAGATCGGACCCAACAGAAGCGGTGCCTGCCGGCCCCAGCTGATCGCGCCGGCCAGATAAGCGAGGCCGCCCAGAACCATGCCCGCCGGCGCGTAAGGCGCATCGAAGCCGTAGGAACCGGCACGCCTCGCCGCAATTGTGTGGGCCACATTCATCTCTCTTCCCTCCGTCCGTGCCGGCGTTATTCCGCGGCTAAAGGCTAAAGGGTCGGTTCTTCGCCTGCCCATCCTATTTCAGCAGCGGATGATCCTTGGGCAGCGTCTTCGCGTACCAGATGGCGAGGCGATGACGCATCGACTTCTGCGAGACCTGCTCTTCCGGCAGCGGCTGGATAACCTTGTCGTGCACTAAAAGTCGATAAATGTACAGAATCTTATCCGCCTGCGAATCGTGCTCTTCAAACACGACAGCGCCGCGCTCCTCCGCGTACTTCACACCGGCCGCAACCGCGCCCTTCACCAATTCCGCTTCATTCGCTAGCTTCTTCATAAGACCCCGTGCTGCCGAAACAACCGCCAACGCACAACCCGCCCCCTCGGTTGCTCTCTTCGCTATGCCGAAGTCTAACGTCTTAGCCTGTCCCGCGGGCCTTTTCGATCTT
>DASSBR010000007.1:0-3555 GCA_035698525.1 Gammaproteobacteria bacterium
TGTAGGCTCTGGGTTCGGCATCCTGCCTCACACAGCCCTGAGAGAAGGTATCGCACCACCGCCTTCAAGCGTCACAACTCGTTTGAACTACTGGTTTTTGTTTTCCTGACGGTGTGCGTATTCACGCTGCAATTGGCGAGATTCCCCCAGCAGACTGGGATGCACTGGCCGGCGACAATCCTTTTCTGCGCCACGCCTTCCTGAATGCACTCGAAACCACCGGCTGTGCAAGCCCCAAAACAGGCTGGCAGCCGGCGCATCTGACCCTGGAGGATGGCGACCGGCTCATCGGCGCCATGCCGCTGTATGTGAAGTCGCACTCCTATGGCGAGTTCGTGTTCGATTGGGCGTGGGCGGATGCTTATCAGCGTCACGGTCTGCACTACTACCCGAAGCTGTTATGCGCGGTGCCGTTTTCGCCGGTGACCGGCCGGCGTCTGCTGGGCGAACCGGATGCCCTGCCCCGGCTCGCGGCGGCAGCGGCCGCACTCGCGGAAGAACGGCAGTTGTCGTCAGTTCATTGCCTGTTTCCGGTGGCGTCGCAGGCGGAGGCGCTCGCGGCGCAGGGTTGGCTAGTTCGCACCGATTGCCAGTATCACTGGCACAACCGCGGCTACCGCGACTTCGATGATTTTCTCGATGCGTTCAGTTCCGCAAAACGCAAGAAGATTCGCCGGGAGCGCCGTCGCGTCGCCGAGGCCGGCATCAGCTTCCGGACGCTGCATGGCGACGATCTCGACCCACCGCTCCTCGACGCGATATTCCGGTTTTATCGCATCACTTATTTCGAACGCGGGCGGCGGCCCTATCTGAACCGCGAATTCTTCGAGACGATCGCCGAACAGATGGGATCGGCGCTGGTGATCTTTCTTGCGTGCCACAATGAGGAACCCGTCGGCGCCGCCATTTGTTTCCGCGGCAGCGACACGCTCTACGGGCGGCACTGGGGCGCCGACCAGGTCTTTCACAGCCTGCATTTCGAGACCTGCTACTATCAGGGCATCGACTATTGCATCCGCGAAGGGCTGCAACATTTCGATCCGGGGGCGCAGGGTCAGCACAAGATCAGTCGCGGCTTTGAGCCAACTACGACGTATTCCGCGCATTGGATTGCGGATCCGGAATTTCGCGAGGCGATCGCTGATTTCCTGAGTCGCGAGCGTCCGATGATGGCCGCTTATCGCGAAGATGCCCGCGAACATCTACCCTTCAAGGTTGATCCGCATGGCGCTCCACTGGATTGACGCACGCGAGCCGCCGGACGCCTTTCCGTCGGTCGAATGTGCGCTGGTCGAACCCAACGGACTTCTCGCCGCGGGCGGCGACCTGTCGGTGGCGCGGCTTCTCGCCGCGTATCGTCGCGGCATTTTCCCGTGGTACGAGGCGGGTCAGCCGATTCTCTGGTGGTCGCCGGACCCGCGCTTGGTGCTGTTCCCGGACGAACTGCACATATCGCGCAGCCTGCAAAAAACGCTGCGCCGCGGGGTATTCAACGTGACGTTCGACGCGGCTTTCGGGGAGGTGATTACCGCTTGCTCGCAGCCCCGGCAGGGCCAGTGCGGAACCTGGCTCACGCCGGAGATGATGCGCGCCTATGTGCGTCTGCATCGCGAGGGGCATGCGCAGTCGATCGAGGCATGGCGCGAGGGCAGACTGGCGGGCGGGCTTTACGGGGTTCGCATCGGCCGCGTGTTCTTCGGCGAATCCATGTTCAGCCGCGAAAGCGACGCTTCCAAGGTCGCCCTCGTCCACTTGTGCCGGCGCGGCTACGATCTAATCGACTGCCAGATTGCGTCATCGCACCTGCGCCGCCTCGGCGCCCGGCCGATGCCGCGGCGCGAATTTCTCGCGCGCCTCGACGCTGCGTGCGAAGCCGCATAAAATAAAATCTCGACGCATATGGAGATGGCTGACGTGGCTGCACGCGCCCTGGACGAATGGAACTTGTACCTGTCGCCGGAGCATCCGTGCCATTACCTGCACGGGCGGCGCGCCCGCATCGTGGTGCTGGACGACAACGCACCGCTCGACAAGACCTCGTTTTCGTGGTTCAGCGCCCGCGGCTTTCGCCGCAGCGGCAGCTATTTATACCGGCCCGCGTGTCCCGGCTGCCGCGCCTGCCAGTCGCTCCGGGTTCCGGTCGACGAATTTCGCCCCGACCGCAGCCAGCGGCGCGCGTTGAGGCGCAATGCGGATCTGACCGTGACGGCGCTCACGCCGCGCTTCGATCCGGAGCATTACGCGCTGTTCAAGCGCTACATCGAAAGCCGTCACCGCGACGGCGGCATGGAGGACACAAGCCGCAACGCGTATATGAGCTTTCTCGACAGTGGCTGGACCGACACGATTTTCCACGAATTCCGCGCCGGCCGTCGCTTGCTGGCGGTCGCCGTCGCCGATCGGCTCGCGGATGGTCTCTCAGCGGTTTACACGTTCTATGACCCAGTGGAAACGAGCCGCGGGCTTGGCAATTATGCGATACTGACGGAAATCGACCTGGCTCGCCGCAGTGGATTGTCGTGGCTTTATCTTGGTTACTGGGTCGGCGGTTCCGAGAAGATGGATTACAAAAACCGCTTTCGGCCGCACGAAATTTTGACGACCGAAGGCTGGCTGCGCGTTGGCGCCTAGCTGGCGTTCCTTCCAATCATCCTTGAATCAACGGCGCGATTGCGGGAGAATCGCCGGCTTCGCGCCGCCGGCGTTACAGTAACAGTAATTATGCCTAAAGAAGATCATATTCAAATGGAAGGCAAGGTCGTCGAAACCTTGCCGAACACGACCTTCCGGGTCGAGCTGGAAAACGGCCACGTCGTTACCGCCCACATCTCCGGACGGATGCGAAAGCATTACATCCGAATCCTGACCGGCGACGCGGTCACCGTCGAATTGACGCCTTACGATTTGACGAAGGGGCGGATCGTTTATCGGGGACGGTGATCGGAACGAGGGGAAATAACACCCTCTCACCCTACCCTCTGTTTATTTGTCCGTAACTACTACTTCTTCCTTCGGCGTCGTTTCGAGCGCCAGTTCGCCATCCTTGACCGTCACGTCCACGTGACCGCCACCGGCCAATTGACCGAATAGCAGTTCTTCCGCCAACGGCTTCTTGATCGACTCCTGCAGCACGCGGGCCATCGGTCGCGCGCCCATCTGTGGGTCGTAGCCGCGTTCCGCCAGCAGTTCGCGCGCCGCTTCGTCGACGTGCAGCGTCACGCCCTTCTGCTCGAGCTGCGTTTCCAGCTCGATGATGAACTTGTCGACCACGCGGGCCACGGTCGGCGCGTCGAGCGCCTCGAACTGGATGATACCGTCGAGCCGGTTGCGGAACTCCGGGCTGAACATCCGGCGGATGGTTTCCATCGCATCGGTCGCATGATTCTGTTCGGTAAAGCCGACCGATCGGCGGCTGCTTTCCTGCGCGCCGGCATTTGTCGTCATGACGATGATGACGTTGCGGAAGTCCGCCTTGCGGCCGTTGTTGTCGGTCAGCGTGCCGTGGTCCATCACCTGCAACAGGATGTTGAAGACCTCGGGGTGCGCTTTTTCGAT
>DASSBR010000008.1:0-2096 GCA_035698525.1 Gammaproteobacteria bacterium
GTGCTCGGCGATCGCCCAGCCACGTTATGGCTGTTGCAGGGTGCGGTACTGCTCATTCTGCTGATTACTTGCGTCAACGTCGCCAATCTTTTGCTGTCCCGCATTCTCGGCCGCAGCCACGAAATGGCCGTGCGCAGCGCGCTGGGGGCTTCGCGCGGCACCCTGGCGCGGCAATTGCTCGGCGAAGCGTTATGCCTGACGGTACCGGGCGGGCTGGTCGGCGTTGCGCTCGCCTGGCTGGGATTGCATTTCATCGCCGGCTCCGCGCTCGGTGCGGGTGCGAGCGTGTTCAACATTGGGCTGGATTGGCGCGTCGGATTGTTCGCCCTGGGCGCGGTCGTGTTTACCGCCGCCGTAGTGAGTGTGCTGCCGATTCGCCACCTCGCCAAAACCGATCTGCAATTGGTGTTGCAGGAAGGCAGCCGCACGAGCGGCGGCGGGCGCGGCGCCAAACGCACGCGTAACGCGCTCGTCATCGCGGAGCTGACACTGGCGACCGGGCTGCTCGCCATGGCCGGACTGTTATTGCACAGCTTCATCAACGTCCGGGGCGTCAATCCGGGGTTCCGCACCGATCATGTGCTGATCGCGCATCTGACGGCGTCGTGGGACGATTTCCCGACCGAGCAGGAGATGAGTAATAAATTCAATGAGATCGTGCGGCGAGTCGATGCGCTGCCCGGCGTCGTCAGCGCCGGCGTCACGGACCTGGCGCCATTTCGGGGCGGGGACTACACCCATCCGATCACCATCGTCGGGCGCAAGGCACCTGCAGCCAACCCGCCGGTCGCGATGACGGATCGCATCACCCCGGGATTTCTCAAGACGCTCGGCATCCCGATTCTCCGCGGCCGGGCCTTCGATGAGCGTGACGCGGGCAAAATGCGCGCGATCGTCGACACCTCGGTAGTCGAAACGTATTTCCACGGCGGCGATCCGATCGGCCAGCAGATCCAGCGCGGGGACAACAAGTGGACGATCGTCGGTGTCGTGCCGGCGATCAAGTACTCCGATTTATCCCAGTCGAAGCCGACGTTCGCCGTGTATCTCAATATCGACACGGACCCGTCCAGCGACATGTACTTGATGGTCCACACCTCGTTGCCGCCCAGCGCACTCAAAAAACAGGTGACGGAATTGATCGCCGCCGTGGCGCCGAAATTTGCGGTAGATCGGGTTCACACGATGCAAGAGCAGATGTCCGACTTGCTGAGCCGCAGGCAAACGACCATGACGCTGTTGCTGGCGTTCGGCGGTATCGCGCTCGCGCTCGCCATCGTGGGCGTCTATGCCGTAATGAGTTACGCCGTCGGCCAGCGGCGCGCCGAATGCGGCGTCCGCCTCGCGCTCGGCGCACTGCCGGAAGATCTGCATCGGCTGGTGCTGAAGGACGGGCTCAAGCTGCTGGCGATCGGGCTGGTACTCGGCCTCGGTCTCGCCGTGGGCTGCGGCTACCTGATTTCGTCGCAGTTGTTCGGCGTCGCGCCGTTCGACCCGGTGACATTGATCGGCAGCGCGGTGGTGTTGTGCGCGATTACGTTAGTCGCGTGCTGGCTGCCGGCAAGACGTGCGGCGAAGCTTGA
The DNA here is from genome assembly GCA_035698525.1 of Gammaproteobacteria bacterium. Taxonomy (GTDB): domain Bacteria; phylum Pseudomonadota; class Gammaproteobacteria; order Natronospirales; family DASSBR01; genus DASSBR01. Next base: position 1,584 of record DASSBR010000008.1, read on the forward strand.
TCCCGCTGTGGCGTTGCAGGAATGAGTAGTCATTTCGTCATACCAGCGAAGGCTGGTATCCGACCGCCAGGGATGGCGGAAGTGCAGATTTTGCTGGGAGCAAAAATCTGCCAGATCTTGAATGATCGCGGCCTTCGGCCGCACTGATTTGGACTGGATTCCAGCCTTCGCTGGAATGACGAAGAAAAAGCGACGCATTTGAGGAAATTGATATGAACGGCTTTCTGTCAGACCTGCGCTTCGGCATCCGCCAACTGGTATCAAAACCCGGTTTCGCCGCCGCGGCGATCCTCACGCTGGCGCTCGGCATCGGCGCGAACACTGCCGTGTTCAGCCTGCTGAACGGTTACCTGCTTAAGCCGTTGCCGTATCCGAACGGCAGCCAGCTTGTGCAGATCGACGGGCAGTTCCGCCAGTTGGCGCGGCGTCCGGGCAGACCCGGCATGGGAATGCCGCTCTATTTCGAGGTCAAGGATCGGGTTCATTCTCTGTCGGGCGCAGCCATCTACAGCA
>DASSBR010000009.1:0-14376 GCA_035698525.1 Gammaproteobacteria bacterium
CGTGCCGCGCTTCGCCCCGCGCACCATCGATCTCGATCTGCTGCTGTACGGCGACGCGATCATCGACGAAGGCAAGCTGAAACTGCCGCGCGCGGAAATTCTCAGCTATGCGTTCGTGTTGCGGCCGCTGGCCGAGCTGGCCGGCGACCGCCGCCATCCGCAAACGGAGTTGACGTTCGCGGAGCACTGGCGACGGTTCGAAAGCGATGAGCCGCCGCTCGTGGCAGTCAACCTGTCCCGTTCCTAACTTACTTCGACCCCTGCGTGCCGAGCTGGATGATCGACAGTCGGCTCGTGTCGAGGTACTGCTTCATCGCCTTTTGAATCTCGGGCGCGGTGAGCTGTTCGAAGTGGCGCGCCATGAGGTAATCGTAGTCCAGCGGCAGTCCATTCTCGCTGTAGCCGATCCAGCCGCGGCCGATTGCGCTCACGCTCTGCATGCCGAGTTCAATCTGGCGCAGGCCGATCGACTTGGCGAGATGTAACTGCTCATCGGACATCGGGTGCGCCGCCGCGCGATCGAGCACCTTGATGGCGAGCTGGCGCGCGTTGTCGACCTTCTGCGGATAAGCGCCGAACTGCAACGAGTAAATGCCGCGATGACGGCTGAAGCTGAAGCGCGACGCGAGCGAATACACCAGCCCGTGCTTTTCGCGCAGCACCTTATAAAGCGGGCTGGCATAAAAGCCGCCGCCCAGCAGGTCATTCGCCAGGTCGAGCGCGAAGTGATCGGGGTCGTCGAGCGTCAGCGGCAGCGTCTCGCCGATTACGACGAGGTTCTGCTTGCGCAATGAATCGGGCACCAGCACGGAGGTCGGGTTGGACGGTGGCACTGGCGGGTAGGCAAGGGCGGGCTTCGGCCCACTGGCATGCCATGCGCCAAAGTATTTTTCGACCACCGCTTTGGCTTTCGCCGGCGTCACGGCGCCCATGACGACGATAGTCGTTTCGTCCGGGCGATAAACCTTGTTGTAGTACGCCTTGACCTTGTCGAGCGTCAGCGCCATCACCGTCTTGCCGGTCGCCTGGCGCAGTGCGGGGTCGTTCGGCGGCAACAGCGCCTTGCTCACCGCGCGCTGGAATCGATACTTCGGGCTCGCGAGCGCGCCTTGCGCGGCGCGCGCCTGAATGAACTGCTGCGTCTTGAACGCCCTGGCCGGCAGCGACGGATTCAGTTCGGCCCGGGACAGCAGCTTCATGCCTTGATCGAAATATTGCGGCAGTACCTGCAGCGAGAAGCTCGCGCCGACCGACATGTTCGCGCCGATCGCATCGGACGCCGCGTCGAACTGCAAGCGGTTCATGCCCTCGGGACCCCAGTCGAACAGGTTGCCCAGCACGCCGGCCACGCCTTCTTCGCCGTTGGGCGCCTGCAGATCTTCGTTCTGATGTACGGCCCCGAACACACTGATCGTATCGCTGCCTTCCAGCGGCTGCACGATCAGGCGCATGCCGTTGGCGAGCGTCGTGTCGGTCGGGTGCAGGAACGGCTGCGGATGCGGCAACTGCGCAAACGCCTTCTGCGCCCACTGCGGCAAGGCCACCGGGCCGCTCGGCTTGCCGCCGAACGATTCCGGACCGCCGGCGCCCTTGCCCATCTTCGGCTTCGCACCCGGCGTCGGGTTGAGGATCAGCGTGACCGCGTGGTCGAGGTCTAAGCTGTTGACGACGAACTGGTTGACGGCTTTGACATCAACCGCCCGCAACTGCTTGACCGCCTGCTGCGGCGAATCGAGGCCGGCGATGGCCACCGCCTGGGTCCACGCCATCGCGAGACCGTGAATCGAATTTTTCTGCAATGCCTGATCGAGCAGCGCACTGCGTTTCGCGGCGGTGATCAGATCGGGATTGATGCCCTTGTCGCGCACCTGCCTGATCGCGCCGGTCAGTGCCTGCTTGAGCGCCTTGGCGTTGCCGCCCGGCGGGAAAATCGCGTACGCGAAGCCAAGCCCGGTATCCGGCATGGTTCGCATCTGGAAGCCGGCAGCCAGCGCCTTGCCTTGGTAGCGCAGCGCCGCGATCGGGCCGCGCTGCGAACCGAGCGCCGCCGCCGCCATTTCCGCCGCAGGATAGTCGGGGCTGCTGTAGCCCGGCATCCGGAACGCTACCAGCACGAAGCCGTAGGGTTCGTCGGTTTTCGACGTGTAGGTTGCCGCCTTTACCGGCTTGAAACTGATGGGCTGCCTGGGCGGCAGATTCTGCCGCGGGATGTCGCCATAAAGTTGCTTGACGCGCTTCAGCACGGCCTGGGGATCGACGTCGCCGGTCACCACCAGCAACGCGTTGTTGGGCGCGTACCAGGTGTCGTGAAACTTCTTCAGCATCGGACCCGTAAGCTTGTCGAAGGAGGCTTTGGTGCCGAGTGCGTCGGTCGCATACGGTGTACCGCCGAACATACGCTTGAGCAATTTTTCGTACAGCGCGTAAAACGGTTGGGAATGATCGCGCGCGACTTCCTGCTCGATCGCGCCGCGCTCCTTCTTCCAGCCGGCTTGGGTGTCGTCCACACCGCGCATGCGGATCGCGCCGACGTGCAACGTCACGTCGATGTCGTCGGCGGGGACGGTGAAGTAATAGGACGTGATGTCGTTGGTGGTAAAGGCATTCATGTCGCCACCGAGACGCGCGTAAATGCCGGCAAGCTGGTCGCCCGTCAATCCCGGCGCACCACGGAACATCATGTGCTCCTGCGCATGCGCCATGCCCGGAAAACCCTCCAGCGCCTGATTGCCGCCAACGCTGTACGTCATCTGCTGCGTGGCAACCGGCGCAAACGCGTCGCGAACGATAATGACCCGCAAGCCGTTGTCCAGAGTCGCGCGCACCACCTTCGACGCGAGCGTCGGCTCGTGGGCCGGCTGCGAGGCGGTGCTTGCACAGGCCGCGAGCGCGGCGGCAGCGAGGATAACGAAGGAGCGGGAGACTTTCCGAAGCATTTTATTTCCTTGTTTGTATGCAATTTTTGTACCACAAATTGATGGAACAGTTTAATTGCCGGATATCGCGAGCGCAATTGCAGCTACATGTAGTTCCAGTTGTGACCGTATTTATTGGAGAGAGTAAGCAATCCCGAATCAGGTTTTCAATACTCGTTATTTGCTGGTACTATGACTATGCCACCGATTTGGTGTCAATTAACTAATAAATCAAAATTGAGGAGAAAATTGTGGGTAATCTGAAACCTCTGGCATTAGCTGGGCTGATTGTAATCGGTGGGATGGGATTGGCCTGGAGCGCGCCTTCCAAGGCGGCCGTTTCGGCCTCGCCAGCCATGAAGGCTCAATGCACTGCCAAGGCGGAGTGCTGGGAATTTTTGGGCGTCCCCGTTCTTTGTCATGTGGTTGTGAAATGCGGAGTCACCACTGATTAGATCTTGGGCTTCTTTAGTCATATCGAGCTAACAGAGGTTCGTTCTGGTCAACCTCGCCGCAAACACAAGTATGTGTTTGCGGCGAGACTTTCTTAAGGTACTGATAATGAAAACAGGATTTCTCCGTACGACGAGGACAGGCATTCCAATTCTTTTGTGTATGCTACTTGCGGCATGTGGCTCACGGAACGTGCCTTCGTCGGAATCCGCGGCGGGACAGGTATCGTCAAATGATGCCATGCCGACCTTTCCGAAGACAGAGTCAAAGAAGATGAATGCCAGGGAGTACCAGCAATTCCTGGAATCTTCCCAAGTAAAGAAAGAGGAAGAAAAAAATATCGGAAATATATTACCTGATAGTGTGACTGCTCTTGATAAGCATGGAAACGAGGTGTCACTGAAATCATTGCTGCACGGACCTGCTGTCGTAGTAAAAACTATCGAAGGGTGCGAGCCTTGCAGCTGGCTTGACAGCTATATTGAGCAGCATGGCGATGACTACATCGCTGACAACGGAGTGCAGATCGTGGTCTTGTACACCGGTTCACCCGCTGATCCGGATGCAAGTGATTACCCAAGGAATATGCCGCCACAGGTCACGGTACTGCATCATCCAGGTTTTATGTTTAACGGGTTTCTTGGCGGCGCCAACGTTCCCGCGGTCTATTTCTTCAATGGAAAGCTGGAACTTGTCCGCGCTCGAGAAGGCGTATCAGGGAGCGTCGAATCACTGCTGAAGTATCCGCGCTCGACACAGACTGGCCACAAATCATAACGGCCTCAGTGGCGGCATGAGGCCGATCAATCAATGACACGTTTCGTAATGGCCGCGTATTTTGCGGCGCGTGCTGATCGCAGCGCGCCTGGGCGCGCCGTGTTCCTGCTCGCGACCCTGACTGTAGCCGTTGCTGCCTGGGTGGTGTTGTCCGCCATGGCGTCACCATTTGTTCATTCCGGAAAGACAGGTTTGAAATTTGGCGGCATCGTTGTGACAAATGCTACCGGGCACGGCAACCTGCCCAAGCGGTACATTGAGCGCATCAGCACCATGCCCGGTGTGCGCTTTCTTACGTACACCGATGTGGCCCTCGTCAAATGCAAGGATGGCGCGCCGCCCGTTTCTATCGACGCGTTGGGCGGTCCGGGAGCGTCCGTTAATCTTTTCGGACTTGATCCGAATGCGCAGCAGCAAGGTCAACTTGAACGGTGGCGGAATGATCCATTGGCCATCGTGGTAGGTAGTGATGTGGCAAAGGGCTGCGGATGGAGCGTGGGGATAACCGTTTCGCCTGTTGACATGTTTCGTCACGAGCCGGTCGAACTGCATGTTGTCGGCGTCAAGCCGCCCCAAAAGAACCCAATGGCAAACCAAATTGCCTATGGTCATTACGATTACGTCAATCGGTTGCCGTCGTCGAGCGCAGGTCCTGGTCGGATAACAGCTATTTCCGTGATCGCCACAAGCCGGGGAGTGACAAATGCGTTGGCATCACGCATCGAGGATGCATTTGCCTTTGAGGATCCGCCGGTGCGCGCCATGACGGTCAGCGAATTTCAGAATGCACTGGATCGCTTCGGCAAAGTGCAATACGTGCTGGCATTCGTGATGCTGGCAGCGTTTATTTGTGCGGCACTCGTCTTGATCAGTGCGTTGGCGCACGCTGCGGTGCAGCGTGGTCAACACATGGCCTTGATGCAGGCTCTGGGCTTCAGGCGCGCGGCTCTGCTTTCCGGTTTTGTCCTCGAGAATCTGCTCATCGTAGCCCTGGGGGCAGGAATCGGAATTGTCGCGGGGCTGTTCCTGTTACACGCGATGCCCGCTTCAATGGCGCAACTGTTCGGCCAGTTTGCAGTGCCACGTTGGAGCTGGTGGCTGCTGCCCATTTGGTTGGCACTGTTACTGGCGAGCGGATTGATTACACCCACCCTGTGTGTCGCACGTTGCCGGGCCACTGGCGTTCGCGAAGCATGAGCAGGTTACGTGAAATTCGCGGCGTCCTGCTGCAGAACCTTCGCTGTTCGATTGCGCGTCCGCGTCACGTCATGTTGGCGGCGGTGGGTCTGATTGTCGCCAGTGCCACATTGGTGGCGCTGCTTACTATTCCATACGGTTTGGCGAGGTTGGCCGCGCGGACGGGATTGGAAAGTGTCGCTATCGTCTTGCCGGGCAAGGCGCCAAGCAGTATCGGTAGCGCCGGGAAGCTGGCGTTGATTGGCAACTTGCCTGGCGTCGCGCATACGAGGAGCGGTCATGCGCTGGTGGCGCCGCAATTTGTTGTTCAATTAAAACTCCGCCGTCGTGATGGGAGTCACGCCGATGTGGTGGTGCGCGGTATCAATGAGATGACTTGGCGGGTGTTGGGAAATGCCGTGCGCATATCCAGAGGCCGCCTGTTCCGCCCCGGCGTGCATGAACTTGTCGCCGGGGTTGGGGCGTTGCAGGATTTCGCCACAGCACGCTTGGGTAACAGTGTGCTGATACGGCACGCTCCGTGGCGTGTAACCGGCGAACTCACTGCTCGCGGGAGTTTGTGGGAGTCCGAGCTGTGGACGGATCTGAGCGGGTTGCAGTCAGCGTGGAATGCGGGCGGACGGTTCAGCACCTTCTGGGTCAAACTGACTTCTCCGGATGCATTTCAGACTTTTCAGGCAGCGTTGGAGTCCAATCGCTCACTAAGAGGGATGACCGCGATTCCGCAAAAGGAATACTACTCCCTGCGTATTGGCTTTCTCTATCGGTTTGTCGCGGCCGCCGTATGGTTGATCGCATTGGTTCTGGGCGCCGGCGCAACCCTGGCCATAGCCAATGCATTGAACCTGGCTGTCAGTGCGCGTCGAACTCAAAACGCATTATTGCGCGCGCTGGGCTTCAGGCGCAGTAGCCTTGCTGTAGGGATGCTCGTAGAAATCATGGCACTTGCGTTGATCTGTGCAGGCATGGTTATTGCTGCGGGATGGTTGATGTTGAATGGCGTCGATGTCAGTTCCACGACTTTTTCGCGCTCCATACATTTTGTTCTACATTTGGGCTGGCGCGTCGCGCTATGGGCGACCTTATATTCGCTGATCTTGGGCGCAGTCGCGGCGATTTGGCCCATTACCCACACGCTTCGTTTTTCGGTTGTCCGCTCTCTGCAAGAAGGGTGAGCCGCCGATCGCAGCAGCCGGGCGGCAGTAAAGCATGGTCGAACTTTGCCTTGGCGTCGCATCTTCTTGATTGCCGGCAAATTTTGTAGCGGGAGAGCGAATATTTGCCCGCCGAAGTTCTTGGGGCACCCGAGAATGGTGGCGGACCGGGGTTGAACTTTATACACGCCTCGGCAGACTAAAAGTGGACATCGGGGGTTTATACCAGTTTAATAGCCCATTCCGTCGCAAAAGGAGACGTTTCATGCGCGTTCCAAGAATTCTCGTGCTGCTAGCCGCGGCCGCCGCGTTGACCGCGTGCGGCAATCAGAACAAATCATCCAGTGACACGGCGGCGCAGGCGTCCGCGCAGAGCGCCACGCAGGAACAGGTGCCGACGGGCCGCCTGCCGCAGGACGTTCAGCCGGTGTCGTACAGCCTCGACTTCACGATGGACCCGGACAAGCCCGGCTACACGGCGCACGAGGTGCTGACCGTCAAACTGACGAAGCCGCGCAACGTCATCTGGTTCCACGGCCAGGGCATCGACGTGACGAGCGCCACGCTCAAGCTCGCCGACGGCAAGACGCTCAACATCAAGTACAAGCAGGTCAACGATGACGGCGTCGCCAAGCTGAGCCTGCCGCAGACCGTGTCGCCTCAACAGGCGAAAGTCGTGCTGGATTTCAACAACAAGTACTCGCAGGGCCTGCTCGGCGCATACAAGGTCAACGAGAACGGCGACAACTACATCTTCACGCAGTTCGAGGCGATCGCCGCACGGCGTGCGTTCCCGAGCTTCGACGAGCCGGCGTTCAAGACCCCGTACACTTACAGCTTCACGGTGCCGAAGGCCGACAAGGTCGTCGCCAACACGCCGGTCGAGAAGAAGACCGATGCCGGCAACGGCATGGTCAAGTGGCAGTTCATGACCACGCACCCGCTGCCGACCTATCTGCTCGCCTGGGCTATCGGCCCGCTCGACATCGTCAAGGGGACGCCGATTCCGCCGAACGACGTGCGTGATCGTCCGGTGCCGCTGTACGGCGTCACCATCAAGGGCAAGGGCGACATGATTCATTATGCCCTGCAGCATGCGGGCGAGATCATCAGAACCGAGGAAGAGTATTACAACATCGCCTATCCGTGGCACAAGCTGTCGCTGATCGCGGTCCCGGACTTCGGCGCGGGTGCGATGGAAAACGCCGGCGCGATCACCTTCCGCGGCATTCTGCTGCTGATGGATCCGAAGACCGCACCGCTGCGCCAGAAGCAAAGCTACTGGAGCGTCGCCGCGCATGAGCTGGGCCACATGTGGACCGGCGACCTGGTGACGGTGCCCTGGTGGAACGACATCTGGTTGAACGAGGCCTTCGCGACCTGGATGGAACAGAAGGTCATGATGAAGATGCACCCGGAATGGCATGCGGCGATGGACGTACTCGCGAGCCGCCAGGGCGCGATGCATGTGGATTCGCTGATGTCGGCACGGGCGATTCGCCAGCCGATCCGGGGCACCGGCGACATCAAGAACGCGTTTGACGGCATCACCTATCAGAAGGGCGCCGCCGTTATCAGCATGTTCGAGCATTATGTCGGCGCGGAGAACTTCCGCAAGGGCATGCACGATTACCTCGACGAGAATCGCTACGGCAGTGCCAGCCTTGATGACTTCCTGAACGCGATTTCGAAGGCCGCCGGCAAGAACATCGGCCCGGCGTTCAAGACCTTCCTGAATCAGCCCGGCCTCCCGATGGTCGAAGCCACGGTCAAGACCGAAAACGGAAAGACGATGGTGCACCTGGTGCAGTCGCGCTATCTGCCGGTCGGCTCGTCCGGCAATCCCGAGGCGAAGCATTGGGATATTCCGGTGTGCATGCGCTACGGCGTGGACGGCAAGGCCGTCGAGCAGTGCGCCATGCTGACGGAACACAGCGCCGACATTGCGCTGAATGCGAAGGGTGCGCCGGAGTGGTTCATGCCGAACGCCAACGGCATCGGGTACTACCAGTGGAAGCTCGGCGACAAGGGCTATCAGGAGCTGACCCAGTCGCTCGCTCAGCTGAGCCCGGTCGGGCAGATGTCGCTGGCGGGCAGCATTGAAGCTGCCTGGGGCTCGGCCAAGATCGACACCGCGCAGGCAATGAAGGCCCTGGGGCCACTTGCGAAGTCGAAGCACGAAGCCGTGGCCGAAGAGCCGATGGGTCTGGTGTCGTTCGCCCGCGAACGTCTGGTGAACAAGAAGACGCAGGATGCCGTCGAGGCGTATGCCCGCAAGCTCTACAGCAGCTATGACGTCGCGGCCGACTTCAAGCCGGGCGGCGCGCCGGAGGATGGGACCAGGCGTGAATTCGAGGCCAGCGTGGCCGGCTTCCTCGCTGAAACCGGCAAGGATGAGAAGGTTCACAAGGCGGCCGACGAGGCAGCGGCGCTGCTGCTCGGCAAGAACGGCAAGCCGAACCTCCACGCGATTGCGCCGGAATTTGTGCCGGTGGCGCTGGCGACGGCGGTGCGCGACAAGGGCAAGCCGGTTTTCGACCAGGTCAAGACGCTGTTCATGCACAGCCAGAACCCGCTCGTGCGCCGCGTCGCGCTCGGCTCTCTGGTTCATGCCACGGATCCGGATCTCGCCAAGGAGGTTCGGAGCATGGTGTTTCAGCCCGGCGTGCTGCACAAGAACGAAATCCTGTCCGTCGTCTTCGGCCAGATTTTCCAGCCGGAAACGCGCGACGCCGCGTGGCAATGGCTGCAGCAGAACTACTCGAAACTCGTCGGGATTCTGCCGCAGCATTTCTCGGGCATCGAGGCATTGCCGATGGTCGCGGCGGCGTTCTGCAGCGACCAGAAAGCGGAGCAGGTGAAGGAGTTCTTCAAGAGCCGTATTGCCGAACATCCCGGCAGCCAGCGGCGCCTGGCGCAGGGCATGGAGCGTGCGCATCTGTGCGCCGCCCGGCGCAATGCACAGAGCGCTTCTGCCGAGCAGTTCTTCAGCCAGCAGTAGTTGGTTCGAGACCTGCCATGAAAGGCGCCGCCTCCGGGCGGCGCCTTTTTTTGTTCTACCGCTGACAAGGTTAGGATGAGTGGATGGACCAGACAGACCTGCCGCCGCCGGACGCCGACGCACGCGCCCATAGTGAGCGGCTGCGGGCGTTCATCATTGCAGCCATCGATGCGGCGGGCGGCGCGATCACGTTCGAGCGCTATATGGAAATGGCGCTGTATGCGCCCGGCCTCGGCTATTACAGCGCCGGGGCGCAGAAATTCGGCGCTGCCGGTGACTTCATCACGGCACCGGAAACGGCGCCGCTGTTCTCGCGCGTTGTCGCGCGCCAGTGGGCGGAGCTGCTCGATACAACCGGCGGCGACACGATCCTTGAATTGGGCGCCGGTTCGGGTGCACTGGCGGCGACCGCTTTGGACGAGCTTGCCGAGCAGGACGCGCTTCCGTCGCAATACTTGATACTTGAAACGAGCGCGGACTTGCGCGCGCGGCAACAAACCCGTCTCAAGGATGCATTGCCGGCGGTGGTCTTTGCGCGTCTCGCGTGGCTCGACACGCTGCCCGCGGAGCCGATCGCGGGCGTCATCTTCGGCAACGAAGTGCTGGATGCATTGCCCGTGGCGCGTTTTGTCGTGACGGAGTCCGGCTTGCGGGAGCAGGGCGTAACACGCGAGGACGATGCGCTGGTGTGGTGCGATCTGCCGCCGCGCGATGCATTGCGGCAGGCCGTTTCGACGATTGAGCGGGAACGAGGCGCGCGCTTTGCTGTCGGCTATGAATCGGAAATTAATTTGCGGCTTGGCGGCTTTGTTCGCGGCCTTGCGGACTCCCTTGAGCGCGGCGCGATAGTGTTTGTCGATTATGGTTTGCCGCGCTCCGCGTTCTATCTCGACGAACGCGCGGCCGGCACCTTGATGTGCCATTACCGCCATCGCGCGCATGACGATCCGTTTCTGTATCCAGGCTTGCAGGACGTTACCGCGCACGTCGACTTCACCGCCGTGGCAGAAGCGGCCGTCGCGGCTGACATGGGCGTCGACGGCTACACCACGCAGGCGTACTTTCTGCTCGGCGGCGGACTGGAAGCGTTGCTCCACGATGCCGATGCGCGCGACGCCCGGTCGCACCTGGAGTTCACACGCCAGGTCAAAACGCTGACGTCGCCGGCGGACATGGGCGAGCGGTTCAAGGCAATTTTGCTGGGGCAAGGACTGGAGTCAGTACCGGCAGGTTTTGCGCTGCGCGATATGGTCCACCAACTCTAGGAATTGGCTTCGTTTTCGGCACACGCCGCGGTAGGGATTCCCGGGGACGCCGTAAATCCGTCCCTGGAGGCTCTGGGTTCGGCATCCTGCCTCACACAGCCCCGGGAATCCCTACCGCACCGTGTGCCTGCGTTGAGGTTTCCTTGGGTTAGATCGGTTTGATCGAATTGGTCTTGAACGCGGCAATCGCTTCGCAGCGCAACTTCCGCAACTCCTCTCCTAATGCCGCGCCTTTAAAGCCTTCTTCCGCAAGTTCGCGCGCATCCACGGCCTGGGCCACTTTGAGTGCGCCGCGCAGATAAACCGGCTGCGGGTACTCGCGATCTTCCAACCCGGCGCGGCCGCGTGCGTCCGCTTCGCACGTCAGCAGAAACTGCTCGAATCGCGCCGGCCGTCGAAACGCATCGACACCTTCGAACAGTTTCAATAGTGTCTCCGGCCGCAACTCCCTGGCGCGGTGGCAGTGCAAATGCCAGCGCGCAACGACGACACCCAGATCGCGCAGCGCCCTGGGTGCACGCAGTCGTTCGCAAAGCGCCTCGACCCGCGCAACGCCGCGAGCCTCGTGGCCGTGGTGCGACGGCAGCACATCGGCGGGCGTGTCGGCCTTGCCGAGATCATGTACCAGCGCCGCGAAGCGGACGGCCGTATCGTCCGTCAGTTTGGCGGCCTGCTCGACGACCATCAGCGTATGCAGGCCGGCGTCAATTTCCGGATGGTGTTTCGGCGGTTGCGGTACGCCGAACAGCGCGTCGACTTCCGGGAACACGGCCGCCAGTGCGCCGCAGTCGCGCAGTGTTTGAAAGTAAACGCGCGGCGCGTCGCTGGTCAGTGCGCGGCGGGTTTCCTGCCAGACGCGTTCGGGTGTCAACGTGTCGAGTTCGCCGCTTTCGGCCATGCGGCGCATCAGCGCCAGGGTCTCGGGTGCAATGGTGAAACCGAGCGCGGCAAAGCGGGCGGCGAAACGTGCCGCGCGCAGCACGCGCAGCGGGTCTTCCTCGAAAGCCGCCGAAACGTGCCGCAGCACGCGCGCCTCGAGATCGGCGCGTCCGCCATACGGGTCGATCAGCGCGCCATCCGGCGCTTCAGCGATGGCATTGATCGTCAGATCGCGGCGTTGGAGATCGGCCTCCAGCGTGACGTCGGGCGAGGCGTTGACGTCAAAGCCGTAATAGCCGCGCCCGCTTTTTCGCTCGGTGCGGGCCAGCGCATATTCTTCGCCCGTCTCCGGATGCAAAAACACCGGGAAGTCCTTGCCGACCGGCTTGAAGCCGTGCGCGCGCATCTCGTCGGCGCTCGCGCCAACCACGACCCAGTCGCGTTCGGTGACCGGCAGTTCGAGCAGGCGATCGCGCACGGCGCCGCCGACGAGGTAGGTTTCCATGCGGACATGGTAGCCTTTATTCGGTCAATCCCCCAGACATGGAAGGAGAATCACAATGAAGCTGACGTTATCCGGCATCGACGCCGGCCAACCGATTCCCGAGCGCTACGCGTTTGGTGCGCCGGACGCGAGCGAGCACATCCGCCTGAGCGACAATCGCAATCCCGGCGTCGAGTGGAGTTCGCTGCCCGAGGGGACGCGTTCGCTGGTGCTGCTGTGCATCGACCCGGACGCGCCGAGCGACCCGACCGATGCGAATCAGGAAGGCCGCGAGATACCGGCCGATCTCGCGCGCTCCGAGTTCTATCATTGGGTCATGGTGGACATCCCGCCCGAGGCGGGCGCGATCGCGGAGGGCGCCGTGTCCGACGGCATCACACCGCGCGGCAAGCGCAATCCGCCGGGGCCGCCGGGCAGCCGCCAGGGCTTGAACAACTACACGGTGTGGTTCAAGGGCGACGCGGATATGGAAGGCCGGTACTTCGGCTACGACGGCCCGTGTCCGCCGTGGAACGACGCGCGGGTGCATCATTATCATTTTCGCCTGCTGGCGACGGATCTGCCGCGCTGCCCGGTGGACGGCGACTTCGACGGCGACGAGGTTCGCGCCGCCATCGAAGGTCATGTGCTGGACGAGGCCGAGGTGGTCGGAACCTACACCCTTAATCCGGAGTTGAGCCGCTAGACCGGGGCGCCGTGGCGGTCCCGGCTCCGTGTCGCGGCACGGTGAAGTGGATTATCGTTGCGGCCGAATGCGGGTGCAGCTTGTGGTCGTCGCCCATCTCCGGGCGATGGTAGCTGTTGGCGATGATCGCCATCGCCTGCTTTTCGTAATAGCCTTTCGGCGCGGCACCGGTCACACGAATGTCCGTGGCGCTGCCATCCGGCTGCACGGTATAAGCGACCTGAACGATGCCCGACACCTTCGGCTGCAGAAAGGCCGGCGGCGGCGGCAGCTTCTTTGGCTTCGGCTTGGCCTCGCCGAAATGGGTACCGGCAACGCCGTTGACTTCACCCAGCGGCATCTTCTGTATGCCCTTGACGACGGTGTACAGCACCTGATGGGCTGGCCGTCGTGTCTTCGCGACAATGTAGCTCGTCACCGCGACTACCAGCAGCGTCGCGATGGCCGCGGCGCCGGCGATTCGGAATAGATTGGCTAGCTTCACTGGTTCAACCTGGCGCGTTGACGGCCGCGCCCGCCGTTCGGGTTGCACAAAAACTACGACTTCGCCGCGTCGAGATCAAGGGCGGTGGGCGCGGGCTCGTCCTCGGTCGCGCCTTCTCGGGTCACGGCGAACAGCTCGGGCGTCAGTGTGGCGCGCCATTCGCTTTCGGTCTTCATACCATGATTTTATCATACGGACCGATTCATCCGCGGCGGCATCCGTGGAACGCGAGGGCGAATTCTGGTAAAGTGCGCTGCGCTATTTCTTCCATTGTCGTCATACCCGGAACCCGTTGAGGGAGCTTGAATGACCATTCGACTGTTCGGCGCGGCCGCGCTGTTTGCCGGCGCCGCGTTCTTTGCGAGTGCCGCCCAGGCGGCCGGGGATCCTGCCCAGGGCAAGATCAAATCGCAAACCTGCCTCGGCTGCCACGGCATCCCCGGCTATACCACCGTCTACCCGGAATACCCGGTGCCGAAGCTGGCCGGCCAGCGTGCCGCCTATATCATCGCGGCACTGAACGATTACAAGACCGGCAAACGCGAGTTCGCGACCATGCGGGCGCAGGCGGGCGCGCTGAGCGATCAGGACATGGAAGATATCGCCGCGTATTTCGCGAGCCTCGGTAATGGCAGCGCATCGGACAAAGGGGCATCGAAATGAAATCCGTAATTTCCGTCGCTTGCGCCCTCTTACTCGCGCTCGCCACGCCGGCCGTCATGGCCGCGGGTAACGCCGCCGCCGGCAAGACCAAGTCGGCCGCCTGCGCAGCTTGCCACGGCAAGAACGGCATCAGCACCGCCGACCAGTTCCCGATCCTTGCCGGTCAGTACTACGAGTACCTGCTTCATGCGCTCAAGGCTTACAAGGCCGGCACACGCAAGAACGCGATCATGAACGGCATGGTCGCGGGCCTGAGCGAGCAGGACATGGAAGACCTGGCCGCCTATTTCTCGTCGCAGCCGAGCCCGCTCGATATGCTGCCGCGCCCCGGGTCGGGTATCTAAGATACCCGACCGCGCCGGCACGCGCATGGCCTCGCTGGCAAACAAGACAGCCCT
>DASSBR010000010.1:0-5832 GCA_035698525.1 Gammaproteobacteria bacterium
GACGTCGATTTAACCGACGGATCGACCAACGCGGAACGATACATTTATTCCGGTACGTTCAGCGTCGGCCGATTCGTGCCGGATCATTTTGCCGTGACGCTGAATATGCCCCAGTTTGCCACCGGCTGTGCGGCCGGTCAGTTCACGTACACGGGCAAGGCATTCGACTTTGCCGTAGCACCCGTCATCAGCGTCACCGCGCAGAACGCCGCCAACGACACGACAACGAACTACACCGGCAGCCTTTTTCGGCTGACCGACACGAGCCTGACGGGCCGCAGTTATGCTGACGCTGCGGCACCGGCGACTGCTGTCCTGGATACCGCCGGCCTGCCGGCGACGACTGCCGATCCCGGCATCGTCGATAACGGCGACGGCACCAGTACATTGACATTCTCGACGGGCACCGGACTGGATTATGTGCATGCCGCGCCGGTTGCGCCATTCAACTCGCTGATTGATCTGAGTATCAACGTTCAGGATCTTGATGGCGTCGACGTAACATCGATCGACAGCGCGCCGGCAACCAACCCCGTGGTTTTTAATGACATTGCTTTCGACAACGGCAACCAGATGCGCTACGGACGATTGTTCGTCGGCAGCGCCGTCGGCACCGAGTTGATGAATCTGCCGATACCGATGACGGTGCAATATTACGCGAGCACCAGCGACGGTTTCGTTACCAACGCGGCGGATGATTGTACGGTCCTCGCCGCAAGCGACATCGGCCTGAGCAATTTCCAGCCGTACCCGGGCTCGCTACTCGCCACGGGCGACACGGCGGCGAGCATCAATTCGTTCGCAAACGGAATCTTCGACCTGGAACTCGCCGCCCCAGGCGCGGGCAAACAGGGGTCGGTCGATGTCAGCGTCGCTCTGTCGGCGTTAATGTGGTTGCAGTTCGACTGGAACGGCGACAACACGTATAGCGAGGACCCGTCGAGTCGGGCCGCGTTCGGGATTTACAGCGGGAATCCGCGCCGGGTTTACCAGCACGAGGTGGTTGGACCTTAGAACAATTGCCTTACGGCGGATTCTTGCCGTGCGGAAACTGGAACGCGCCGTGGCCGGCTTTGCCGTTAGAGAATTGCATCGCCGGATTTTTCTGGAAGAGCTGCGAGTTGTGGCGGACATAGAACTTCACGGGCTGCGCCTGCTGCACCGTTTCGCCGTTTGCATCGATCACGCTCACACTGACGGTATGTGCACCCCGCTGAACGTGGGTGAGCTTGATCGATGTCGATGCCGCGGCCCCGGCCTGCTTGTTGTCGAGCGTGTAAACGAGCTTGTCGCCCTGCCGCAGCGGCGGATCGAGCATGACAGTGACAGCCACCTGGCCATCGTTCGCGTGAATGGTGCCTTCGGGCTTCGGGAAGGTAATGGTAAAGGTGTCATACGGCTTCGCCGGCGCGCCCGTTTGCTTCTCCCTGCCCTGCTCCGGAACCGGTGGCGCCGAAAAGCTCGTCAGGCCAGGCAGATTGACAGGCTTCGCGCCCTTGTGCGGCTGATCCGAATAGTGGACGACGCCGTTCTTGTCCGTCCATTTGTACAGCGTCGCCGCCGCGCACAGGGGCGTCAGCGTGAATGCGAGGAGCACAATCAGCGCGGTCTTGTTCATCCTTCTTCGCCCTCCGAAGCCGCTAGTTCAAGCGGACTTCATTATAGGCACTCGCTCACGCGCTGTAATACATCTCGAATTCTATCGGATGAGTGGTCATTCTAAGGCGCTGCACGTCGTTCGTCTTGAGCTGAATATAGGAGTCGATCAGGTCGTCGCTGAACACATCGCCGGCCCTGAGGAACTCCCGATCGCCGTCGAGCGCATCAAGCGCCTGCTCCAGCGAGAAGCAGACCTGCGGGATGTTCTTTTCCTCTTCGGGCGGCAGGTTGTACAGGTCCTTGTCCATCGCCTCGCCCGGATGAATCTTGTTCTGGATGCCGTCGAGGCCTGCCAGCATCATCGCGCTGAAGGCAAAGTAAGGGTTGGCCATACCGTCCGGGAAACGGACTTCGATGCGCCGCGCTTTCGGATTGATCGTGAACGGAATACGGATCGACGCGGAGCGGTTGCGGGCCGAATAGGCGAGCATCACCGGCGCCTCGAAACCCGGCACCAGTCGCTTGTAGCTGTTGGTGCTGGGGTTGGTGAAGGCGTTCAGCGCGCGCGCGTGGCGGATGATGCCGCCAATATAGTAGAGCGCGGTTTCCGACAGGCCGCTGTAGCCGTCGCCGGTGAACAGGTTCCGGCCGTCCTTCGCCAGCGACTGGTGGACATGCATGCCGCTGCCGTTATCGCCGACCAGCGGCTTGGGCATGAAGGTGGCCGTCTTGCCGTAGCTCGCCGCGACGTTCATGACGACGTACTTGAAGGTCTGCACTTCGTCCGCCTTGCGGACCAGCGTGTTGAAGGCCACCCCGATTTCGCACTGGCCGGCAGTGGCGACCTCGTGATGGTGCACTTCCGTCGTCAGGCCGAATTCTTCCAGCGCCACGCACATCGCCGCGCGCACGTCGTGAAGCGAATCGACCGGCGGCACCGGGTAGTAGCCGCCCTTGAGGCCCGGGCGGTGGCCGAGGTTGCCCTCGTCGAAGCGGCGCCGCGAACTCCAGAAGCCCTCGGCCGAATCGACTTCGTGGAAGGCCCCGTTGATCGACGAGCCCCAGCGAACGTCGTCGAACACGAAGAATTCGTTTTCGGGGCCGAAAAAGGCCGCGTCGGCGATGCCCGTCGACTTCAGATACGCCTCGGCGCGGCGCGCCAGAGAGCGGGGGTCGCGACTGTAGCCCTGCATCGTCGCGGGCTCGACTACGTCGCACACCAGGCTCAGCGTCGGCTCCTCGCAAAACAGATCCAGCGCGGCGCTGGCCGGGTCCGGCATCAGGATCATGTCCGATTCCTGAATGCCTTTCCAGCCGGCGATCGACGAGCCGTCGAACATCTTGCCTTCTTCAAACAGCGATTCATCCACGCTGTGCGATGGCGACGTCAGGTGCTGCTCCTTGCCCTTGGCGTCGGTGAAGCGAAAATCGACAAACCGAACGTCCTTGTCCTGAATCAGTTGCAGGACTTCGTGGGGTTGCATGCGCGGTCTCCGGGCGGGGCGGTTTAAAGCGCGACATTATACAGCGCGGCGGGGTAACGCTATACTGCCGCGTTTTATGGTCGCCAACGCAACATCACCGGCTGATTTCCAGAGCCTGATCTTCGCCCTGCAGCAATATTGGGCCGGGCGCGGCTGCGCGATCCTGCAGCCATACGACATGGAAGTCGGCGCCGGCACCTTTCATACAGCGACTTTCCTCCGCGCAATCGGCCCGGAGCCGTGGGCGGCGGCCTACGTGCAGCCGTGCCGGCGGCCGGCCGATGGCCGCTACGGCGACAACCCGAATCGTTTGCAGCGCTATTACCAGTTCCAGACGGTCATCAAGCCGTCGCCGATCGATATTCAGGACCTCTACATCGGTTCGCTGGCCGCGCTTGGCATCGACCCGCTGGTCCACGACATCCGCTTCGTCGAGGACAACTGGGAGTCGCCGACACTCGGCGCGTGGGGCCTCGGCTGGGAAGTGTGGCTGAACGGCATGGAGATCAGCCAGTTCACCTATTTTCAGCAGGCGGGCGGCCTCGAATGCCGGCCCGTGACCGGCGAGCTGACGTACGGCCTTGAGCGCATCGCAATGTACCTGCAGGGGGTCGACAGCGTCTATGACCTGGCCTGGAACGACCGCGGGCTGACCTACGGCGACATCTTTCACCAGAACGAAGTCGAGATGTCGAAGTACAACTTCGAGGAAGCCAACGTGGCGGCGCTGTTCGGCACGTTCGATAACTGCGAGAGCGAGTGCCGGCGCCTGCTCGAAGACCAGTTGCCGCTGCCCGCCTACGAAATGGTGATGAAGGCGTCGCACGCCTTCAACCTGCTCGACGCCCGCCACGCAATTTCGGTGACCGAGCGGCAGCGCTTCATCCTGCGCGTGCGCGCATTGTCGCGCGCCGTCGCCGAAGCCTGGTATGCCGGCCGCGAAGCGCTGGGCTTTCCGTTGTGCGCGGAGACGGCCGGTGGCTGAAGATTTTCTCGTCGAGATCGGCTGCGAGGAATTGCCGCCGAAGCGGCTGCGGACGTTCGCGCGCGATTTTCACGATCGCGTGGTCAAGGCGCTGAAGAATGCGGGGCTAATTGACGCCGGCGCCGCGACCGAATGGTTTTGTTCCCCGCGCCGGCTGGCGGTGCGCGTGCCAGCGGTGCGCGCGGCCGAACCGGACCGCGTCGAAGAGCGGCTGGGGCCGGCGGTGGCCGCCGCGTTCGGCGCGGATGGCACGCCCAGCAAGGCGGCTGCGGGTTTTGCGCGTTCCTGCGGCGTGAACGTGTCGGAACTGGATCGGCAGCAAACGCCGAAGGGCGAGCGCCTCGCCTATAGCCAGCACGTTGCCGGTCGGCCAGCGGCCGCGGTGCTGGCGGAGGCCGTGACCGCGGCTGTCGCCGGCATGTCGATTCCGCGGCGGATGCGCTGGGGTGCGAGCGAGGAGAGTTTCATCCGCCCGGTGCACTGGCTGGTCATGCTGCACGGCGAGGCCGTCGTGGAGTGCACATTGCTCGGCGTACGCGCCGGTCGCGTGAGCTACGGCCACCGTTTTCATCATCCGGAGCCGATTCCGATTGAATCGCCGGCGCGCTACGTCGAACAGTTGCGCGAGGACGGGCGCGTCGAACTGGACGACGCCGACGGCCGGCTCGCCATCGCGATTCAGCGCATGGCGGACGAGGCCGCGCAAGAGGCCGGCGCGCAGGCTTTCAGCGCCCCGGACCTGGCCGCCGAAGTCGCCGCGCTGGTGGAGTGGCCCGTGCCGCTGGTCGGCACGTTTCCCGACGATTATCTCGCGCTGCCGGAAGAAGTCGTCGTCGCCGTGCTCGAAGGCCAGCAGCGCTACTTCCCGATGCGCGGCGCCGACGGCCGGCTCGCGTCGCGCTTTGTCGCGATCAGCAACATAGAAAGCCGTGATCCGGACGCCGTGCGCGGCGGCAACGAGCGCGTCGTACGCCCGCGCCTGTCCGACGCGATGTTTTTCTGGCAGACCGATCTCAAGACGCCGCTCGCGGCGCGTACGGCCGATCTAGACAACATTGTCTTTCAGGCCGGGCTCGGCAGTCTCGCCGACCGCGCGCAGCGGCTGGCCGCGCTGGCAGTCGAAGTCGCGCCGGCGGCCGATGTCGACACCGCCACGCTGGAGCGCGCCGCGCAGCTTTGCAAATGCGATCTCGTTACCGACATGGTCGGCGAATTTCCTGCGTTGCAAGGCATCATGGGCGGCTATTACGCCGCGGCCGGCGGCGAGCCCGAGGCTGTCGGCGCCGCTATTCGCGAACACTATTTGCCGCAGCAGACTGGCGACCCGGCGCCCGCGACATCGTATGGCCAGCGGCTCGCGATAGCCGACAAGCTCGACGGCATCGCCGGTGCGTTTGCGCTCGGCAAGCGGCCGAGCGGCGCCAGGGACCCGTTCGCGTTGCGCCGCCAGGCGGCCGGCATCGTCCGTATCGCACTCGAAGCAGGACTCGAAGTCAACCTGCCGCATCTGGTCGCCGCCGCGCTTGCCGCGCAGCCCGCGCCGGTCGCGGATGCCGCAGCGCTTGGCGAGGAAATTCGTGACTTTATATTGGACCGTCTGCGCAGCCACTACGAAGCAAACGACGTGCGTGTGGACGTGGTCGAAGCGGTGCTGGCGCTCGATTTGCCCGGCCTTCTCGATAGCGACGCGCGAATACAGGCATTGTCGGCGTTTGTCGATCAGCCGGCGGCGCAGGCGCTTGCCGCCGCAAACAAACGTTGCGC
>DASSBR010000011.1:0-13849 GCA_035698525.1 Gammaproteobacteria bacterium
TCCGGAAAAGATCATCCGCGACCTCACCGACCTCAGCGTGGGCGCGCCGGTGGTTCACGAAGATCATGGCGTCGGTCGCTATCTCGGCCTGCATCCGCTCTCTCTGTCAGGCGTCGAAACTGAATTCCTGACGCTCGAATACGCGGGCGGCGACAAGCTGTATGTGCCGGTTGCCGCGCTGCATCTGATCAGCCGCTACACCGGCGGATCTCCGGAACACGCACCGCTGCACAGGCTCGGCAGCGACCAATGGACGAAGGCCAAACGGCGCGCCGCGGAACAGGCGCGCGACGTGGCAGCGGAATTGCTCGACGTGTATGCACGCCGCGCCGCGAAGACCGGTTTTGCTTTCAAAGTCGACGAAGGCGACCTCCGCAGCTTCGCGTCCGCGTTTCCATTCGAGGAAACGGCAGACCAGCAACAGGCGATCGAACAGGTTCGAGACGACATGGTTTCGGCGCGTTCGATGGACCGCGTCGTCTGCGGCGACGTTGGCTTCGGCAAGACGGAAGTTGCGGTGCGCGCCGCGTTCATCGCCGCGCAGGGCGGCAAGCAGGTCGCGGTGCTCGCGCCGACGACGCTGCTTGCACAACAGCATTTCCAGACGTTCCAGGACCGCTTCGCGGACTGGCCGGTGCGCATTGAAGTGCTGTCGCGATTCCGCAGTACCGCCGCGCGCAACACGGTTGCCGAAGGACTCGCGGACGGCGATGTGGACATAGTAGTCGGTACGCACGCGCTGCTGAATGACGAACTGAAGTTTGCCAACCTCGGCCTCGTCATCGTCGATGAGGAACAGCGTTTCGGCGTGCGCCATAAGGAGAAGCTGAAGAACCTGCGCGCCGAAATTGACGTACTGACGCTGACCGCCACGCCGATTCCACGCACACTCAACATGGCGCTGGCAGGCATTCGCGACCTGTCCATCATCGCGACGCCGCCCGCCGATCGCCTCGCCGTCAAGACCTTTGTCAGCCAGTGGAACGACGCGCTGATCGTCGAGGCCTGCATGCGCGAAATCAAGCGCGGCGGCCAGGTGTTTTTTGTCCACAACAAGGTCGAGACAATCGAGAAGGCGGCGCGCGACCTGCGTGCACTGGTGCCGGAAGCCGACGTGCGTGTCGCGCATGGCCAGATGCGCGAGCGCGAACTTGAACAGGTCATGCTCGATTTCTACCACCGCCGCTTCAATGTGCTCGTCTGTTCGACGATCATCGAAAACGGCATTGACGTGCCGACGGCCAACACGATCATCATTGATCGCGCCGACCATCTCGGCCTGTCGCAACTGCACCAGCTTCGCGGCCGCGTCGGCCGCTCGCATCACCGCGCCTATGCCTACCTGCTCACGCCGCCGCGCAAGCTGATGACGCCGGATGCGGTCAAACGCCTCGACGCGATTGCATCGCTCGACGAACTTGGCGCCGGTTTCACGCTCGCCACACACGATCTGGAAATACGCGGTGCGGGCGAACTGCTCGGCGCCGAACAGAGCGGTCAGATCCACGAGGTAGGCTTCAGCCTGTACACAGACTTGCTGGACCGTGCCGTCAAGGCGTTAAAATCCGGCAAGACGCCGGAGCTGGACCTGCCACTGCATCATGAGGCTGAAATCGATCTCGGAGTTCCGGCGCTGCTGCCGTCGGACTACATGCCGGACGTGCACATGCGACTCGTGCTCTACAAGCGAATCGCCGGCGCCGCGACGGCGAACGAACTGGATGAACTGCAGATCGAAATGATCGACCGCTTCGGGCTGCTGCCGGAGCCGGCGAAGAACCTGTTTCAACTGGCCGCGTTGCGGCTGCAGGCCAGGCCGCTCGGCATCCGCAAGATCGAAGCCGGCAGCCGCAGCGGCCGAATCCTGTTCGAGCCGCAGCCGGCGGTCGATCCGCAAACCGTCATACGGCTGGTGCAGGAACAACCGAAAAAGTACAAACTGCACGGCGGCGATCAGTTAAAGTTTACGCAGGAAATGCCGGAACCGGCGGATCGGGTGGCTGCGGTGGAAGCGCTGCTGCAACAACTCGACTTGCGCAAGGCGGCATAACAGGAAAAGCGACGGAGCATCCAGTGAAACGAGCAATCGCACTAGCCGTGCTGTTAAGCCTGGCGCCGCTGGCGTCAGCCGCGGAACAGCAGGACAAGAACAAGCCCGACCAGCACTGGTACGCGGTCGAGGTCATCGTCTTCAGCCCCGCGACCAACATGGCGGGCGGCAACGAGCTCTGGCCACCGGACCCGACGCTACCCGACCTGAAGAAGGCAGTCGTGCCCGCGCTGCCCGATGCCACCAGTACGACTGCGCCGAAGACGACTTTCGCATTGCCATCGGCGCCGGCCACCACGGAGACGGCGACGGTGGCGGGCGATACAATCCTCCCGCTGCCAACGACTCGTTACCAGCTCGACGGCGTCTGGAATCAACTGCAGAACTCGGGCCGCTATGCTGCCCTGCTTCATACCGGGTGGATCGAACGCGGCGTGCCGCGCCGGCAGGCAAAGCCGGTATCGATCACGCCGCTGATGCCGGCTTCGATCGCGCAGCCGCAAGCGGTTACCACATTTTCGGACACGACGATGACGCCGCAGCCAGCGACTTCGCAAGCGGCGGAGAATCCCGGAACAGCAGAAGATACGGAAAAAACGACGCCGCCGGCGGCAGCGCCGGCGTTCGGGACCGTCAAACTGGCTTATGACCGCTACCTGTACCTCGCGCTGAACATAGCCTGGCGGCCGCCACATCCGGCGGCGATCCAGACATGGAGGGCGCCGCAAACCGAACTCGCGACGCCCGCGACGGCGATTGCGCCCATCGAGACTGGTTTCAGCGGCATGGGGCCATTTCCGACGCTGCAGCCGAGCGGCCCGCGGGCGATCGTTATGAACGAGTCACGGCGCGTCGAAGCAAACAAATTGAATTACTTCGACAACCCGCTGTTTGGCGTGATTGTCCAGGTCAGGCCAGTCAGTCCACCGGCGGCGGTAGCGCCTGCAGACTTCTAAACCAACGGCATCAGCGTCTGGAGCAACCGCGCCACCTGCTCCATGCCGTGGCGAAGGCTCTCCTTGAGCTCGTCGTGAATCGGCTTTTCGCCGCGCCCGGCGCCCCAGTTGGCTACCACCGCGCAGCAGGCATACGCGAGTCCCAGTTCCCGGGCCAGCGCCGCTTCCGGCATGCCGGTCATGCCGATCATGTCGCAGCCGTCGCGCTCCAGCCGATTCACCTCAGCCGCCGTTTCGAGCCTCGGCCCCTGCATCGCGCCGTAGACGCCGCCTGGCGCGAAGTCCAGCTTCGCCGCTTCCGCAGCTTTCAGCAACGCGGCGCGCAGTGTTTCATCGTACGGCCAGGTGAAGTCGATGTGCGTGACGTGCTCCAGATTTTCCTCGAAGTACGTGTTCGCGCGGGCGTAGGTGTAATCGAGAATCTGGTCGGGAAATGCGACCCTTCCCGGCGCCATGTCCTTGCGAATGCCGCCGACGGAGGCGACCGCCAGAATGCGCTCCGCACCGATGTTTTTCAGCGCCCAGATGTTGGCGCGGTAATTGACCATGTGCGGCGGGATCGTGTGGCCGTAGCCGTGGCGCGGCAAAAACGCGATATCGCGTCCGCCGAGCCGCCCGTGGGTGATCGGCCCCGACGGCTGGCCATAGGGTGTATACACGACTTCGCGGCGGGTAATTTCGAGTTCCGGCAGCGAGGTCAGCCCGGTGCCGCCGATAATGGCAAGATCAGTCATCCAAAAGTCCCGGAGTTTTGCTCAGCGCTCGTCGCTTTCGTCCACAGCGTAGATCGCCGGCAGGTTGCGCAAGTAATTCTTGTAATCGAGGCCGCAACCGAAGACATAACGGTCCTCGACTTCCAGCCCGACAATATCAGGTTCGATACCGCCGCGATTGCGATCGTGTCGCTTTCTCACCAGTACGGCCGACGCGACATCGGCGGCGCCCTGCTCCCGGCAATAATCGACCAGGCGCCGCAGCGTGATGCCCTCGTCGTAAATATCGTCGATCAGCAGGACATGGCGGCCCGCGAGTGGCAGCCGCGGCGTGGCGACCATGGCCGCTTTATCACTGCCGGCGATGCCACCGTCGTAGCGTGTCAGATGCACATAGTCAATCTGCAGCGGAAAATGCAAACGCTCCGCCAGCCACGTCGTCGTCATCACGCCGCCAGTCATCACGCAAAGCAGCAGCGGATTCCTGTCGGCCAGCCGTTCGCGCACGGCCGTCGCCATATTGTCCAGGGCAGCCTGCACTTCGGCGCTTGAATGCAGCAGCGAGGCGCGTGCTTGAACCGCTCGTATTTCCGCCAATAATTGTTCTTTTTCCATGTTCTTATCATTCAGCCGTGCGGCTGATCCATGAATTCGTTCAACAAACTCCGACTTTGACGCCACTCATCACTCGCCTGCAGCGCGTCACGATTCATTTTGGGCCGCCCATGCAAGCGGCTGAGTCGCAGGCGCGAGTTCGGGTTGTCATACGGGCGGCCGTGCTCCAGAAGGCGCTCAACCGCACCTCGATTATTGCATACAGGCAGCATGTCGCAACCGGCGGCAAGCGCCTGCCGGGCGATGTCGGTCACATCGCCGCGCGCGGCAACCGCGTGCATGCTGAGATCGTCGCAAAACACGGCGCCGTCATAGTTCAGCCGATGGCGGAGCTCGCCGGTGATCCAGCGGCGCGACAAGCTCGCGGGCTCGTCGTCGACCGCCGGATAAATGATGTGCGCCATCATGACGGCCTCGATGTCCATCGCAACCATGCGGCGAAACGGTATCAGGTCGTTCCGCTCAAGCGTGGCGTAATCGCGCTCGTCGCGAACGATCTCGGTATGCGAATCCGGCGCGACCGAGCCATGGCCCGGGAAATGCTTCGCCACTGCAATCTGGCCTGCCCTCCGCACCCCGCTGGCCCATGCGCGTGCGAGTGTGACGACCACATCGGGGTCTGCGCTGAATGCACGGTCACCAATGATCTCGCTCACGCCCGCATCGAGATCGACGACCGGCGCGAAACTGAAGTCGACGCCGCAACCGGCCAGTTCGGCCGCCATAATCCAGCCGGCGGTTTCCGCGATTTCACAAGCCCATTTCGTGTCGCGCGCGTACGCCTCGCCAATCCATCGCACCGGCGGCAAACGCGTGAAGCCCTCGCGGAAGCGCTGTACACGGCCACCTTCCTGGTCGACGGCAATCAGTAACGGCGGTGTTTTGAGAGCGTGAATGGCTGAAGTCAGCGCCGCCAACTGCGCCGCGTTTTCGTAGTTGCGCGTAAACAGGATGACGCCGCCGACCAACGGATGCTGGAGAATATCGCGGTCTTCATCGCTGAGTTCGAACCCCCCGATGTCCACCATCAACGGGCCGATCGTCATGCGGCGTCCTTTACCGTCCACGCATCGACGAACTGCTTCAGGTGCGCACGGCCGTCATCGAGCAGCGCGGCGCGTATCTGTTTGCAGCGCTCGCGATAGCCTTCCGCACCGAGCCGCCCGCGCATCATCTCGAAGCGCAAATAAATCAGGAATGTGTTGAGCGCGTCGGTCTCGCAGTAATCGCGAATCGCACCGATTTCTCCGGCGAGCCAGGCGTCCCAGACCTTGCTGCCGTGCATACCGAGCTTGCCCGGCAATCCGAGCATGACGGCAACTTCGTCGAGCGGCGCGACGGCGCGCATCTGGAAGCTCGACAACACGTCCATCAGGTCCAGGTGGCGCCAGTGGTAGCGCGACAGGTAGTTGTTGAACCGAAACGATTGCTCGCCGTCGCCGGTTTCCCAGTAACGCGGCGCGGCGACCCCGTGCAGCATCGCGCGGTAATGCAGCACCGGCAGATCGAAGCCGCCGCCGTTCCACGACACCAGGTCCGGCGAAAACCGGTCGATACCGTCGAAGAAGCGGGTAACCAGCTCGCGCTCGTCGGACTGCGGCTCGCCGAGCGACCAAACCTTGAACCCGTCGCGGCTGGCCATCGCAACCGAAATCGCGACGATGCGATGCAAGTGCAACGGCAGGAATTCGCTGCCACCCGTTTTCTGGCGGCGCTGATGGAACATTGCGCGGGCGACATCGGCATCATCCAGACCGTCAAGCTGATAAAGCCGACGGCCGCTGTCGATATCCGGCACGGTTTCTATGTCGAAGGCCAGGACGTTCATGGCGCAGAGTCTAGCAGGAGTGGCGTTATGCCCGCATCAGCACCGCGAAAGCCAGCGCCATCCCCTTCTCATCGCTCAGGCTGACGAAGCCTTCGCCGGCTCCCAGGCGATGGCAAACTTCCAATGCGCGCGGTGAAAATTCAACGCACGGCTTGCCCCATACATCGGGATAAAATCCCACGTCGCGAATCCACACGCCATGCGCAAAGCCGGTACCCATGGCCTTGACGATCGCTTCCTTGGCCGCGAAATGCATGGCAAGGAAACGCACCTTGCGGCGCGTCTTTTCAAATAGCGCGCGCTCGCGGTCCGTGAGCAAATGGTTGACGAACCGTTCGTCATGGCGCTCATAGGTACGCTCGATGCGCGCAATTTCGACCAGGTCGGTGCCGACACCGAAAATCAATGACGCGCCTTTTCCATTAATACTTTCATCTCGCGCACCGCGCATTCCAGCCCGACAATGACGGCGCGAGCGACGATAGCATGGCCGATGTTGAGTTCATGGATCTCCGGGAGCGCTGCCACGGGCTGGACGTTGTGATAATGCAGCCCGTGCCCCGCGTTGACAGTGAGGCCACGTTGGGCCGCATACTCGACCGCCTCTTTGACGCGCGCAAATTCAGCGCTGCGCTCGTCTGTCGTCGCGGCGTCCGCATACCGGCCGGTGTGGATCTCGACCGCCGGCACAGCCAGCTCGGCCGCCGCATCGATTTGATTCTTGTCGGCGTCGATGAACAGCGACACGGTAACACCCGCGTTGGCCAGGCGCGTGCACACGTCACCGACGTGCTTTAGCTGCCCTTTGACGTCGAGACCGCCCTCGGTAGTCAGCTCTTCGCGCTTTTCGGGAACAAGGCAACCGTGTTCCGGCGCGACGTCGATTGCAATCGAAACGACTTCTTCGGCCGCGGCCAGCTCCAGATTCATCGGCGTCGTCAGCGTCTGTTTGAGCAGCCGCACGTCGCGCTCCTGAATATGCCGGCGGTCTTCGCGCAGGTGCAGCGTGATACCGTCCGCGCCGGCGCGTTCGGCGATAAAGGCAGCTTCGGCCGGGTCCGGATAGCGGGTGCCGCGCACCTGGCGCAGCGTCGCGATGTGGTCGATGTTGATGCCTAGCAGAATTGGACGGAAGGCGTCGCTCATCACGATGCGTCGAACGGATGCCTCAGCACGATGGTTTCCGCGCGATCGGCGCCGGTCGAAATGATGTCAATCGGTACGCCGCTCAGTTCCTCGAGCTTCCTCAAATAACCGCGCGCATTCTCCGGCAGGTCGTCGTATTGCGTGATGCCGACGGTCGATTCCTTCCAACCCGGCATCTCGATATAAACCGGCGAGGACTCCGCAATGCCCTCCGCGCCCACCGGCGCAATCGTCTGCTCGCCTTCCGGCGTCTTGTAGCCAACGCATATGCGGATGGTGTCGAGACCGTCGAGCACATCGAGCTTGGTGACGCACAAGCCGGAAACGCTGTTATTGATGATCGCGCGCCGCAGCAGGACGACGTCGAACCAGCCGCAGCGGCGCGGGCGACCGGTGGTGGCGCCGAATTCATGGCCTCGGCGGGCGAGATGCTCGCCCATTTTGTCGAACAGTTCGGTTGGAAAGGGCCCGGCGCCGACGCGAGTCGTGTACGCCTTGACGATGCCAAGCACGAAATCGAACCAGCGCGGCCCGAGGCCGGTGCCGGTCGCGGCGCCGCCGGCGGTGGTGTTTGACGAAGTCACGAACGGATAGGTGCCGTGGTCGACGTCGAGCAGCGCACCCTGCGCGCCCTCGAACAACACGCTTTCGCCGCGCTCATGGTAACCGTTCAGCAGCGCCGTCACGTCGCCCACCATCGGACCGATTTCTTCCGCGTAGCGAAGAAAGTCTTCCAGCACCTGCTGGAATGCCACGGGCTCCGCGTGGAAGTAATGCTGCAGGATAAAGTTGTGATAATCGAGCGCTTCGCCAAGTTTGGCGGCAAGACGCTCACGATGAAACAGATCGGCGGTCCGCACCGCGCGGCGCGCGACTTTGTCTTCGTAAGCGGGGCCGATGCCGCGGCCGGTAGTACCGATCGCTCCGGCGCCCTTCGAGCGTTCGCGGGCTTTGTCGAGCGCAACGTGCGACGGCAGAATCAGCGGACACGCGGGGCTGATCGACAACCGTTCCCGCGCCGGTACGCCCTTCGCCTCGAGGCTTTTTACTTCATCGAGCAATGCATCCGGCGCGACCACCACGCCGCTGCCGATCAGGCAGCGCACCTCGGCGCGCAGCACCCCCGACGGCACGAGGTGCAGCACGGTCTTTTCGCCGTCGATGACGAGCGTGTGACCGGCATTGTGCCCGCCCTGGAAACGCGCCACCGCGGCGACGCGGTCCGTCAGCAAGTCGACAACCTTGCCCTTGCCTTCGTCACCCCACTGGGTGCCGATGACGATAACGTTTTTTCCCATTAACGCACCAGGTAAAGAATAATGACGCCAATATTCATGCTGGAGAAGCCGACGGCATCAGCAGCTCTTTCCACATCCCTTCGGTGTCTCGAGGTATTGGAAGAATTTGCTGTCCGGGCTCAGCACGAGCACGCTCTTGTCGCCGGTGAGACTGTGGCGATAGGCGTGCAGGCTGCGATAAAAGGTGTAGAAGCCGGGATCCTTGCTGTAGGCCGCCGCGTAAATGGCCGAAGCCTGGCCGTCGCCCTGGCCGCGAATCTGATCGGCTTGCCGCCGCGCGTCCGCCAGAATCACCGTGTGCTGCTTGTCCGCCTTGGCACGAATCTGTTCGGCGAGCTTGCCACCTTCCGCTCGGTACCGGCTCGCCACTTGCGCGCGCTCCGATCGCATCCGGTTGAACACCGCGCCACTTACTTCACTCGGCAAATCGATACGCTTGATGCGTACATCGACGATCTTGACGCCAAAGTCGTCGGTCGCCTTGTTGGCCTCGGAACGCAGCGCCTTCATCAATTCGGAACGTTCGCCGGTCACCGCCTCCTGCACCGTCCGCGTACCGAACTGCGCCCGCAACTCATTCTTGATGATTTCGCCCAGCCGCGCACGAGCGGTGCTCTCATTCCCGCCGGTCGCGCGGTAAAACTTCACCGGATCGACGATCTGCCACTTGGCGAAATAGTCGACCAGCAGATTCTTTTTATCGACCGTCAGAAACCGTTCCGGCGGACTATCCAGCGTCAGCACGCGGTTATCGAATCGCAGCACCTGGTTTACGAACGGCGTCTTGAAGTGAATGCCGGGCTGGAAATCGGTCTGGACGACCTTGCCGAAGCGCAGCATGATCGCCGCCTGCGCCGGGTTGACGGTAAAAATCGCCAGATCGAGCAACAGCAGCACGATCGCGGTAATGACCAGCCCGACAATCCATTTCGCGCTCATTGGTCACTCCCGGTGGCGGTCGTGTCGCCCTTCTCAGGCGCCGTCTTGAACAGCTTATCGAGCGGCAAGTACAGCAGACTGCCCTTCGCCCTCGGGTCGATCACGACCTTCGGCGTTTTTTCGAGCACTGATTCGATGCCCTCAATGTAAAGTCGAGACCGCGTCACGGCTGGCGCCTTCTTGTATTGCGTCAGCACCGACTCGAACCGGCTGGTGCGGCCCTTGGCCTGCGCAACGACCTGGGCTTTATACGCCTCGGCATCCTGAATGATATGGGCGGCCTCGCCCTTCGCCTTCGGCACGACCGAATTGGCATACGACTGCGCTTCGTTCTGGAGGCGCTGCTTGTCCTCGCGCGCCTTGTTGACGTCATCGAATGCCTCCTGCACCTCGCGCGGAGGCTGATCCTGCTGCAGGTTGACCGACAATACTTTAAGGCCCGCCTTGTAGCGCTTCAGCGTCGTCTGCGTCAGCGTCTTCGCCGCCGAAGCGATGTCGCTCTGCCCCTTGCCAAGAATAAAGTCCATGTTGTAGCGGCCAACGACCTGCCGGATAGCGCTCTCGGCCACTTCGCCGAGCGTCTGCTTCGGCTGGCGCACGCCAAACAGGTATTGGTACGGATTATCGACGACATATTGAACGGCTATGGCAACGTGGACGATGTTTTCATCCGCCGTCAGCATATCGTTCCCGTAGCTGAACGATTTGACCTCCGCCACGTTGACCAGCTCGGCGCGCGCCAACGGCCAGGGGAGATGCCAATGCAGTCCGGGACCGGTCGTTGTCTGGTAGGCGCCAAAACGCAGCACGACGGCGCGTTCAGCCGAATCGACCCGATAGAATCCCGTCAACAGCCACACAATCGCGAGGAGCGGGATCACCCACAACACGCCATTGCCGGGCTTGTGGCCATCCGGCTTGCCGCCGAACATAACTCGCACGCGCTGCTGAATGTTGCGGATCAGATCGTCGAGGTCGGCGGGCCTGTTGTTGTTCCCCCACGGGTCCTTGTCGTTACCGGGTTCGTTCCAGCTCATCTCGTTTCAGCGCGCAAAACGTATATCGTAGCATCCCTTTGCCCGGCAGGTGAAAACCGCTGCGCGCGAGATTCAGGCGACTAGAAGGTGTACTGCAGAGAAACCGTCGTATAGGTGTCGGTATTGGCGAGGTTGCCCGCTGGCAACTGGCTGTTGTGCTTGATCGTGTAGGACAGGATCACCGCCAGCGCGGACATGAGATTGGCGCGCAAGCTGGTAATCGACTCGGTGTACGTGTTGTCGCTGCCGGCCTCAATGGCGATTGCCTGGCCGAACGAACCATTCTCGCTGAACTGCCATTCGTACTTCCCCCCGAGCCGAACGATGGCGGAGGTCTTCTGCTGATCGACATCCGGGGCAGGCTTCGTCTGAAAACGCGTCTGGCGAGCACCGATACCGGCCTCGAAGTCGAGCGTCTGGTCGCCGCCGCCGAGGATTCGACGGCCATAACCGAACGCTTCGGAAGTCCGCCACGCGAATGCGCCGAATTCGTTGCGCGAGTAGGCCAGGTGGCCGAACATGTAATTGTGCTCGTTGAACAGGTAGTTGCTCTGGCCGTCGAAATCGAGCCGCTCCACGGTCGTCTCTTCTTCCGAACGAACGCGCTGCGCGTTGAGCGCCATGCTATGAAACCAGTGATGCATCGTGTAGGTGCCGTCGAGCGAGAAGTCGATGCTGCTGGTATTGGTATTGCCGCTGGTCGCGATGTAGCCCAGGGCGATCGAGCCCCCGAAACCTTGCTTGGCATTCGGCGACAAGATACCGGCTGGCGGACCATCGCCCCCGATGGCTGAAGGTAATCCCATGGAATCCCAGATGGAGCTTGCGTGGACCGCGCCCGCGAACGCGAGCAACGGAATAATGAGCAGCCACTTGCCTGATGTCACATCGCCCTCCCTGATCGCGCCGTTAATGTTGCACAATCCGGGCCGGCGAATCCCTGCAGGCCCAAACCCGAAACTTCAGTATTGACAGGTAGTATACGCAAATATCCGCGAGTTTCTACCCGTAAACCACTGAAAAAACATAACGTTGCAGAATATCCTTTACACCGGACATAACATCGCGGGTTTGCCCGGGCCAAGGCTGACTGATCCGCTGTCGTTTTCCAGCGACATCTCAACATATACGTCGCGAATTTGGTAGACAGGCTCCGACCTGCGTTTCGCTCGTCCCGATAAACGGTCTTGCGCAAGCACCCGCTGGCGACAGCCGCCGGCCAACTGCGATAATGGACGCATGATTAATCGCCGTTACTCCCCGCTCGATCGGGCGCTCATGGAATTCGACCACGCAGCCCGAACGATTCTGTCCACTCCTGCCGCAGCGCGCCGCGCATACCCGGCCGAGAGTCTGGAAAGTCCAGTGCTGACGGAAGGTTCGCGCCGGCTCGCGGCGAGATTGATGCGGGTCGATCACGCGGGCGAAGTGTCAGCGCAGGCGTTGTATCGCGGCCAGGCAGCGGTCGCGCGGACACGTCGCCAGCGGGACCAGCTGATGGCCGCGGCCGACGAGGAACAGGATCACCTCGCCTGGTGCTCACGTCGCCTGACGGAGTTGCACGGCAAGCGAAGCCGGCTTGACGGCTTCTGGTACCTTGGCTCGTTCGCGATCGGCGCGCTTGCCGGCATTGCCGGAGATCGCTACAGCCTTGGCTTCGTCGCCGAAACCGAGCGCCAGGTGGAGCGCCACCTGGACGGCCATATCGACCGGCTGCCGGCTGACGACGTTCGCAGCCACAGCGTACTGAAACAGATGAAAAACGACGAAGCCCGCCACGGCCGGGTCGCCGCGCAGGCCGGAGCGCGAAAGCTGCCGCGCGCCGTGCAGTGGGTCATGCGCTGCGCATCGCGCGTAATGACATCGACGGCCTTCTGGATCTAGCCGATTTCCGCGCGCGTGCCTTTTTTCATGTTGCGCCCGTAAAAGATCTCCAGCATCTCCGACTCCAGCCGGTCGCGGATTCTCCGTGCCTCCTTTGGCTCAAGTTCTCCCGCGCCCATGCCGAACATGTAGTTTTTCAGATCGAACTCCTTGAGAATCATCTTCGTGTGAAAGATGTTCTCCTGGTACACATTCACATCGACCATGCGGTAACGGTCTCGCGTATCGTCGGACAGGAAGTTCTGAATCGAATCGATGTTGTGGTCGATAAAAAGTTTCTTGCCGCGCACGTCCCGCGTGAAGCCGCGCACGCGGTAATCGGCCGTCACAATGTCCGATTCGAAGCTGTGAATCAGGTAATTCAGCGCCTTCAGCGGTGAAATGCGCCCGCAGGTCGACACGTCGATATCCGCCCGGAACGTACTGATGCCGCCGTCGGGGTGGCTCTCGGGATAGGTGTGAACAGTTATGTGGCTCTTGTCGAGATGCGCGACCACCGCATCCGGCAAGGGACCGGGTTCCTCGGCCGTGCCCTCCTGCACCTGCTCGCGCGACACCGGCTCCTCGGCGATCAGCATAGTCACAGAGGCCCCTTCGGGTTCGTAGTCCTGGTGCGCGATATTCAGGATGGTAGCGCCGATGATGTTGGACACATCGGTGAGAATCTGGGTCAGGCGTTCGGCGTTGTAAGCCTCGTCGATGTACTCGATGTATTCCTGGCGGTGGCGCTCGGTTTTGGCATAGCAGATGTCGTAGATGTTGAAGCTAAGCGTCTTCGTCAAGTTATTGAAGCCCTGCAACTTGAGCTTCTTCGGGGTTTTTGCCAATTTCGAGTATCTCCGTGGCTGGACGTGCAAAAACAGCGTGCAAGTTTACACCCCTGCCCCCCGGTTTTTAAGCCATTGCGGCGAAGCCTTGGGTATTGCCCGATAGAAGCCAGCCAACGGGCGCCGGGCGCCACGAGAGGCTCCAGCACCGTCTATCCTGCAGTCAACCGGACTGAGCGCTATCGCGTCAACGACAGGTAACCGAGAGTACGATGCTTATCGGCATCAGCAACGCCCGCAAGAATGCGTCTACTCACTTCCGCTTCAATGAGGGTGCGGCGAAACGCCGCGGATAACCTTACCGTGACCGGAGCGCCCCGTTAGGCCAATGATGCTTCAATGAGGCCGCGGCGAAACGCCGCGGATAACGTCGGCTGTTGGCTGGCGGGATGCGCAACATCATCAGGCTTCAATGAGGCCGCGGCGAAACGCCGCGGATAACGATTAAACAGCTAATTACCAGCGCATCGCGACACGACGCTTCAATGAGGCCGCGGCGAAACGCCGCGGATAACCCGGTGGACCTCCACGCACAACAGGTGGCCGAAGACGCTTC
>DASSBR010000012.1:0-43453 GCA_035698525.1 Gammaproteobacteria bacterium
GCGATGTGGAATGGCGAGGGCGATGCGGATGAAATCATCGACCAGCGCGGCCTGAAGCAGATCACCGACACCAGCGAGATCGATGGCATCGTCGAAGAAGTGCTGGCGGCCAACCCGGATCAGCTGGCACAGTATCGTGCCGGCAAGGACAAGCTGTTCGGCTTCTTTGTCGGCCAGGTGATGAAGGCGACGCGCGGCAAAGCGAATCCGCAGCAGGTGAACGATCTTCTGAAGGAAAAGCTAGGCGGCTGAGCCGCTCAATCTTATCCTCTCTCCCTCAGGGAGAGGGTAGGGTGAGGGGGGTCCTGTTTCCACAAATCCCGCACTCAGGATCGCGCGCAATCCGCGCGCTTCGCCACTCGCCGCCAAGCCCCGCGTAACGCCACAGCGTTGCCGGCCGCGTCTCCCCAAGTCCGGTCAGCTTCTTCAACGCTTCGACCGCCATCGCCGCGCCGATCACGCCAACGATGGGCGCGAACACGCCATTGCCCGCGCAATCCTCAAGCCCTTCGTCGGCTTCCGAGTAGAGGCACGCATAGCAAGGGCCTCCCGCAATGCTTGCGTCGAATACGGCAAGCTGACCGTCGTAGCGAATCGCGGCGCCTGAAATCAAAGGCGTTTTCGCGGCAACGCACGCCGCGTTCAATGCAAAGCGGCTGCCAAAGTTATCGGTGGCATCGACGACCAGATCGGCCTTTGAAACTTCGGCCGCGAGCGCGTCGTCCTGGAGCCGCCGGGACAGCGGGATCAGTTGAACGGTGGAATTGACCCGGGTCAGGCGGGCGCACGCGGCGTCGGCTTTTCCCATGCCAACATCGGTCTCTCCGTACAGCGACTGGCGTTGCAGGTTGGTCAGATCGACGCGGTCGAAGTCGTTCAGCACCAGCGTCCCGACGCCCGCGGCGGCCAGGTAGTGGGCCGCAGGCGAACCCAGCCCGCCAAGGCCCACGATCAGCACGCGCGCGTTTTGCAAACGCGCCTGCTGCTCGGCGCCGAAGCCGGGCAGGGACAGATGGCGGGCGTAACGGAGAGAGTCGGACACTTTGCGCTCGGATGGATGCCGGGGTTATTTTAACAGCACAAGAATGCGCACCCGCTTTCAAGGAGAGAATCATGGGCAAGAACGTCGCACGAAAGCTGATCGAATCGCACCTGGTCGAGGGCGAGATGACGCCCGGCGAGGAAATCGGCATCAAAATCGACCAGACGCTGACGCAGGATGCGACCGGCACGCTGGTCATGCTCGAATTCGAGGCGATGAAGATTCCGCGCGTGAAGACGGAGTTGTCCGCGCAATACATCGACCACAATCTGCTGCAAACCGATTTCCGGAACGCCGACGACCACCTGTTCCTGCGCAGCGCATGCAAAAAGTTCGGCGTCTGGTACAGCCGCCCTGGCAATGGCGTCAGTCACCCGACGCACCAGCAGCGGTTCGGCAAGCCGGGCAAGACGATGGTTGGCTCGGACAGCCACACGCCGGCCGCCGGTTCTATCGGGATGCTGGCGATCGGCGCGGGCGGGCTTGAAGTCGCAATGGCGATGGCCGGCGAGCCGTTCTATACGAAAATGCCGAAGGTCATAGGCGTCAGGCTCAGCGGCGAATTGCCGGATTGGGTGAGTGCAAAGGACGTGATCCTAGAAATGCTGCGCCGCCACGGTGTCGATGGCGGCGTCGGTAAGATCATCGAATATTACGGTCCCGGCCTGAAGCAGTTATCCGCGATGGACCGGCACGTCATTGCCAATATGGGCGCGGAACTGGGTGCGACGACAACGGTGTTTCCATCGGACGAAACAGTCAAGCGCTTCCTTGAGCGGGAAGGCCGAGGCGATGATTGGATTGAACTGGTCGCGGACGACGACCCGGGGTATGACGAGCACGACGAAATTGACCTGTCGAAGCTTGAGCCGCTGATCGCAAAACCGTCCAGTCCGGGCAATGTGGTGCCGGTGAGCGAGGAGGCCGGCAAGGAAATCTACCAATGCTACGTTGGTTCGTCGGCCAATCCGGGCCTGCGCGACTTCGCCATCGCCGCGCTGATCGTCGAGGGGAAACAGGCGCACGATCGCGTGTCGTTCGATATCAATCCGACGTCGCGGCAGATCTTCGAAAATCTCGCCAGCCTCGGCTTGCTGCAAAAGCTGATTCACGCCGGCGCACGCATCCACCAGACCGGCTGCAACGGCTGCATCGGCATGGGCCAGGCGCCGGCCAGCGGGCGCATTAGCCTGCGCACCGTGCCGCGCAACTTCCCCGGTCGCTCGGGCACCAAGGAAGACGCGGTCTACCTGTGCAGTCCGGAAACCGCCGCGGCGTCCGCGCTAACGGGCAGGATCACGGACCCGCGCACGCTCGATATGCCGTACCCGCGTTTCAGCGAGCCGGACAAAATCGTTGTTAATACGGAGATGCTGGTCAGGCCTGCACCCGACGGCAAAGACGTGGCGCTGGAAAAAGGGCCGAACATCAAACCGCTGCCAGAGTTTACCGCGCTGCCCGACAAGCTCGACGGGCCGGTGTTGATCAAGGTGGCCGATAACG
Source organism: Gammaproteobacteria bacterium (assembly GCA_035698525.1). Classification (GTDB taxonomy): domain Bacteria; phylum Pseudomonadota; class Gammaproteobacteria; order Natronospirales; family DASSBR01; genus DASSBR01. The sequence continues at coordinate 2,546 of DASSBR010000012.1, forward strand.
TTTCGACCGACGAGATCATGCCGGCCGGCGCGCGCGTACTGCCGTTTCGCAGCAATATTCCAGAAATCAGCCAGTTCGTGTTCTGGCAGATCGACGAGAGCTACCCCGAGCGTGCGCTCAAACACAAAGACCAGGGGCACTTCATCGTTGGCGGCGCGAACTACGGCCAGGGCTCCAGCCGCGAGCATGCCGCGCTCGCGCCGCGCTACCTGGGCGTCAAAGCCGTGCTGGTCAAGAGCTTTGCACGCATTCATCTGCAAAACCTGATGAATTTCGGCATCCTGCCGCTCACATTCAAGGACGAGGCGGACTACGACACGATTGAGGAGGGCGACGAACTGATGATTGAAAACGCTCGCGATGCCCTGATCGGAGGCGGCACTGTCAAAGTGACGAACAAGACTCGAAACAAGGCCTACGAGACCGTGCAGTCGATGAGCAAGCGGCAAATCGAAATGGTGCTCAAGGGGAGCCTGTTGACAGTTGTACGGGAGAAGCACGCATGAACCGACCGACGAATCGAATGGACCAACAAACGCAGGCTCCTTCGCAGCCGTCGCGGCCAAAGCGTCCACTGGGTCAGCAGATCAAGCGCGGCCTGTGGGCGCTGTTGCTGCTTCTTATACTCATTTTCATTTTGCAAAACATCCAGACGGTGTCGCTGGACTACTGGTTTTGGGGCTTTCGCTGGCCGCTCGCGCTGTTGCTTTTCATCACCTTGCTGGTCGGCATGCTCCTCGGTTGGGGGCTGACCCGGTTTGTAAGGCGGGGGCGGAATTCCGGCACATACTGACAGATATCCCTTTTCCAAAATATGTGCTATCTTCATCTGGGGTAAACCCTTACCTAACATAGGGAGAACGCTGATGAAGAGTTCATTGATGCGGCTGATCCTTGCAGCCGGTACCAGTTTGCTATTGGCCGGCTGCTTCGGCACCAGTGGCGGTTCCTCCACGCCGGCCCCGGTACCGGTCAACAAGAGCCCGACCGCCAATGCCGGGGCAGATCACTCCGTTGACGAGCATACGGAAGACAGCCTGCGCGGAACCGGCAAGGACTCCGACGGCAGCATTTCCTCCTATACATGGACGCAGACGGCCGGTCCGTCCGTCAAGTTGGCCGTTTCTGCCGACGATCCGGCCGAGGTGAGCTATACCGCGCCTGACGTATCGCAAACGACGCAGCTTAAGTTCGAGCTGACAGTGACTGACGATAGCGGTGCAACAGCCAGCGACGACGTCACGGTCAGCGTGGCTCCGACGATCAAGTTGCAGGGTAAAGTCGTGGATGGGCCGATCGCCAATGCGATCGTTACGGTCACGATCGGTGACAAGACCTATACAGCGACTGCTGCCGACGACGGCACCTACACGCTCACTGTCGGCGCCATCGACCCCGACGCGTTCATCACCATCAACGCGACCGGTTCCGGCGACCAGAGCAATGTCCAGCTCGTGCATATCGCCGGCACATTCGGGGCGCTGGAAACCGCGGCTGGCGACGACGCCGTTCTCGACAGCTCCGACAGCGGCACCACCGATGTGACCAATGTGTCGACGGCGCAGGCGGCGCTGATGCTGGAGGTTAACGATGGCCAGGCGCCGACGGACGACGCGACGCTGACGGATCTGCAGAAATCGGTCGATGGCGATGCGCTGATCCAACTGGCGACAGTCATCAAACTCGTCATCGACGAGGGCGTACCGTTGCCGGATGGTGTCGATAACACGATGGATCTTGTGACGGACACTACAGCTGTCGATGCTGTCATCGACCAGGCCGATGCAACCGATCCGAACCTTTTCAGCGACACCATGAACGAAGTGCTGAACGACCCGGCAGTGGCGACTGCTTTTACCAAGGACAACGTGCCGAGCCAGTATTTCATCAATCGTGTGGGTGGCTACGTCTTCGGAAACCGCGGATACCTGCTGACGTTCAACCAGGACGGCACAGGCCATGACTACGGTGCCGACGCGGGCGTTTCCGCCGCGTTCACCTGGACGATCGACAGTGACGGCCGCATCGCCATCCATTTTGACGATGCCGATCCGCTTGTTATCCGCGCCAGTTGCCCGTCCACATTCACGGGCGGCGGCAACTGCGCCTTCACCACGACCGATCTGACGATTCAATTGGTGACCGACGGGGTGGATGTCGACACGCTGAACATTCACGAGTTCGGAACCATCTCCGACCTCTCCTTTCCCGATCAGGCGCCACAGCCTGAAGATTTCAGTTCGCTCCTGCTGGGTATGGCGCCGGGCGCGCTGGAGCCCTTCACAGCGGCTGACGTGACCGGCACCTGGAGCGTGCCGCTGGCTTTGCTGGATTCCACGCACGGCACCTATGTAACCGATCTGTTGACATTCAATGCCGACGGTACCGGGATGCGGCCGGCCGATGGCGTGACTTTCAAGTGGAGTATCGGCAGCGACCAAGGCCTGGACATCGCATTCGCCACCGGCGACGACCTGAAGCTTTACTGGCTGCGTTCTGACGGCGAACTCGGCATCGATGCCCTGGTGCATCTCACGACCAACGGTGGGGACATTTATACCATTCCCCAGCTCGTCGTTCGCGGCGTGACCGCCACGTACCCGTCCACACTGACGTTGGCCGATGTCGACGGCTTCCAGGAATATATGGACTGGACGGGCTTTGGCTTTGACATTGACGCCAATGCGGGTACGGCTACCTATACGAATTACGAAGACGGTGTCATCACCAGCTCGTACCTTGCCGGTATCAGCTACGACGGTATCAAGTTCGACGTCCCCGGCCTGTATGATCTGAGCACCAATACGTACATCGCGAGTTGCGCGGGCGTCAGCGCGTGCCAGGAGTATTCGGACGTCAAGTGGTACCCGCTGGCGAAGGACAGCAGCGGCCGGTTGTTCGTGCTTGAAGTAGAGCATGACTGGGCTTGGGCCAATGCGCCAGACAATTACTATCGCGGTGCGGAGACCTTTTACGATCACGTCAACCGCTGGTTGAAGCCCGCCGCAGCGCCTGTGGCTGCTTCGCAGACTACCGCCCTGGGTGAGCGGGTGCGGAAGGCGCTGGGCAATCCATTGGTTGTTGCGCACCGACGGGAAGTCAGACTGGAAAAGTAGAGCCGGCTTGCGCTTTGGAACATCCCCCTTCAGCTTGTGGCTGGAGGGGGATTTTTTTGGCCTTGCGTCGTGCGTTCCTATAAGATTGCAGCAACAATCTCAGGGGCGCCGCCGTGCATCAGTGGGCTGAATACGCGAAATTCTTCGCCGCGTTGCTGGCGATGACCAACCCGATCGGCGCTGTGCCGATCTTCATCGATCTCACATCGACCGAAACCGAGGCGCAGCGGAACCGTACCGCTTTCCAGGCGGCGCTGACGACCGGCGTCGTGCTGATCGTCGCGATGCTCGCGGGCGAATTGATCCTGAATTTCTTTGGCATCAGCGTGGCGTCGTTCCGCGTCGCCGGCGGCATCCTCCTGTTGCTGATGGCATTGGCGATGCTCCAGGCCCGGGTCAGCTCGATCAAACAGACGCCGGGCGAGCGGCAGCGCGGCGTGGAGCAGGATTCAGTCGCCGTTGTGCCGTTGGGCCTGCCGTTGCTGGCCGGCCCCGGCGCAATCAGCACCGCGATCCTTTATTCGCACCATGGTGCGCCGTGGTGGAATGGCATCGGCCTCGCCATTGTCATCATCGTGATCGCAATATTGATCTGGCTGTCGTTTCGCGCCGCGCCACTGCTTTCGCGCGCACTCGGCAAGACCGGCATCAACGTCGTAACCCGTATCATGGGCTTGATCATGGCGGCGATCGGCGTTGAGTTTATTGCCGGCGGCCTGAAAGCGCTGTTCCCGGTGCTTGGCTAGCGGTTACTGGCCCGGCCGGATTTCGCCGGGGCCGACTTCCTGATCCAATGCCGCGGCGACTTGTCCGGCTACGTCATTTTCCACACCGAATACGTCTTCGAGCGTCCGAACATAAGTCGCCGCCCAAAGCTGGGTATCGGATCTGGCATCGATGAGCTGAACATTGATCAACACCCGATCGCCAGAATGCTGCACGCTGCCCCTCAGTACGGCGGTAGCGCGTGGCTTGTTCGCCCGGCCGGGGTTCGATGCCGACGACATGTCGGAAATGACGCGAACGCCGCCCACTTTGGCGAGCCGCGCCAGAATCGTGTCCTGGATGCCGGCGGCGAAGAATCCGTAGGTCTCGTTGGCACCCATGCTTTCAAATGGCAGCACGGCAATAGTCGGATGAACGGGTGAGGCTTGTGCGTGCTCGTGTGGCACCGAAACCTGGTAGACGATCCCGGCTGCCGATAAAGCCGCCAGAAGAGCGACTGTGCTGGCCCCGGCCCCGAACCGAAGCGGCGCTCTCGCAGGGTGAATGCCCGTCGGATTCACCTCGCCTGCCGCCGGCTTGTCGTGCGTTACCGGCGCAATGAACCGGTAGCCGATGCCGCGAACGGTTTCGATGTACCGGGGGACGTCGCCCTCATCGCCGAGTTTCTTGCGCAACGCGTACACCTTAGCGGTGAGGCTTTGTTCCTCCACGGTTACGTGAGGCCATAAGGCAGCCATGAGCTCTTCGCGGGTCTTCAGATGCCCGGAAGATTCCACCAGAACAACAAGCAGGTCAAAAAGCTTGCGGATAAGCGGGATAGTTTTGCCATCTTGTAACAACCGGCGCTCTTCGACATCGAGTATGAACGGACCAAACCTGTGCAAGCGTTTGTTGTTGCACGCAATTTCTTGCTTTTTCACCCGATCCCCCTAAACAAAAGTCGAATGCAAATAGCATTCAAATAGCATCTAAAGTATGAGGCATCCCCTTTATTTTTGACCTATTTTACCCGCGGGGTAACCCTATATGTAACCGATTGGCTGGTGCTTTTCACCGGCTGTCATTTTTGTGACGCAGAGGGGGAAAAGATGCGCATCTCGTCATTCAAATCGATTTTCATCGTGCTTGTAACAGCATTGTCGCTTGCCGGCTGCAACGGCAGCGATAACGCGCCAGCAGCCACGCCCACACCGCCAGCCAACAAGGCGCCCGCGGCCATCGCAGGCCCCGATCATCGGGTGGACGAGAAGCAGGAGGATACGTTGAAGGGAGCGGGCACCGATGCCGACGGCAAAGTTGCCGCGTATTCATGGAAGCAGGTCTCGGGCCCGGATGTGAAGCTGACGGTATCCGATTCCGATCCGGCGAGTGTTAGTTATACCGCCCCGGACGTATCCGAAACGGCCACGCTCGCCTTCGAGTTGACGGTGACCGACGATGACGGCGCTACCGCAACCGATACCGTGGATGTCACAGTGGCGCCGACAGTGACAATGCAGGGCAGGGTCGTTGACGGACCGATCAGCAATGCCACGGTCACTGTTACCATTGGTGACAAGACATACACTGCCACGGCGGGTGCCGACGGCACGTATACGCTCAATGTCGGTGCAGTCGATCCGGACGCCTTCATCAGCATTACCGCGACCGGCACCGGCGATCAATCGAATGTCCAGTTGATCAGCATCGCCGGCACGTTCGACGCGTTGGCAACGGCGGCGGGCGATGACGCCATTCTGGCGCCATCGGAGAGCACCGCCGTCAATGTGACCAATCTGTCGACCGCTCAGGCCGCGCTGATTCTGGACGCCAACGACGGCGATATGCCGACCGACGATGCCGCCTTGACCGATCTGCAAAAATCGATCGACAGCGATGCGATGCTCGAATTGGCAACGGTCATCAAACTGGTGATCGATAAAAATGTCCCGCTTCCTGACGGGGTCGACAACACCCTGGACCTGGTCAAGGACGATACCGCTGTCGATGACGTGATTCAGACGGCGGAAGATACTGATCCGGGCTCTTTCGATGCAACGATGGACGAGATTCTGAGTGATCCCGCCCTGACTTCTGCATTTACGCCCGACACCGTGCCGAGTATGTATTTCGTCAGCTCCGCTCATCCTTATGTGGGCGGAAGTCGAGGCTCTCTCTGGACGTTCAATGCCGACGGCACGGGTCGCCTTCACGGCATCAACGAAGCGGCGTCAACCAACTTCACCTGGTCGGTCGATGACAACGGCGAACTGGTCGTTAAGCTTGATCCGAACGATCCGATTATTGGCGGCGGCTCTTGCAGCACCGCAAGCGGCCTGGTCTTTTGTCAAACCACCTGGGACAGCGTCTCGTTCCGCCGCCTGACCCATACCGGGAGCGTTGACACGCTTGAGAAGTCAACCCAGGTAACGCGGACCTACCCGAATAATCCCGAGTTGGCTTCGGAGCAGCTGGAGGGTTCCAGTGTCATGCAGGGATTGCCGGCGGCCGGGCTCGAGCCATTCACCGCCGCCGATGTAGTGGGCACTTGGAGCACGCCACTCGCCCTTCCGGACCCGGAAGGGAGCGCTTCCTACGTTACGGATTTGCTCACGTTCAACGCCGATGGCAGCGGCATCCGTCCCGGAGATGGTGCGACGTTCCAGTGGAGCATCGACCCGGATTCCGGCGTGGTTGATATCGATTTCGCCACTGGCGATACGCTGACTGTGTACTGGATTCGCTCGGATGGCGAATTGGGTATTGACGGCATGGTGGTTCTGACGACCGCCGCGAAAGACGTGTACACGATGGAATCGTTGATCGTGCGCGGCGTGGACAAGGATTTCGCCGCGACCTTGACGCTTGCGGACTTCGACGGGCCCCAGAGATATATGGATTGGCCCGGCTACGATCTCGTCATTGACGCCAACGCCGGAACGGGCGTGTGGACCAACTACGACGAAAACCATGTCATCACTAACCAGTTCGGCCCTGTGTCTGTGACGTACAACGGCATCTATCTTGAGAACACGACGTTCTTCGACGCCGATAGCGGGCAGGTGGTTACAAGCTGCACCGGTGTCGCGCGGTGCTATGAATCGCAGAATGACAAGTGGTATCCACTGGCGAAGGACAGCAGCGGTCGAATCTTCGTGCTTGAAGACGAACATGACTGGGACTTCGACTCGACCGCGGTGGATGACTATTACCGCGGCGCTGTGTATTTCCGTGACCACGTCAACCGCTGGTTCAAGCTGGATGACGGGAAGCTGGTGCTGCCCGCCGCGCCGGCCGGCATCAATCAGCCAGCGCGCGGCGACCGTGTGCGGAAGGCACTGGGCGGCGACACGCTCGACCTGCGCACCCACGCTGCCAGGGCTGAAAGCAGTAAATAACAAGTAGGTGAGTGGACGCGGGAGACGGTTCAGGCTGTCTCCCGCGGCCTCACACCCATGGCATTTTCGGGATCACGTCAAGGCGCCGCATAGCTCGTGCCTGAAGTTAAAGCGGGTACTTCGTATTTTTTAAGCAGCGCCTGAAAAGCTGGCGTATCGCGGATGCCGTCCCATAGCGGACTGGCTGCGATCAACCGCACCGAAATGGCCCGTCCGGCCGGCATATTCAACAATTTATCCAGCAATTTTGTCGCCGGCCCCGCCTGGTTCAAACGCCCGTATATCCTGGCCAGGGCGGCAAGATAAAACGGGCCGAAACCGGCGTCGCGCGACATCGGCATTTCGTTCACCGCTTCCCGTCCATGCTTGATCGCCTGCTCCTTCAGTCCCAATCCCGCTTCCGCCAGACCGAGCGAGCTCAATGTGCTCGGATCGCCCGGATGTTGTCGGAGGCGGGTTTGCGCCTCGGCAAGGGCTTGCAGATACAGCCGGTGCGCCTGATCGCTGTCGCCTTTCAAAAGCAACGCGTCGGCCCGCAGCAGATTTGTCGGTAAGAAGGCGACAGTGTGCAGACCATTCACCCATTCCGGCGCGTCTTTCAGCGCGTCCAGCGCCTGCCTGGAATCGCGGCTGACATAGGCAGCCTGAAACTTCAATTCCTGGATGAGCCCCGAAGCCCGCGAAAGGGGAAGTTTGGCTGCCAGTGCCCTGAGTCGCACGGGATTGTCAGTCAATAGCGCGATATTCGATTTGCGCAACAATGCGAGGTAACCGCCGGGTTCGAGAGCGAGGGCGCGATCAAGCCATTGATCCGCTTCCTGATAGCGCCGCAGCGTGATGAGCGTCGTTCCGATCAATTCCCGCAAATGGCTGTTCCGGGGGTCGAGCCGGGCCGCTTGATGCAGCTCTTCAAGAGCGCTTTGCCATTGTCCCTGCCGGCGATGGATGGTCGCGATCGCCGTAATGACATCGGCATTGCTCGGCAGCCGTTCTCGCGCACGCTCGAATTGGGATAGTGCCTGCGCATAGTCTCTGCGGCCGTAATAGGATATATAGGCGGATGCCATCAACGCTTGAGGGAGGTCTGGATTGAGCGCCAGCGCCTTTTTGGCGTCTTGTTCGGCCGTAGTTATGCCCTGTTCGGGAAAATCGGTCGAATGCCAGAACAATTTGCTCTCAAGCATGGAAAGTCGCGCGTAAGCGAGTGCAAAGTGCGGATCCAGTTCGATGGCCCGCCGGTACAACGTGATCGCCTGCCGCGCCGTAGCGTTGTTGTCCGCGGTGTTCGTCCGCCTGGAGGCGCGGTCCGCGTTGTAATTCGCCTGCAGGAAAAGCACGTAAGCCTTTGGGTTCCGCGTCGGCGGCTGCGTGAGCAACCTGACTTGTTCAGGCTGCAGCCGAGTCAACAGCTCCCTGCCCACCTGTTCGGCTACGTCGCCTTCCACGTCGAATACATTCTCCAAAGTGCGGCTATAAGTAGCTGCCCAAAGATGCGTATCGGTTTTTGCGTCGATGAGCTGCACATTGATGAGCACCTTATTACCCAGGTGCTGCACACTGCCTTCCAGCACCGCGGTCGCGTGCAGTTCCCGGGCGATATCTTTCAGCGTTCCCGGATGGCTTGCATAGGAATCGGAGGACGTGCGGGAAATGACGCGAATGTCATGTATGCCGGCGAGCCGCGTCAGGATCGTGTCCTGCAATCCCTCGGCGAAGAAGGCGCGGGTTCGGTCGGCGCTCAAATTCTCGAAAGGTAAGACCGCGACGGTAGGATAGACGGTTGCAGCAGCGGGCTCCGGCCGTGGTGGCAGAACGGTCAGCGCTATGCCGGCCACTGTCGCTATCAGGAGTGCGACCAGAGCCGTACCTGTCATCAGGCGAAACCGCCGCTTCGGGGTCGCGTCCGTCGGCCCGATATCGCCCGGATTGTCACCTGCAGCTACTGGAGCGATAAAGCGATAGCCCACGCCGCGGATCGTTTCAATGTAGAGCGGCGTTTCGCCTTCATCGCCCAAGGCCTTACGCAAAGCGTAAACCTTGGTGGTCAGGTTGTGTTCCTCGACCACCCGTCCTGGCCAGAGCAACTGGATCAACTCCTCGCGAGTCTGCAGCCGCCCCGGCGATTCCACCAGAATTCGAAGTGCCTCGAACGTCTTGCGGTTGAGCGGCACGACCTCGCCGTTACGGGTCAGGCGGCGCTCGGCAGCCTCGAGCGCGAAGGGCCCGAAGACGTACAAGTTATTGTTTTTATTGTGGAGTTCCGGTTCGTCTTCCACCAGAACTTTCTCCCTGCCACAAAAAAGTGACGTAAAAAACACTCGCAGATGAGGCGGATTATCCGCCTCAAGCCTATTTTTACATAGGGAAAACCCCGCCACAAATGGCGGCTGGACTCTCGAACAACCAAATATGAGGGGATAAAAATGCGCATCTCGTCACTCAAGATTATTTTCGTGGTGATGCTTGCGGGCATGTCGCTTGCCGGATGCAACGGCAGCGACTATGTACCGTCACCGGCGCCCACGCCCGCTAACAAAAAGCCTGCCGCCAATGCCGGTCCCGACCATCGAGTGGACGAAAAGCAGACGGATACACTGAAGGGAGCGGGGAGTGACAGCGACGGCACAATAGCCGCCTATTCATGGACGCAGGTCTCGGGCCCGGATGTGAAGCTCACTGCTTCCGATTCCGACCCGGCAAGCGTCACCTATTCGGCGCCCGATGTCGTCGAGGCCACTACGCTAGCGTTCAAGCTGACGGTTACCGACGACGCCGGTGCGACTGCGACCGACACGGTAAACGTGACAGTCGCCCCGACCGTCTCGCTGCAAGGGAAGGTTGTCGATGGCCCGATTGGCGGTGCCACGGTCACCGTTACCATCGGAGACAAAACGTACACGGCGACAGCGGGCGCTGACGGCAGCTATACCCTTGATGTGGGGGCAGTCGACCCGGACGCCTTTATCACTATTACCGCAACCGGCACGGGCGGCCAGTCGAACGTCCAACTCATCAGTATTGCCGGCACATTCGGCGCGTTGGCAGACGCGGCCGGCGATGACGCCATTCTGGCGCCTTCGGAAAGCGACTCGGTTGACGTAACCAATTTGTCCACCGCACAGGCGGTGTTGATTCTGGCCGCCAACGACGGCGATACGCCCACTGATGACGCGGCACTGACTGATCTGCAAAAGTCAGTTGACGGCGATGCGCTGCTCGAACTGGCGACGGTCATCAAGCTGGTGGTTGACGAGGGCGTACCGCTGCCGGATGGGGTCGACAACACGCTGGACCTGGTCCAGGACGATGCCGCCGTCGACGACGTGATCGACACGGCTAACGCCACCAATCCAGATCTCTTTGACGCCACGATGAACGAAATTCTCGATGACCCGGCGCTGGCTTCCGCATTTACGGCCGATACCGTTCCGCCGCAGTATTTTGTCAATCAGGTCGGTGGCTATACGTTCGCGAATCGCGGCTACACGCTGAATTTCAACACCAATGGCACCGGCAAGGTCTTTGGCGCCGACGCGGGCGTATCCGCTGACTTCACCTGGACGATCGACGCCGATGGCAAAGTGGCGATACACATCGCCGAAGCCGATCCTTTGACCTTCGTTGCCACATGCGCCAAGGGCTTGTGCCGAGTCGACACCACGGACATGGAGATCAGCCTGGTGACGGACGGAGCGGTCGTCGATACCGTTGCAGTGCGCAAACTCGGAACGATAACTTATTTCGATACGTCCATCCCGCCCGAAGCTGAAGATACAACCCAGGTGCTGCTCGGAATGGCACCCGGCGCACTTGAGCAATTCACGGCGGCTGAAGTTACCGGCACCTGGAGTGTGCCGCTGTCGCTTCCTGATCCGGACGGCGGCGGTTTTTACGTTACCGACCTGCTGACATTCAATGCTGATGGCAGTGGCATGCGCCCCGCCGACGGCGCGACCTTCCAATGGAAAATTAACACGGATACCGACGCGCTGAACATTGATTTTTCCACTGGTGACGCATTGGATATTTATTGGCTGCGGTCAGATGGGGAACTGGGCATTGATGCCATGATGTCACTGACCACCGGCGCCGGCGACGTATATACGTTGCCGCAATTGATCGTACGCGGCGTGGACAGCAGCTTTGCGGGCAACCTCACGTTGGCCGACTTTGACGGGCCACAGGAATACATGGACTGGGGCACCCTGGATGTCATTTTCAACGCTGCAGCGGGAACGGCCGCTTGGACTTATTTCGATGACAGCCACGTCATTACCAACCAGTATGGCCCTGACGGCGTGGCGTACGACGGCATCAAGATCACGGACATCAACTGGGTCAGCCTCGATGGTCCGCCGACCAATGTTTCAAGCTGTGTCGGCGTAACCGCCTGCTACGAAGCACGCGAGGATAAGTGGTATCCGCTGGCGAAGGACAGCAGCGGCCGAATTTTCGTGCTCGAAGACGAACACGATTGGGATTTCGATTCGAGCGCAGTGAACGACCACTATCGCGGCGCCGTGACCTATCACGACCATGTCAACCGCTGGTTCAAATCTGATCCGGTGACGCCTTCGGCGCCCACGACATCAAACGCTGGGTTCGTGCAAACGCATGCCATGCGCGGCGAGCGGGTGCGCGAGGCGTTGGGCGCGAAATGGATCAAGACACGGAAGCTCTTCCGCCAGGTCAGGTAGCAAGCATAGTGTTCTCGCGCATTGAAAGAGGGGAAGGGACCGGCGGGCACCAACGGAAGCGTGGTGTCCGCCGTCTTTTCCAGACCGCCGATTGTTGATCCGGAAATGAGGGAGTAATGACAATGAGCCTTTCCAAACCGAAACTCGTCCTCACCATCCTCGCGGCGACGCTGATGCTGGCCGGGTGCGGTGGCGGGGGAGGCGGCGGCAGCGCCTCATCGCAGCCGCAGCCGCAACCGCAACCGCAACCGCAACCGCAACCGACGCTGAAAAGCATCGAGGTTCGTTGCGATAACCCTTATACGCCCGCCGGAATGAACATACAGCTTACAGCCGTGGCGGTGTTTTCGGACAACAGCGAAAAGGATGTGACGACAGATGCCGTTTGGACTACCTCCGATCCCGACGTCGCGACGGTTACCACGGACGGTGATGCCATCGGCGAGGCGCAAGGTGTGGCGCCCGGCACGGCAACGGTCACCGCAAGTTATCAAGGTGCTGAAGACGCGTTGCTGTTGACAGTGGGGAACAAGCTCGGTGGCGTTGGCGCGACTGTTCCCTGGATCGAATACGAGGCCGAGAATGCCGAAACGAACGGGACGGTCCTCGGTGCGAGCCGCGTCCAGGGAAAACCGGCATCCGAAGCGTCTGGTCGGCAGGCGGTAAAGCTCGATGCCACCGGCCAATACGTGAAGTTCACAACTACAGCGCGCGCCAATTCGATCGTGGTGCGCTATGCGATTCCGGATGCGCCTGCCGGTGGCGGTATCGACGCCACTCTCGGCTTGTACGTGAACGGCACGCGAATCATGACCCTGCCGCTGACATCGAAGTATGCCTGGTTGTACGGGAGGAACGATTCGAGCGAATTCTGGACCAACAACACCCCTGGGCCGTTCCCCCACCACTTCTACGACGAGGTCCGCACCCTGACGGCCGAGATCCCAGCCGGCGCCACCGTCACGCTGCAGAAGGACGACCAGGATACCGCCGATTATTACATCATCGATTTTATCGATCTGGAGCAGGTGGCTGATCCGCTGCCACAACCTGTGGACTCCTTGTCGATTATGGATTTCGGCGCAACTCCGGACGATGGCACCGACGACAGCGTCGCGATACAACAAGCGGTCGATGCCGCCCAGGCTCAAGGAAAGGCGCTATGGATACCTCAAGGTACCTTTACGCTCGTAAATAACAACATCTCAATTACCGGACTTACCCTGCGTGGCGCGGGCATGTGGTATTCGACCCTTTCCGGTCCGCAGGCCGAATTACGGGTTGCGGGCGACACCGCCCACGTTAATCATGTCAGCGATGTAGCCATATTCGGCGACCAGACTTTCCGCGACGACGTGAATGGGCGCAATGGCACTGCTGGTGCGTGGGGAACCGGCTCGACGCTTGAGAATGTGTGGGTTGAGCACACATTGGTGGGACTTGCGATTGTCGGGGACGACGGGCCTATCACGGGTGTTGGCGAACGACAGATGACGGATGGCTTGACGATCCGCGGAGTTCGCATCCGCGATACGTATGCCGACGGCATTCAGTTACAGGGCGGCACGACCAATAGCGTCGTCGAGCAGAATGAAGTGCGGAACACTGGCGACGATTCCCTAGTAAGCGGAAGCCTCAGTCCAAAACCTTCCAACGCCAATAATGTCTTTCGCTTTAACACCGTGCAGATGCCGTGGGCCGCGCATTGCTTTGCCCTGTATGGGGGAACGGACGAAACCGTCGAGGATGGATTATGCGCTGACGCCCAGGATTCCGGCATCACGTTGGCGACATTCTTTGGAGCCAATGCCTTTGGGGGGAAAACCACAGTCCAGCGCATGACTATTCTTCGTGCCAGCGACGTGGATTTTGATGGTGAAACAAGAGGTGCGCTTACGTTCGACGTCGTTGAAAAGCCCATCGACAATACAACCGTTATCAAGGATGTGCTCATCAAAGACTCGACGTTTTCAGGAATCAATGTTTACGGGCCGAATACACTCTCCGATGTTACTTTCAGCAACGTCCAGATAATCAATCCAGGCGCGGAAGGTATCCGAATAGAAGAGAACGCAGTCGGCACCTTCTCGTCCACCGCTTTGATAGTTACGTCACCCGAAGGCGATGGGCTGAGCAATTTGGCAGGGGACAACTTCACCATTGATCGAGGCGATTTTGGCTCAGGCTGGTAATCGTCCGAGTACCGCCATGCGTGCGTCGCCGTGAGAGGAGCGCGAAGAAAAAGAAATTATGAACGGCATTAAACTCAGCCGCTGTTGATGGTGAGTCGACGTCAATTTATGCAGCACGAATTCAAGTACCCGCAGCGTTGCACCCAGCGCTTTACCGAGCTTTCGTCTTGCTGATGCTGGCATTATGCCCGCGACGGAAGTCGATTTACGCAGGGAAAGCATAGTGAACGCGTCGGCGACGAGACCGCCTGTTTTGTTGCTCGCAGCCACGCTTTCTATGAGCGGCTGCCTTGGCAGCGGCGGCGGCTCTGGTCCAAATGCTGCGCCAACGCCGTCGACGTCCTCAAATCCGCGACCCAACCGGAAGCCCACGGCCTATGCGGGCGGCGGACCGGGCCGTGGCGGAAAAGACGGAAAGCAGGCTGAGCGGCAGCGGCAAGGATGTCGACGGGAGAATTGCCGTTTATGTATGGGAGCAAATCGGCGGGCCTGCCGTCGAGCTCATACCGATCGACCGCAATCCGGCCAGGGTTGCCTATATCACGCCCGACGTGTCTACGGTCACGACGCTGGTGTTTCAGTTGACAGTTACGGACGACAAGGGCGCCACAGGCAGCGATAGCGTTTCGGTCACTATCTATCCGACCGTGCGCAGCCTGGCGCACGGGTCAGCTTTGACGCAGTGACGGCATGAAACCGCCGTCGGCAAGCGCCGCCTGAATGTCTTCCGGCGGCTTGGGCCGGCTGATAAAGAAGCCCTGGCCTTCGTCGCACCCCTGGTCGCGCAGGAACTCGAGTTGCGCTTCGGTTTCAATGCCTTCGGCGATGATGCGCTTGTCGAGCGTCCTGGCCATGTTGATAATCGCGCGCGTAATCGCCATTTGTTCCTTGTCGTTTGGAATGCCGGCGACGAAGCTTTGATCGATCTTCAGGCAGTCAACCGGCAGATCGCGTAAATAGGCGAGCGACGAATAGCCGGTGCCAAAGTCATCGATAGCGAACGAAACGCCCAGCTTGTTCAGTTTGCGGATGATTTTGCGATAGGCGGCGGGATCGTCCATCAATGTGCTCTCGGTGATCTCCAGCTCCAGCAGTGACGGCTGCACGCCGGTTTCCTCAAGCACCGACTGAATGCTGTGGATGAGGTCCGGCTGGCGGAATTGAGCGACCGACAGGTTGACCGCAATACGCGGCAGTTCGTAACCCGCGTGGCGCCATTCAATAATTTGTTCGCACGCGGTTCGCAGTACCCATTTTCCAAGCGAGCTGATCAAGCCCATGTCTTCGGCCAGCCCGATGAAGCGGTCAGGCAGAATTTCGCCCAGCTTCGGGTGCTGCCAGCGCAACAGCGCCTCGACACCGGCCAGTTTCCCGGTTTGCAGATTGACGCATGGTTGATAGTGGAGTGCGAATTCACTCCGTTCGGCGGCTTGCCGGAGGTTGTTGGCGATGCGCAGTCGCTCGTGGACCTGGCGGTTGATGCCGGGGTCGTAAAACCGATAGGTGTTGCGGCCATGGAATTTTGCCTGGTACATGGCGGCGTCGGCATTGGCGGTGAGCACGGCGGCGTCGCGTCCGTCCTTCGGATAGCAGCAGATACCGGCGCTGGCAGAAAGGAACAACCGTTCGCCATGCACGACGAACGGTTCGCCGAGTTTCTTCAGCAGCTTGTTGATGACCAGGCCGATGTTGTCGGCGTCAGCCGCATTCGGCAACAGCACGGCGAACTGATCGCCGGACAGTCGCGCGACGGTGTCGACTTCACGCAAGTTGGCTGCAAGCCGGGCGGCGACCTCGTGCAGCACCGCGTCGCCGGCCTTGTGGCCCAGCGAATCGTTGATCATCCGAAAGCCGTCGAGGCCGATCACCGCGATACCCAGGGCTTCATGATCAGCATGCGCCTGCTCAATGGCAAGCAACAGGTCGTGCTCGAACAGGCTGCGCCGGGGAAGCCGTGTCAGCGGATCATGGCTGACCAGGAAATCGACCCGGCTCTGGTAGTTCTTGAGCGCCGACAGGTCGGTCAGCACGTCGACGTAATTGATGATGTCGTCGCCCTCGTCACGAACGGCGCTGACGCTGACCAGGCTCGCGAAGCGATCGCCGTTGTTCCGGCGGCAGCGCAACTCGCCCTGCCAGTGGCCGTCGGCGCGCGCAATTGCGACCGCCTGCGAATAACTCGTGCCACCGTCGGTGTCGCTGTCGTCGCCGCCATCGATGATATCGAGCGTCCGGCCGAGCGCCTTTTGCAGCGAGTAGCCGGTCATCGTCGTAAAGGACGGATTGGCCCAGATTATCGCGCGCGCGGGATTGGTGATGATGACCGCCTCGACCATGTGCGTCAGCGCGCTTGCCGCAACGCGAATGTAATTCTGGCGGCGTTTGCGCGCGGTGATTTCGCCGGCGAGGCCATATACGCCGCTGACGATCTCGTCGTCGGCCAGCGGCGCGAAAGTGATGTCGATATCGAAGCGGCTGCCGTTGCGGTGGCGGCAGCCCAGCTCGTGCCGGCTGACAGCGCCATTCGCCGCGTCACGGAAAATTCGGCGCGCGATGGAGATAAAGGACTCGTCGACGGTCGATTCCAGCAGTCGTCCGCGCAGTTCATCCTGCGAATAGCCGGACATCCGGCTCCAGACCGGATTGACACGGACAAAGCGACCTTCAAGATCGAACTCGGCGATCGGGTTGGGGTTCATCTCGAACAACAACCGCTGGCGCCGCGCCGATTTTGTCGACGTCCTTGGAGTTGGGTCAGCCTCAGCGTTCAAGCCTCGCCTCCTGCCCGGGCCATATCGCTACCGTCACACGGTCGTGGCTGGACAAATCGCGGCAACATCTTATTTTCTCATATCCGACCTGAGACAGGGTTATTTCCAGTGCGGCGCGTTGATCGAAACCATGTTCCAGCATCAATGTTCCGCCCGGCGCAAGGCTGTGCGGGGCGCGGGCGGCAATCTTCGCCAAAGCCTCGAGGCCGGTTTCGCCCGCCACCAGCGCCCGCTGCGGCTCGAAAGCCAGCTCCGACTGGCTCGATTGAGCATCACGCCGGGCCACATAGGGCGGGTTGCTGACGATGAGGTCGCAGACGATGTCACCGAGCGGCGCGAGCCAGGAACCGTGGCGGAATTCGACGTTCGAGATACCAGCGTCGGCCGCGTTCGCTCGCGCGGCGGCGAGCGCCCGCCGCGAAATATCGGTCGCTATCACCCGGCAGCCCGGGCGCTCGCTGGCGATGGCGAGGGCGATCGCGCCGCTGCCGGCACCGAGATCGGCGATGGTCCAGTCGGCGTCGGCGGGAATCAGCGCCAGCGCCTGTTCCACCAGTAGCTCGGTTTCGGGGCGCGGAATCAGTGTATGGCGGTTGACCTTCAGGCGGAGCGACCAGAACTCGCGCTCGCCGACAATGTAGGCCAGCGGCTCGCCGCCGCGGCGCCGTTCCAGCAGGGCGCCAAAACGGGCGGCTTCGGCCTCCGCCGGCACAAATTCAGGCCACGCGCGCAGGAAGCTGCGGGGCCGTGCCAGCGCGTGGCTCAGCAGGATCTCCGCATCCAGCCGCCCCTCGCCATCGACGTCCCGCAGATGATTGCGCGCCTCGTTCAGAAGGCTCTCGACAGTTATTGCCATACACGGACCATTTTAGCCTATCACCCCTCTCCAGCTTGGCCTGCGGTGGCGGCGTGGTACAATAATCGCCTGATTTACCGAAAATTGTGCCGAGCTTCACGGAACACGCGGCTGAAGAACCGCCGGCTTCCGGACCATACGACGGCTTGGCATTTCCGCTCTGTTCACGGCCGCACCACGGCCGTTGTTCTTTCAGACGAGACTACTGTTATGAAGCTGATCGATCGCTTGAATGAAATCCGTTCCTTTGGCGGCAAGGCCAAAACTCGTGGCTTGCCGGATGACGTCATCGCGCGCTTTGCAGAGCAGGATCCAAAGCTCGTGCAGGCCGTGGATGACGCCGTCGCCGCACACCAGCACCTGCGCGAATCGTTTCCGGAACTGCTGAAGCTCGACGAAGAAGAACAGATTCATGCGATCCAGGGCCGCTTCGTCAATTTCTACCCGGACGACGCCGTCAATCCGTACGTGTCGCTGGCCGCGCGCGGACCGTGGCTGATCACCGTAAAGGGCGCGGTACTGCACGACTCCGGCGGCTACGGCATGCTTGGCCAGGGTCACGCGCCGGAGACGATCCTCGAAGCGATGAATCAGCCGCACGTCATGGCGAACATCATGACACCCAATTTCGGCCAGCGCCGTTTCACCGATGCGCTGATGCGCGAGATCGGCCACCGCCGTGATGGCGGCTGCCCGTTCGACCGCTTCCTGTGCATGAACAGCGGCTCCGAGGCCGTGACCGTGGCGGCGCGGATTTCCGACGTCAACGCGAAGCTGCAGACCGACCCCGGTGCGCAGCACGCGGGCAAGACGATCAACATCATGGGTCTTGCCGGCGGTTTCCACGGGCGCACCGATCGGCCGGCGCAGTTCTCCGATTCGAGCATGAAGGCGTATCGCCATCATCTGGCCTCGTTCCGCGATCGCAGCAACCTGATGACGGTCGAGCCGAACAACCTGGACCAGTTGCGCGAGGCCTTTGCCACTGCCGAAGCGCGCAATATCTTCGTCGAGGCGTTCTTCATCGAACCCGTCATGGGCGAGGGCAATCCGGGCCAGGCGATCACGCCGGAGTTCTACGCGCTCGCGCGTTCGTTGACGAGCGCCCATGGCAGCCTGCTGCTGGTCGATTCGATCCAGGCGGGGCTGCGTGCGCAGGGTTGCCTGTCGATTATCGACTACCCCGGCTTCGAGAATCTCCAAGCGCCGGACATGGAAACGTACTCGAAGGCGATCAACGCCGGTCAATACCCGTTGTCCGTGCTGGCGATGAACGAGCGCGCGGCGGCGCTGTATCGCAAGGGCATTTACGGCAACACCATGACGGCCAATCCGCGCGCCATGGACGTCGGCGCGACCGTGCTGGATGCGGTGACGCCGGAGCTGCGCGAAAACATCGTCGCCCGCGGTCGCGAGTTCGTCGAAAAGCTCGAAAAGCTGGCGAAGGAACTGAACGGCCCGATCGTACGCGTGCAGGGCACGGGCCTGCTGTTCAGCTGCGAACTGGAGCCGTGCTATAAGTGCTTCGGCGCGGACAGCACGGAGGAATATCTGCGCAGGAACGGGATCGGCGTCATTCACGGCGGCGCCAATTCGCTGCGCTACACGCCGCACTTCAACATCACGTCGGCGGAAGTCGACCTGATTGTCGAGGCGACTCGCGACGCGCTGCTGAACGGACCGCAGCAGGCAGTCGCGCCGGCGGCGATGCAGGCGTAGGAACAAAACAAGACAAATTCCTGCTACAGGATCAACCCGATGACGGTTTACTCCAACGTCCTCGAAATGATCGGCAACACGCCGCTCATCGAGTTGACGCACATCGACACCGGCCCGTGCCGGCTTTTCGTCAAACTCGAATGCATGAATCCCGGCGGGTCGGTCAAGGACCGCATCGGCCTGTCGATGATCGAGGAGGCGGAACGTCGCGGCGACCTGAAGCCCGGCGATACGATCGTCGAGGCGACCGCCGGCAACACCGGTCTGGGCCTGGCGCTGGTGGCGGCGCAAAAGGGCTATCGCCTGAAACTCTTCATCCCGGACAAGATGAGCCAGGAGAAGATCTTCAACCTGCGCGCCATGGGCGCGGAAGTGGTGCTGACGCGCTCCGACGTCGGCAAGGGCCATCCGGAGTACTACCAGGACCTGGCGGCGCGCGTCGCGGAGGAAACCGGCGCGTATTTCATCAATCAGTTCGGCAATCCGGACAACGTCAAGGCGCACGAGGAGCACACCGGCCCCGAAATCTGGGAGCAAATGGAGCACGATCTTGACGCGGTTGTCGTCGGCGTCGGCAGCAGCGGCACGATTACCGGCATCGGCACGTACCTGAAACGCGCTGCGCCGCACGTCGAGATGGTTTTGGCCGACCCACAGGGCTCGGTACTTGCCGATTACATCAAGACGGGTGAACTGGGCGAGAAGGGCAGTTGGCTCGTCGAAGGCATCGGCGAAGACTTCATTCCGACCATTTGCGACATCGGGCTCGCGAAGCGCGCCTACACGATTCCCGACAAGGAATCGTTCGAGACCGCGCGCATGGTGCTGAGAGAGGAAGGCCTGTTGCTGGGCTCGTCGTCCGGGACGCTTATCGCCGCCGCGCTGCGATACTGCCGCGAGCAGACCGAGCCGAAGCGTGTGGTCACGCTTGGCGCGGACACCGGCAACAAGTATCTGTCAAAGTTCTACAACAACTTCTGGATGCTTGAGCACGGTTTCATGGAGCGCGAGATCCACGGCGACCTGAGCGACATGATCGGCCGGCCGCACGCCGAACGTGCGGCGGTTTATGTCGGCCCGGAAGATACGCTGCTCACAGCGCACAACCGGTTGCGCAACAACGGCTTCTCGCAGTTGCCCGTGATTGACGATGGCCGTTTTATCGGCGCGATCACCGAAACCGATATTCTTGTGCGTGTGGTCGGCGCGCCGGATGCATTCCACGCTCCGGTCAAGGTTGCGATGAACGCCGGTTTTCCACGCCTCGGCGTCACGACGCCTGTCAGCGCGTTGTTGTCACTGCTGGAAACGGAGTCCGCCGTGGCCGTGCTCGATGAGAAGGAAGAGTTCATCGGCCTCGTCACGCGCACCGACGCGCTCAACTTTCTTCGCAAGCAGATACAGTAGTATTCCTTTCGCCATGACCGAAAACAAAACCCACCGCTTCGCCACCCGTACCATCCATGCCGGCCAGAGTCCCGACCCGACCACCGGCGCGGTCATGCCGCCGATTTACACCACGTCGACTTATGCGCAGGAAAGTCCCGGCATTCACAAGGGCTACGAATACTCGCGCACCAGGAACCCGACCCGCGGCGCATACGAGCGCTGCGTGGCCGGACTCGAAGGCGGCGTCGCCGGTTTCGCATTCGCATCCGGTATGGCGACCACCGGGACCATTCTTGAACTCATCGATTCCGGCAGCCACGTCATCGCAATGGACGACATGTACGGCGGGACGTATCGCCTGTTCGACGGTGTGCGCAAACGCTCCGCGGGGCTTGAGTTCAGTTTCGTCGATCTGCGTGACACCGCCGCGCTGGAAGCGGCGATCCGTCCGAACACGCGGCTCATCTGGGCGGAGACGCCGACCAATCCGCTGCTGAAGCTGGTCGATCTGGAAGCCGTCGCTGCCATCGCGCGCAAGCACGGTATCCTGTCGGTCGCCGACAACACGTTCGCCACGCCGTGGATCCAGCGTCCGCTGGCACTCGGTTTCGACATGGTGATGCATTCCGCCACCAAGTACATCAGCGGCCACTCGGACATGGTCGGCGGCATCGCCGTCGTTGGCGAGCGCGAAGACCTGGTCGAGCAAATGGCCTATCTACAGAACTCCATCGGCTCGATCGCCGGTCCGTTCGACAGCTATCTTGCGCTGCGCGGCGTCAAGACGCTCGCGGTGAGGATGGAGCGGCATTGCAGCAACGCACTGGAGCTGGCCGGCTGGCTGGAGGCGCACAGCCAGGTCGAACGCGTCGTTTATCCGGGCCTCGCGAGCCACCCGCAGCACGACCTCGCATGCCGGCAAATGAATGCCTTCGGCGGCATGGTGACGATATTCATCAAGGGCGGCGTCGAAAAAGCACGGCGCTTCCTCGAACATTGCGAGGTGTTCGCGCTGGCGGAAAGCCTCGGCGGCGTCGAAAGCCTGATCGAACATCCCGCGATCATGACGCACGCATCCGTTCCGGCGGACGTGCGGGCAACCCTGGGCATCGACGACGCGCTGGTGCGGTTGTCTGTCGGAATCGAGGACGTGGCCGATCTGAAGGCCGATCTGGATCAGGCCCTGTCCTGAATCTTAAGCTCCGCCGGACGTGCGCGGCGCGGGCGGCGTCATCGTCGCATTCCTGGGCAGCGTCATTGTCGACGTCGGCGGCGCGGCCCGATTCGGCATCCCTGAAGTCTGCGGCGACTGCATGGTTTTATCGTTCGCGCCATTGTTGGCGTTGTTGTTGTTCCCGCACGCCGCGAGCGCCAGCGTAAGCGCAACGGCGGCGGATAGGACAATTCCTTTCATAGCCATTTCTCCGTCGGGAGTTCCCGAAAACGCTATCATCGTAGCGCCGCACGCTGCGATCGCCAATAGATGAATACGCGTATGAACGATGCCGCTCCGGAATACAGTATCCACAGTGACGAGCCGCTGAGCGGGTTTGCCTGCTGGCGTCGCGGGCTGAATTTGTTCGCGCGCGCGCCGGTTCGGCTGTTGATACTGGCGGCGCTGGCGCAGTATGCGGCGCTCGGCCCGGACATTGCCTTCGCACTGGCGCCCGAGGCTACGAACGGCTTTCTGTCGTCGGCGCTAATCCGCGTCGCCGCTGCAGTGGTTGAAGCGGCGCTTTACGCCGCCGTCGTCCTGCAAATTGATCAGATCGCCCGCGGCGGGGACAACCCCCGGCAACTCCGTTGGCTGAATGCCAGCATCGCTTTGGCGTTAGCCGGCCTTCTTTACAACATCGCGGTGGCAATCGGGCTGATCCTGTTTGTCTTGCCGGGCTTGTTTTTGAGCGTGACGCTGCTCTTATTCCCGTTTCCTGTCGTACTTTCCGGGGCCGGTCCGCTGCGAGCGCTGGAGTTGAGTTATTCGTGGATCGCCGGCCGGTTCTGGCGTATCTCCGGCGCCATTTCCGTCGCCTTTATGGCCTACAGCGGTTATGTCGTCGTGACATGGGGGCCGGGCTTCGTGGGCGTGGATTGGCCTGCATTGGCATCGCTGATTGCCACCGCAGAACGTGGCGCTGTTAGTCTTATCGAAATTCCGGCACAGGTGAAGACGATGGTAACGCCGGGGCCGGCAGCCGCGCCGTTGTGGTATTTCGTGTTGAATCCGCTGCTCGGCGGGATAGTAATGCCGCCGGTGCTGGCGACGCTGTACACCATTTACCGCCGGCTTATTCCGCCAGAGCGGCCAGCTGATCCGCCTGATATTCGTTGACCAGAGGGTCAATCAGTTGATCCAGCGCGCCGGCAAGGATGTCTTCGAGCTTGTAAAGACTGAGGTTGATGCGGTGGTCTGTTACCCGACCCTGCGGAAAGTTGTACGTGCGAATGCGCTCGGAGCGGTCGCCACTGCCGACCAGAAGGCGCCGGCTCTCGCTGCGTTCGCTGGTCTGCCGTTCGCGTTCCGACGCGAGCAGCTTTGCTTGCAGTAGCGCCATCGCGCGGGCGCGGTTTTTGTGCTGTGAACGCTCATCCTGACATTCGACCACGACGCCTGTCGGCAGATGGGTGATGCGGACGGCCGAATCCGTTTTATTGACGTGCTGGCCGCCCGCGCCCGAGGCGCGGTAAGTATCGATGCGAAGGTCGGCCGGATTGATTTCGATGTCTTCGACTTCGGTGACTTCGGGCAGTACCGCGACCGTGCAGGCCGAGGTGTGGATGCGGCCTTGCGACTCCGTCTGCGGCACGCGCTGGACGCGATGCGCGCCGGACTCGAACTTGAGTCGTCCGTAAACGTCTGTGCCGGCAATGCGGCTGATGATTTCCTTGTAACCGCCGTGCTCGCCCTCGCTCTCGCTGAGAATTTCGACGCGCCAGCCGCACATTTCCGCGTAACGCGCGTACATTCGGAACAGATCGCCGGCGAATAAAGCGGCTTCGTCGCCGCCGGTACCGGCGCGAATTTCGAGGTAGGCGCCGCTTTCGTCGGCGCTGTCCTTCGGCAGCAGGAGCTTCAACAGCTCGGGTTCGAGTTCGGCCTGTCGGGCCGTCGCCGCGGCAAGTTCTTCGTCGCCGAGCGCGCGCAAATCGGGATCGCTGCCCGCCGTCATGTCCTGCGCTGCCGCCAGGTCACTTTCCGTTTGGCGCCAGTCGCCAAATGCCTTCGCCACCGGTTCGAGGCGCGCGTACTCCTTCGACAGCGCGCGAAAGCGGTCCTGCTCGGCGATGATGTCCGGGTTGGCCAGCAGTGCGCCGACTTCCTCGAACCGCTCCGCGAGCGCCTCGAGCTTGGTGCGGATGGACGGCTTCAAGAGAAAGATCGGGGTTCGGGATTCGGGGTTCGGGATTCGAGCCAAGAACGGAGTGTCATGATTCGTCGTCCTTTATGCCGAATAAATCCTGCGCTGCCTTGATGATCTCGACGCGGCCTTCCTCACCGGCCTTACGCAGTTGCGCCGTCGGCGTGTGCAGCAACCGGTTCGTCAGCGTGTTGGCCAGATAATCCAGCGCGTCTTCCGGCGAATGGCCAATCTCGATCATTTGCCGTGCGCGCTCGAGCGTTCGGTCGCGCGCGTCGTTCATGTTGGTACGCATGCCGCGAATGGTCGGCACGGCGTCGAGTGTGCGCAGCAAGTGGCCGAAGCGACTGACTTGCGCCGCGACGATTGCTTCGGCCTGAACGGCGGCGGCCTGGCGCGATTGGAGGCCCGCATCCACAACCCGGCCCAGGTCGTCAATGGTGTAAAGATACGCGTCCTGCAGTTCGCCGACCGCCGGCGCGATATTGCGCGGGACAGACATGTCCACCATGAACATCGGCCGGCGCTTACGCGCCGCCAGCGCGTCCTCCACCATCGACCGGTCGATCAGCGGCTCCTGGCTCGCGGTGGCTGTCACAACGATGTCGGCTTCATTCAGATGACCGGCGAGGTGCGCGAAATCAATCGCATAGGCGCCGAATTCCTCCGCCAGCACCTGCGCGCGTTCCAGGTGACGATTGGCGATCACCATCCGGCCGACGCCTTGCTCGGCCAAGTGGCGGGCGGTCAGTTCGATCATTTCGCCCGCGCCTACCAGGAGGGCGGTCAGCGAGCCGAAATCGGCAAAAATCTGGCGGGCGAGGCCGATGGCCGCGAATGCAGTCGAAACGGGGCTTTCGCCGATCGCGGTGTCGGAGCGAATTTCCTTCGCGACGGAGAAGGCGTGCTGAAACAGCCGGTGCAACAACGGCCCGACAGCCCCCACGCTGCCCGCCACCTCATACGCCTGCTTGATCTGGCCGAGAATCTGAGGTTCGCCGAGCATCATCGAATCCAGGCCACCGGCGACCCGCAACAGGTGGCGCACGACTTCGTCGTCAGTGAGCCGGTAGAGGCAGCCACGCAGATCGGCGTCCGCGTCGCCGCGCGTTTCGAGCAGCCAGTTCTCGATATCGCCGGCCGCGTCGGCGACCAGCGCACAGTAGATTTCGGTGCGGTTGCAGGTGGAGATGAGCGCCGCTTCGTCCACGCCCGGCATCGCCTGCAACTCCGCCAGCGCGGCGGGAATCGCGGCGTCGGCAAAGCTCACGCGCTCGCGCACCGCGACGGGGGCGGTTTTGTGGCTGATTCCGAGAGCGAATAGCGGCATCTAAGAAATAGTTCCGACAGGCAACCGCCAATTATCCGGGAAATGCGCCGCGCTGACAAACTGCTTTTGCGATTCTATAACGCTGACGCGGATGCCTGTATGATAAAAAAATGACAGCTCACGAGCGGGAATTCATGTCGATGAAATACCTGAAGGCGGCGCTCCTGGGGGCGCTGGTGGTGCTTGCCGGGTGCGCCAGCCAGCCGCCTGCGGCGGGGGCGGCGGACGCGCAGGCGGAGCATGTCGCCGAAAGCTGGATCGTCAAGGCGCAGCAGGCACTTGCCGCGGGCGATGTGCACCAGGCAGCGCAGGACTACGTCACCGCCGCGTCCAAATCGACCCAACCGCAAATTGCCGCGCAGGCGACGGCCCTTGCGTGGCATGCCGGCGAGACCGGGTTGACCGAACAGGCGGCCAAACGCTGGCTCAAGCTGCAGCCGCACGCGTCGGGGCCGCATCACTTTCTCGCGGTGCTGGCCTTGCAGCGTCACGATCTCGGCGCCGCCACCGCCCAATTTCAGACGCTGCTGCAAACCGGCGACCGCAAAAACGATTTTGCGGCAGTCACCAATGCGCTGATGGTCGAAGGTAATCCGTACGAGGGATTCATCGTCATGCGGGAACTCGAGTCGCGGCATGCGGATAATCCGGAGGCGGAATACGCTCTCGCGCTGCTGGCTGCGCGCGCCGATCACACGCGACTTGCACGCGAAAAAGTCGAACATGCGCTGGCACTGAAACCACGTTGGCTCAAGGCGCTGACGTTGCGCGGGCAGTTGCTGATCGACGCCGGGGAGCCGGAGAAGGCGCTCGCGCCCCTCCGGGCACTGGTGGAATCGTCGCCTGACGATGCCGGCCTGAACGTGGAGTACGCCCAGTTGCTGTTCGATGCTCATCGTCCGGACGACGCTCGCAAGCAACTCCAGGCTGTGCTCGCGAAAGATCAGCAACAGGCCGATGCGCTGATTCTGCTCGCGCTGGACCGGCTGGACCACAACGACGAAGCGAGTGCGAGCCGTTATCTGACGCTGCTGCTCGAAAGCGGCAAAAAGCGGGCGCATGCCTATTACTATCTTGGCGAACTCGCAGCTCACAACAAGGACTATCCGATGGCGCTGGACTGGCTGCGGCGCATCGATGGCCAGGACCGCACCACCGCGGATGATCTCGCGGTCGCCGCCACGCTCGCGCAGATGAACAAACTCGATGAAGCGCAGCAATTTCTTGCCGAGGTGCGGGCGCACGACCCGCAGCATGCTACGGCGCTGGCCATCGGCGAGGCGCAGTTGCTGGCCAGTCATGACGAGCCGGAGGCTGGGATGACCTTGCTCGACAAGACGATCAAGGAGCGCCCGGCGGATACGCGGCTCTTGTACGCGCGCGGCATGCTGGCCGAGCAGATGGGACATCACCAACAGGCACTGACGGACGTCAAGCAAGTGGTGCGGCTCGAGCCGGAAAATACGATCGCACTCAACGCGCTCGGCTACATGCTGGTCGAGCACACAAGCCAGTACGGCCGCGCACGCCGCTACATCGAAAAGGCACTGAGCTACGCTCCGCATAACGCCGCCATAATCGACAGCCTTGGCTGGGCCGAATTCCACCAGGGGCAGAAGCAGGCGGCTGTGGAGACGTTACAGCGGGCTCATAGCCTGGACGACGATCCGGAAATCAGCGCCCACTTGGTCGCGGCGCTGCGTGCGTCAGGCAACCATGAAAAAGCGCGGCATGTGCTGAAACAGGCGCTGCAGAAATACCCGAACGCCAAGTCGCTGAAGCGTCTCAAGTCCGAATCGTGAGAGGCAGCCTGTTAGCGGCACTCGTGCTGGCGACGCTGTTCGCCGCCTGCACACGCCTGCCGCCGAAGCCGATTGGACCAGCCAACGAGGCGGCCTGGCAGCAGCGGCTCGCAAAGCTCCGGACGCTCAGCGACTGGCAGTTGAGCGGCCGGATCGCAATCGACAACGGAGATCAGGGCGGCAGCGGATCGCTGACATGGGTGGAGCATGCGCCGCGCCTGGAGCTCACATTTTCAGGGCCATTCGGCATCGGCGGCTTTCGCATTTACGGCACACCCAACGGCCTGTTCATCGACACGGGCGACAAGACGTTCTACACCAGCGACCCGGCGCACTTCCTGGCCCGGCGTCTCGGCGGCCCGTTGCCCGTCGACAGTCTGCGCTACTGGGCGCTCGGCATGCCTGCGCCCGACGGCAGCCCGCGAATCCGGGTCGATCAGGACGGTCTGCTGCGTCATCTCGAGCAAAACGGCTGGTCGATCGACTACGACCGTTTTCAGACAACCAATGGCTGGACGCTCCCGGCCCGGCTCCAGGCCCGACGTGGGCAGGTCAAGATCAAACTCGTTGTCGAGAGCTGGGCAGTACCCGCCGGAACCGTGATCCTGAATTGACTATAGGGCTGCCGACCGTCAAAATAGAAGGCTTTTCTGAGCGCCAGAGGCGGCGCATGAAACAGGACATTTGGGGCGTCGCCAAGTGGTAAGGCACGGGGTTTTGATCCCCGCATTCGCAGGTTCGACAAAATCGCCGGGAGCGATTTTGAACAGCGCCGCTTCGGCGCTGGCCCCCGAAGGGGGTGGAGGGCAGGATGCCCGGAATAATCCTGCCGCCCCCTCGTTTGATGACGGCAGGAACAGGTTTTTGATGGGGCGTCGCCAAGTGGTAAGGCACGGGGTTTTGATCCCCGCATTCGCAGGTTCGAATCCTGCCGCCCCAGCCAGAATCAACTAGCGGCCACCGGGAGCGCGCATGTCAGACGGCAGCATGATGGTTTTTGCGGGCAACGCGACCCCGACGCTCGGTCACGACATCGCCTCGCACCTGCAGTTGCAACTCGGCAAGATGCAGGTGGGCCGTTTCAGCGACGGCGAGATCATGGTCGAGGTGGAAGACAACGTCCGCGGCCGCGACGTGTTCATCGTGCAGTCGACCTGTCCGCCGGCAAACGACAGCCTGATGGAGTTGCTGGTTATGGTCGACGCGCTGCACCGGGCGTCGGCATCGCGCATCACGGCGGTGATGCCGTATTTCGGGTATGCGCGGCAGGATCGGCGGGCGCGTGCGGCGCGGGTGCCGATCACCGCCAAGTTGGTGGCGGACATGATTGCGACGGCCGGCGTGAACCGGGTGTTGACCGTCGATCTGCACGCCGAGCAGATTCAGGGATTTTTCAACATCCCTGTGGACAATGTTTACGCGTCGCCGATTTTGCTCGGCGACGTCTGGAAGCAGAAATACGACAATCCGGTGGTCGTCTCGCCGGATGTCGGCGGCGTGGTGCGGGCGCGGGCGCTGGCCAAGCGGCTCGACGACGCCGACCTGGCGATCATCGACAAGCGCCGCCCGCGGCCGAACGAGGCCAAGGTGATGAACATCATCGGCGAGGTCAAGGACAGGACCTGCATCATCGTCGATGACCTGGTCGACACTGCCGGCACACTGTGTATGGCGGCCAAGGCGCTTAAGGAAGAAGGGGCGGTCAAGGTGGTCGCCTACATTACGCATCCGGTTTTGTCCGGGCCGGCGATCAAAAACATCAGTTCGTCCCAACTGGATGAGCTGGTGGTGACGGATACGATTCCGCTGCAGGCCAAGGCGCAGGCGTGCCCGAAGATCCGCCAGCTTGGCACGGCCGAGATGCTGGCGGAGACCATGCGGCGAATCAGCGACGAAGAGTCGGTGAGTTCGCTTTATATAGATTGACGAATTGGCGCTTCTTATCCCCTCTCCCTCAGGGAGAGGGTTAGGGTGAGGGGTGTTAAGCAAGAGCCAAGCCTGGTCGCGGGTGAGGCATTTTAAAACCGGCCGGAAAGGGCCACTTGGAGCAATTGAAATGGCAATTAGTTTTCAACTTAGCGGAGAACTCCGCGGCGACAATGGGAAAGGTGCGAGCCGCCGCCTGCGTCGCCACGGCAAGGTTCCCGCGATACTTTATGGTGCTGGCGAGAAGCCGGTGGCGTTGACCCTCGATCACAATGAGTTGCTGCGCAACCTGGAACATGAAGCGTTCTATTCGCACATCCTCAATGTCAACATTGGCAAGAAGACCCATCAGGCTATTCTGAAGGACATTCAGCGTCATCCCGCCAAGCCCGAAGTGCTGCACCTCGATCTGCAGCGGGTGAAGGTGGGCGAGAAAATTCGCATGCACGTGCCGCTGCACTTCATGAATGAGGACACCGCGCCCGGCGTGAAGGCGGGCGGCGTCGTTTCGCATCACGAAATCGATATCGAAATCGACTGCCTGCCGCGCGATCTGCCGGAGTTTGTCGCGGTCGACGTCGGTGCGCTGGAAATCGGCGATTCGATTCATCTGTCTGACATCACCATGCCGAACGATGTCGTCAGCGTCGCCCTGGAACATGGGCACGACCATCAGATCCTGTCGATACACCATGCCCGCGTCACTGAAGAGGAGCCGGAAGAGGAAGCGCCCGAGGAAGAGGCGGCTCCGGAAGTCGAAGCCAAAGGCAAGGAAAAGGCTGACGACGCCGAAACCGAGGACAAGTCGTGATCGGCATCTCGCATGGCTGAGAGCGACGCGACGCCGTTGCAACTCGTGGTCGGCCTCGGTAACCCCGGGGCCGAACACGTTTTGACGCGTCACAACGCGGGCTACTGGTTTGTCGATGCGCTGGCAGACCGTCACGGCGGCCGGTTCAGCCCCGAACGCAAATATTACGGCGACGTCTGCCGCGTGAATGTGGCCGGCGCGGATCTGCGGTTGCTCAAGCCGACGACGTTCATGAATCGCAGCGGCCAGTCAGTTCAGGCCTTGGCGGCTTACCTGAAGCTGCCGCCGGAAGCGATTCTTGTCGTGCACGATGACCTCGACCTGCCGGCCGGCACGCTGCGTCTCAAATGGTCCGGCGGCCACGGCGGGCACAATGGCCTGCGCGATATCATCAATCACATCGGCCCGAATTTTCGCCGCTTGCGAATCGGCATCGGTCATCCCGGCAACAGCCGCGAAGTCATCGACTATGTGCTCCAGCGCGCGCGGCCGGATGACCAGGAAAAGATTATCGAGTCCGTCGGGCGGGGCATCGATCTGTTGCCGGAATTGCTGGACCGTGGCTTCGAGCACGCCATGCACCGGCTCCATACAGGGAATTGATATGGGAATCCGCTGCGGCATCGTCGGCCTGCCGAACGTCGGCAAATCGACGCTCTTCAACGCATTGACCAAGGCGGCGATCGCGGCCGAGAACTACCCGTTCTGCACGATCGACCCGAACGTCGGCATCGTGCAGGTGCCTGACAAGCGCATCGACAAGCTGGCCGAAATCGTGCATCCGGAGAAGCGGTTGCCGACGACCGTGGAGTTCGTCGATATTGCCGGACTGGTCGCCGGCGCGTCGAAGGGCGAGGGCCTCGGTAACCAGTTCCTGGCGCATATTCGCGAAACCGACGCCATCGCCCACGTCGTGCGCTGCTTCATCGACGACGACGTCATTCACGTCGCCGGCAAAATTGATCCGCTGAGCGACATCGACATCATCAACACCGAGCTTGCACTGGCGGATATCGACACCGTCGGGCGAGCGCTGGATCGGCTGTCGCGCGTCGTCAAGTCCGGCGACAAGGATGCACTTGCCAGGCAGGCGGTACTGACGACGCTGCGTAATCATCTCGATACTGGCGAACCCGCGCGGACTGCCGGGCTGAGCCCTGAGCAGCGCCTGTTGGTGCGCGATATCAACCTGCTCACGCTGAAGCCGGTGCTGTACATCGCGAACGTCGGTGACGGCGGCTTTACCGGCAACCCGCTGCTGGAGCGCGTGACCAGGCGCGCCGCCGAAGAAGGCGCCGAAGTCGTCGCCGTCTGCGCGGCGATCGAAGCCGAAATTGCTCAACTGGATGAAGCCGACAAGGCCGAATTTCTCGCTGACATGGGTCTCGAAGAATCCGGCCTCGACCGCGTCATCCGGGCTGCCTACAGCCTCCTCGGCCTGACCACCTATTTCACCGCCGGTCCGAAGGAAGTGCGCGCGTGGACGGTGAAAAAGGGCGCGACCGCGCCGCAGGCCGCCGGCGTCATCCACACCGACTTCGAGAAAGGCTTCATCCGCGCCGAAGTTGTCGCCTACGAAGATTTCGTGCAGCACGGCGGCGAAGCCGGTGCCCGTGAGGCGGGCAAATGGCGCCTGGAGGGCAAGGACTACAAGGTTGTTGAAGGCGATGTCATGCACTTCCGCTTCAACGTCTAAACCTTGACTTCAAAGCCCGAAAACCGGACAATTTTCGCCCCTTTTCAGGGCACAGTCTGTTCCTTGGTGATGTAGCTCAGATGGTTAGAGCGGCGGACTCATAACCCGCAGGTCGGTGGTTCAATTCCACCCATCACCACCACATCCCCTAATATTACGAACCTTGAATAAGCTGGCGCAGGTCGTGCGCCATCGCATCGGTGCCGTCAGTCCGGCTCATCAGCAGCTTCGCGTTGCCGTCATCGTTGAAGACGAAGATCGCTGAGCTGTGATTGACGATGTAGTCGCCGTTCGTGTCTGGTTTTTCGTAACCATAGGCGACGCGATAGCGCTTGCTCAGCGCATGAAGCTGATCCTGCGTACCGGTCAGGCCGACAAACTGCGGTCCGAAGGCGTTGGTGTATTGCTTGAGCTGTTGTGGCGGGTCGCGCTTCGGGTCGACGCTGACGAACAGTACGCGTACTCCGTCGGCTTCATTGCCTAATTGCTTTAATGCGCGCCCGATGGTCGCCAGCGTCAATGGGCAGATGTCCGGGCAGTGGGTATAGCCGAAATACATCAGCTTGACCTTGCCGCGATAGTCATCCGCGTGGACGACGTTGCCGTTTTCATCAGTCAGCGTGAATTGCAGATCCGGCATGATGCCGGCGATGCTTTGCGTTTGCCATTTCTGCCTATTGTTCCCGCAGGCGGTTACGAAAAGCGCCAGCGCCAATACGGCGGCCAGTTGTGCGACTTGTTTCATTGTGTTGGCCCTTTCACGATGAACGTGATGGTCGTCCGGCTGCCATTGGCGAACTGCAGCGTTACCGGCACCTGATTTCCAATCTTCAGATCGTGCTTGCGCCACATCATAAGGTGGTAGCCACCAGGGGCGAACTGGAACGTGCTGCCGGCGGGCACTGTGACCGCCTTGACCGGCGTCATCTTCTCCATGCCGCTCATATGCATGCTGTGGTGCATCTCGATGTGATCGAAGTCGCGGCTTGTCGCGCCGACGACGCGGAGTTCGTGGCGGGTGCGGTTATGCAACGTGACGTAGCCGGCGAGCGGCAGGTCGCCGGGCAGCAGCCGAATCCAGGCGCCGGATGCAGTGACCGGCGACGCCGCGAAGGCGGCCGCCGTGCACAGCAGCAGAAACGCTGCTGCAATCGCCGGCAGAATGCGCCGATCAGGCATAGGCATGTTCCTCTTCCTTTTTCGGTTTGACAGCGTGCGCCGGTGTCCGATCTTCGTTCTCGTCATGCATCCAGCGGCGCAGCACGACAATGCCGCCGATCGCGCTCATCATGGCCGCCGGGATCCAGGTAATCAGGCCGCCGATACGCTGATCGGCGAGGGGGCTGATCGGCCACAGCCGACCGCAGATGGCGTAGACGTGATAAATCTCGTGGTCGCTCATCGCGATGTAACCGCCGATGGCGTTTTGCGGAAGGATCACGAGGCCCAGAATCAACAACCGCCAGCCGTAGCGCAGGCCGCCTTCGGCAGGCGTGCGCGGGTCCAGCATCACGTACCAGAAGAGCAGCCCATCAACAGCCATGCTCCAGTTCATCACGTTGTAGAGCGGGACGTTGAGCATCGCGTAGAAGTGAATCCCGGGCATCAGCCAGAGATAGATCAGACCGACGAACAGCACGGCGGCGACGGCCGGTTGCTGAATGGCCCGGTAGCCGTGGCGCAGCGGCGGCCATCGGCCGAGGGTTCTCAGCGGCCCCCGCAGCCGTTCCGGCAGGCCCGCCGCGAGCGTCGCACCGGGCATCGCTATGATGATCAGGAACGGCGCGAGATGGTGCAGCATCAGGTGCTGCAGGCGATGCAGGAAGAACATGTGCTGCGCCATGTAGTCGTAGTGCGTTTGCAGCACGCCGTACATCAGCGCGACACCGAGCAGGAAGGCGAGGCTGCGCGGCCACGCGGGCGCATCGCCAACGCCTGACCGTACCGCCACGCCGCGCAGGTACAGCGCGACCGCCGCGAGGCAGAGAATCAGGACAATCGGCGAGAATTCGTAGGGCAGGAGTATGGCGGCATTCATCTCGCCCGACATTATACGCCCGCGGGCGCAGCTTCACCGGTTGTTTTGACGAATGCTGGCCTCAACTCGACCTGATCGGCGACAGGTTTTTTCGGTCGGCGATGAACTGCGGCCGTGGCGCCAGGGCGCAGAACGGCTCCACAAGCGCGTTGTTGCAATGGTTGAAGACGATGAAGACGTTGCTGCGCGCGAATGGCGTGATGTTCGAGTTCGAGCCGTGCATCAGGTTACAGTCAAAAAACGTCACCGACCCCGCCGGACCGGTCGGCGCGACGATGCCGCCACGCGTGACCATCGCTTCGAGATTCGCCTCGTCCGGCACGCCGATTTCCTGGGCCTTAAGCGACTTCTTGTAATGCTTTTCCGGCGTTTCACCGACGCAGGACAGGAATTGCCTGTGCGAGCCCGGAATCAGCATCAACGGTCCGTTGTCGGGCGTGTTTGGCGTCAGGCTGATCGAGCAGCTCACGGCGCGCATGTTCGGCATGCCGTCCTCGGTGTGCCAGGTTTCGAAGTCCGAATGCCAGTAAAACGGTTTTCCCTTGAAGCCGGGCTTGTAATTGATGCGGCTTTGCTGGATGTAAATGTCGCCGCCGAGGATCTGCCGCGCGATCGACACCAGCCGTGGGTCGCGGCACAGCCGGCCGAGGATGTCGTCGCTCTCGTGAATCGCGAAAATCGAGCGGACTTCATCGCTGTCGGGCTCGGTGATCGTGGATTCCCGCGCGCGCATCGCCGGATCGGCGCGCAGGCGGTCGAGTTCCTCGCGCCACGGCCGCAATTCGGCTTCGCTGAAAAAGCCGTCAAATGCGAGAAAGCCGTTGTCGCGAAACGCGTCGAGCGTCTGCTGGCCCAGCGGGCCATCCTTGGCGGAGCCGTAAACGACCGGGTCCGTCCGGTCGCTTATTTTTGGAATGGGCGCTATCCGCGAAGGGTAGCGATCGTTATGGCGCTGTCTTTCCTGACGTGCTGTGGTACCCATGGCGATTGATGATCATGTCGGTGAATTCAGGCCGCGTCTTCGTCGATCAGCGGGTAGACGCCGCGTTCGTCGTGAACTTCCCGCCCCGTGCACGGCGGATTGAACACGCAGACCATGCGCATGTGCGTGCCCTTGTTGGCGCGCAGGTAGTGCTCGTCGTGTTCGTTGAGCGCGTACAGCGTTCCGACCTTGATCGGGTAAACCTTCCCGTCGGCGACGGTTTCGATTTCACCTTCGCCTTCGATGCAATACACGGCCTCGTAGTGGTTCTGATACCACATGTGGGTTTCCGTGCCTTCCTTGATGATGGTTTCGTGCATGGAAAAGCCCATGCCGTCCTTCTTCAGGATGAAGCGGCGCGATTCCCATGTTTCGGTGTCGATGTGGTCTTCGGTGTTCGTCAGGTCTTCGAGTTGCTTGACGATCATGCTCAAGTCTCCGTCTATGGTTGCAAGGTAATAAGTGGCTAGGCGACGCTGCGTTCTTTCGCGCCGCCGGCGACCGCCATCACGGCGGCTTCGATGATGTCCAGGCCGACGTTCAGCTCTTCATCGCTGACGGTCAGCGGCGGCAGCAGCTTCAGCACTTCGTCATCGATGCCGGCTGTTTCGATGATCATGCCCCGCTTGAAGGCCTCGGCCGACACCGCGTTGGCGACGGTTTTGTCCTCGAATGCGAGGCCCTGGATCAGGCCCCGGCCGCGGACGGTCGCGCCGAGCGAGGGGCAGCGTTTGGCGATCGCCTGCAGACGTTGGGCGATACGCGTCGCTTTGGCGTCCACGTCTTTGGTCAGCTTGTCGTCGTTCCAGAAATCGAGTGCGGCGGTGGCCGTTACGAAGGCCGGGTTGTGGCCGCGGAAGGTGCCGTTGTGCTCGCCCGGCTCCCAGACGTCGTGCTCCGGCTTCATCAGCACGAGTGCGAACGGGAGGCCATAGCCTGACAGCGACTTCGACAGGCAGACGATGTCCGGTTTGATGCCGGCGGGCTCGAAACTGAAGAACGGCCCGGTGCGTCCGCAGCCGACCTGCACGTCATCGACGATCAGCAGGATATCGTGGCGCTTGACGAGCTTGGCGAGCCGCGTGAGCCACTCGAAGCTCGCGACATTCACGCCGCCTTCGGCCTGCACGGTTTCGAGAATCACCGCGGCGGGCTTGTCGATACCGCTGCCGGCGTCGTTCAGCATCGCTTCGATGTAGCTGAGCGTATCGACATCGTCGCCAAGATAGCCATCGAACGGTACCGGCGTGACGTTGCCCAGCGGGACGCCCGCGCCGCTGCGCTTGAACGAGTTGCCGGTCACCGCCAGCGAGCCCAGCGTCATGCCGTGAAAGCCATTGGTGAAGGCCAGGATGCGTTCGCGCCCGGTGACCTTGCGCGCGAGTTTGAGCGCGGCTTCGACAGCGTTGGTGCCGGTCGGGCCGGGAAACTGGACTTTATAGTCGAGTCCGCGCGGCTTGAGAATGACCTCGTTGAAGCGTGCGAGAAAATCCCGCTTGGCGGTGGTAAACATATCGAGGCTGTGGGTTACGCCGTTGTGCTCGATGTAGTCCAGCAGCGCGGCCTTGAGTCGCGGATGGTTGTGACCGTAATTCAGGACGCCCGCGCCGGCAAAGAAGTCGAGATAGCGCTTGCCGTCTTCGGTAATCAGGTGCGAACCTTCCGCACTCTTGAACATGACCGGAAAGGCGCGGCAGTAGCCGCGTACCTCGGATTCGTGGCGTTCGATGGTGTTCATGGTTTGCTCCATTGTCGAAATTCAGTCGGTTTTCAGCGGCCCGATGCGGAACCGCTTCTCTGTCTCGTGCTCGCCCGGAAACTCGGCCGCATTGATAAAATCCGAATCGGAATCGATTGTCGCGTGCCGGCGGCGGGCGAAGCCGTTAAACAGCGCACGCGAGGCAGCATTGCTTTCGCCGACGCTGGCTTCGAGCCAGTTCGCGTCCTGCGAATCGACCAGTGTGTCGAGCAATCGGCCGGCGATGCCCTGGCCGCGCGCTTCAGCGGCGACGCCGATTTGCCAGACGAATGCGGTGTCCGGCTGCGGCGGCGGTATATAGCCCATCACGAAACCGAGCAGCGTGTCGCCGCGTTCGGCGACCATGCAGGTCTCGCCGAAATGCTTCGCCATCAGCAGGTAGCAGTAGGCGCTGTTCAGTTCGAGAGCGTCGCTCGCCCGGACCAGTTCCCACATGCGGCCGCCATCGGCGGCAATCGCGGGGCGAATGTTCAGCATGTTCATGCGGTTCCCGCTGGCGATAAATGAGAAAATCCGGCCGCTCCGGCTTGCATTGCAGACCGGCAGTCAGCGGCGAAGGGCAGGGAGAAACGGGAGGCGCTTACGGCTAAGCGGATAGGAAACATTGACTCGTCGCCACGACCTCGTCCCGAGGCCGCGTGTTCACATTAGGCGACTTATTTTAACATCCGCGGCCGTGCCCGTAAAATCAATGACTTGCGAAATACTTGGGCGGCGGGTGGTACCATAACGGACTTGGCACTGCTGCGGTACGGCCATAAGGGGGAGCGAATG
Source organism: Gammaproteobacteria bacterium (assembly GCA_035698525.1). Lineage (GTDB taxonomy): Bacteria > Pseudomonadota > Gammaproteobacteria > Natronospirales > DASSBR01 > DASSBR01. The sequence goes on from DASSBR010000012.1 coordinate 39,866, forward strand.
GCGGCTTTCGCGATCAAGATCATTCTGGCGTATCTCATTGGTTCGCTTTCCGGCAGTTTGCTGCTCGGGCGCTTGCGCGGCGTCGATATTCGCACGCTTGGCAGCGGCAATGCCGGCGGCACGAATGCGCTCAGGACGCAGGGCAAGGCGTTCGGCGTCAGCGTCCTGCTGTTCGACATGATCAAGGGCATTGTTGCGGCCGGTGGGATTCCGCTGCTGCTGCCGACGTCGGCCGCATTGACGCCGTGGCTGCCGATGGCTTGCGCCATCGCCGTCGTCGCGGGCCATGTTTGGCCGATCTGGTTCGGCTTTCGCGGCGGGAAGGGCGCGGCGACGCTGGTCGGGGTGCTGCTGGTGCTTGCGCCGCTGGGGCTCGTGCCGGTGCTCGGCGTGTGGGTGATCGTGCTGATCACGTCCGGCTACGTCGGTCTTGCAACGATTTTGGGCGGGCTCGCGTTCGTCGCCTATGCATTCCTGATGCCGCTCAGGCCGCCGATCGAGTGGTTTGGCGTGGCGATGGCGCTGTTTCTGATTTTCACGCATCGCAGCAATATTCGCCGCCTGTTCGCCGGCACGGAGCATCGTGTCGTCAGGGCGATGGTTTTGCGCCGCCGCGAGAGTTGAATGACTGGCCCCGACGTGGCAACGACCGGAAAGGCCCGGCACACCATTATCCGGATGCTCGCTGACGGGCACTTTCATTCCGGCACTGTGCTGGCCGCCGCCCTGGGTGTCAGTCGCGGTGCGATCTGGAAGCGGGTGCAAACGCTGGCTGGCTACGGCCTGGATATCGAACGGGTGCCGGGCCGCGGCTATCGTCTGGCGGCGCCGCTCGACTTGTTGGATGCCCCCGTTCTGCAAGCCGAGCTCGCGCGGGCCGACGCGCCGCCGCTCCACTCGCTTGACGTGTTGCCGGTGGTCGATTCGACCAATCGCTGGCTGTTGGCGCGCGCCGGCGGCTTGCCGCCAGGCGCTGCAGCAGCCTGCCTGGCGGAGTGCCAGACGGCCGGCCGCGGCCGGCGCGGGCGCGCCTGGGTGTCACCGTTCGGCGTCAACCTGTATCTCTCCGTCGCATGGCATTTACAGGACCTGCCGCCCAACGTCGGCGCACTCAGCCTTGTCGCCGGTCTCGCCACCGCCGGCGCACTGGAAGACCGCGGCTTTGCCGGCGTCGGCGTGAAATGGCCGAACGACCTCGTTCACGAGGGCCGCAAGCTCGGCGGCATCCTTGTCGATCTGCACGGCCAGCCCGGCGGCGCGTGCCGGCTGGTGATCGGTGTCGGAATCAACATTGCAATGCCGCCGGCGGCTGGTGCGGCGATAGACCAGCCGTGGATCGACCTGCAGGCGATGGGTCCCGTCGCGACCGGGCTGCGCAACCGTCTCGGCGGCAGATTGATCGCCGGGTTGCTCGCCGCGGTCGAACAGTTCACGGCCGATGGATTCGATCCATTTCTTGACGAATGGAGCCGGCGCGATGCCGTTTCCGGGTCCGAGGTTGAACTTCGGATGCCGGATCAGACGCTGGTGGGAGCGGCGCTTGGCGTCGACAGCCAGGGCGCGTTGCGGCTGCGGACTGGCGGCGAAATCCGCCGTTGCTTCAGCGGCGAAGTCAGCCTCAGAAGCCGACCGCAATGAATCTCTTGATCGACATCGGCAACAGCCGGGCCAAGTGGGCCTGGTGGGACGGCGCCGAGCTGGCCGGCGAGGGCGCGCCATACAGCGGCGGCGCCATCAAGGCGGTCTTCGAGCAGATCGGCGCCGGAGGCGCGTCGCCTGACAGTATCGTGGCAGTCAGCGTTGCCGGTGCAGCGGTGGACGCCGAGCTTGCGGCGTGGTGCGTGGCCCGGTTCCGTCTGGCGCCGATGATGGTCAAGTCGCAGCCCGCCGGTTATGGCATCACGAACGGATACGCGCGGGCGGAACGGCTGGGCGCGGATCGCTGGACGGCCATGATCGGCGCGCGTCAGCGGACGACAGATGCCGTCTGCGTTGTCGACTGCGGTACTGCAATTACGCTCGATTTTCTCGATGCCGCAGGGCGACACCGTGGTGGCCTCATTGCGCCGGGCATCGCCGCCATGCGGCGCGCCTTGTACAAATCAGCCGCCGGCATTGCGGATGAAGGCGAGGGCGAACAGACGCCGTTGGCGACCGACACCCCATCGGCTGTCACCGCCGGAACCCTGTATGCTGCAGCGGCGTTCGTCGATCGCGCGCGTGCCGGGATGGAGCAGCGGGTCGGAGCATCGGTCAGGGCGTTGATCACCGGTGGCGAAGCGACTGTTCTCGCACCGCTGCTGCAGGGGCCGTTTGAGGCCGCGCCAGATCTGGTGCTGGAAGGTCTCGCGGCGATTGCAAGAGAAGCACAATGAAAATCATCTTTCTGGCTTTGGTGTTGCTTAATCTTGGGGTACTCGCGTGGCATTTCTGGGTGCAACCGGCTCCCACCGCCACACTGAGCGTTTCACAGCCTCGGGATGCGCTGCCTTCCGAACCAGCGACCGCATCCGCGGATCTCCCGGCGGCAAACGATCTTGCCACGGCGGCTGCCGGCTGCACCGAATACGGCCCGTTCACCGACCGCGAGACCCTAGCCGGGACATTGTCGAGCCTGCAGCAGCACGGGCCGCGATTTAGCGTTACATCGCGCGATGTCGTCGTCACCGACAGCTATCGCGTCTTTTTTCCGCCCTATCCGACCGCTGCGGCTGCGCAGGAAATGGCCGCGCGGTTGCGGGCTGCCGGCGTGAGCGATATCTACGTGGTGCCGGGCGGCAAGCAGGAAAATGCTGTGTCAGTCGGCGTGTTCAGCGATCGGCAGCGCGCGGCGCACCGGCGCCAGCGGCTGCAGAAGATGGGTTACGAGCCGCAGGTCGAGCCCTATACGCACCACCGGCAAACGGATTACTGGATACGGGCGGAAACGGCCCGGGCGGTCGATTTGCTCCGTTCGACGGCGAAGCATGGCCCGTCCAACCGGAGCGTTACGGACTGTATGCGCGTTGCAGCTTCTGGCGCAAAGCCATAGAATTTTCCGATTAACTCTTTAGCTAATCGTGGCTATAACTTTTTTTGCTGGCGTAGCTCAGTTGGGTGAGCCGGAAATAGCCGAAGCACAGCTTCGGCCCGGCGAACGGCCGGACAGGATGTCCGGACTGGCAAGCGCACCATGGAAGGTTAATGACAAAGTTTTTTTTGCTGGCGTAGCTCAGTTGGTAGAGCAACTGATTTGTAATCAGTAGGTCGCAGGTTCGACCCCTGTCGCCAGCTCCAGAATTGTACGACGTCGCAATCCGGCGTCATCACAGGTAATGAATTTGCTTTCGACGGAAGTGACCACCACCGTGGCGGCGGAACAACAGCCCCGCCGCCTGCCTTTTCGCGCCCGCGCATTTCGCCTGCTTCGCACGTTGAGTCATCCGCTGTACTGGTGGTACCAGAAGAAGCTGGTCGCGCGGGTATTGGCGGGTCGCGTCCCCGACCATATCGGCCTGATCCTCGACGGCAATCGGCGATTTGCACGCGGCATTGGGCTGGACGTTCGTCAGGGCCACGAGTTTGGCGTCGAAAAAGTCCATGAATTGC
>DASSBR010000013.1:0-21801 GCA_035698525.1 Gammaproteobacteria bacterium
TTCGTCGTCGCGATCCGATCCCAACTGCGGAATGCCGGATACGATTACCGTGTGAAACAGGCGCGCGACTTCGATGTAGTCGTTAGCTGATCGGGGACCGCCGCAAATCCTGTCGAAGTCGAACCAGACGACACCGTCGCCAGTGCGGCGCGCGCTGATTCCACGGCCCTCAATGGTCAACACCTGATCGGTTTCGCCGTCTGTGCTGGCGATGGCGCCGAAGCGCTCGCGCAGCGCCTGGTCGGCAGTTAAATCGGCCGGAAAGTAATAAAGCCTCGCCTGACTCAGTTGGCGCAGCCGGTAATCGTCGCCGTTATCGCAGTGAATGACGCGCGTATTCTTTTTCAGTAGCGCAATGGCGGGCAGGAATAACTCGCGCTTGAGGCCGTTTTTGTAGAGCTGGTCCGGTTCGATGTTGGAAGTGGCGACAAGCGTCACGCGCCGCGCGAAAAGATGATGCAGCAGCCGACCCAGCATGGTCGCATCGGCGATGTCGGTGACGGCAAATTCATCGAAACAGATCACCCGCGCCGCTTCCGCCCAACGAGTCGCAACCGTGGCCAGCGGGTCCTCATGATCGCGCAGCGTTTTCAGCTCATCGTGCACGGCGCGCATGAAACGATGAAAGTGCAGCCGCCGCTTCGCGGCGAACGGGAGCGACTGGTAGAAGCAGTCCATCAGGTAGGTTTTGCCGCGGCCGACTTCGCCCCAGATGTAAAGGCCGCGGACGGGCCTGGCATCCGGCCGGAAGCGTGACAGTAAGCGCGGCCAGGCATTGCCTGGCGCGGTCGCCGCGAGTTCGCGATACAGCCGATCGAGCGTGTCGACCACGCGTGCCTGCGCCGGGTCGTGCGCAAAGCCGGACTTATTCAGATCCTCCCGGTAGCGTTCCGCGGGCGACATGGTTTTTTGCGCGGTATTCAAATGGAATCTCTTATCCCCTCTCCCGAAGGGAGAGGGGAGTGAGAGTCAATCCGTCTGTAGCTCCGGCAAGTCGCGGTAATATTCAAGCGACTCCGGATTCGCCAGTGCATCGGTATTTTTCACCGACCGCCCGTGGATTATGTGCGTTACAGCCAGTTCAACGATCTTGCCGCTGATCGTGCGCGGAATGTCCGCGACCGCGATGATTTTCGCCGGGACGTGGCGGGGCGAGGTATTGTCGCGAATGATCTTGCGAATGCGCGTGCGCAGCTCATCGTCCAGATCGATGCTTGGCCGCAGTTTCACGAACAGCACGACGCGCGTGTCGTCGCCCCATTCCTGTCCCACGGCGATGCTCTCGAGCACCTCGTCGAGCTTTTCCACCTGCCGGTAAATCTCGGCAGTACCGATGCGGATGCCTCCAGGATTCAGAACGGCATCGGAGCGCCCGTAGATGATCATGCCGTCGTGCTCGGTCAACTCGGCATAGTCGCCATGGCACCACACGCCCGGGAAACGCTCGAAGTAGGCGGAACGATAGCGCTTGCCGTCCGGGTCGTTCCAGAACTGCACCGGCATGACCGGGAACGGTTTGACACAGACCAGCTCGCCTTTTTCATTGCGCACGGGTTTGCCGTCTTCGTTGAAAATCTCGACGGCCATGCCGAGTCCGCGGCATTGCAACTCGCCGCGCCAGACCGGGAGGGCCGGATTGCCGAGCGCGAAGCAGGAGACGATGTCGGTGCCGCCGGAAATCGACGACAGTTGCACGTCCTGTTTCAGATCACGGTAGACATAGTCGAAGCTTTCCTGCGCCAGCGGTGAACCGGTCGACAGGATCGCTTTCAATGCGTCAAGGGTAAATCCGTCGCCGCTTTTAACCCCGGCCTTTTCCAGCGCCGCGATGTACTTGGCGCTGGTGCCGAAGATGGTGATGCCGATTTCGTCGGCCAGTTTCAGCAACGAGTTCGGCCGCGGATGAAATGGCGAGCCATCGTAGAGGACCACCGTCGCGCCGAGCGCGAGACTGCTCACCAGCCAGTTCCACATCATCCAGCCGCACGTGGTGAAGTAGAAAATTCTGTCGTCGCGCTTGAGATCCGTATGCAGCGCCAGTTCTTTAAGATGCTGCAGCAGCACGCCGCCGGCGCCATGCACGATGCACTTCGGAACGCCGGTCGTGCCGGACGAATACATGATGTAAATCGGATGATCGAACGGCATTTGCGCAAATTCGATTTCATCGGTGGCCTCGCCAAAATCGGCGAACAGGGCGGTGTGCGGCAGACCGCTGATGTCCGGCGACTCATCGGCGTATGGCACCACGACAACCTGTTTCACCGACGGCAGCTTGCCGAGGATGTCGCGCACCCGGCTGAGCGAATCGATGGTCTTCCCGTTATAGAAATAGCCGTCGGCGGTAAACAGCACTTTCGGCTCGATCTGGCCGAAGCGGTCCAGCACGCCGTTGATGCCGAAGTCCGGCGAGCAGGACGACCAGATTGCCCCGAGGGCGGTTGTCGCCAGCATCGCAATGACAGTCTCCGGCCGGTTGGGCATGAATGCGGCGACGCGATCGCCAACGCCCACGCCAGCGGCTTTCAGCCCGGCGGCAACCCGGGCGACGCCTTCATAAAGTTCCGCGTAGGTATAACGGACGTCGTGGCCTTGCTCGCCGCGAAACCACAACGCGGTACGCTCATCGCGAAAGCGCAGCAGATTCTCGGCAAAGTTGAGTCGGCTGCCGGTAAACCATTTCGCGCCGGGCATTCGATCGCCGTCAACCAGCACTTCATCCCAACGCCGGCTCGCGCGGACACCGAATGTGTCCCAGACTTCCGGCCAGAACTGCTCCGGGTGCTCGACCGACCAGCGATACAGGTCGCTGTAGTCATTCAGCTTGCCGTTGTGCTTGCTGCGCACGCCGGCCATGAAGCAGGCGAGGTTGGTGTGTGAAGCGCGTTCTTCGCCGGGTTGCCAGATGGGCCCGCTCATGCGCTCGCGTCCAGCGCTTTTTCCAGTTCCGGCAGCACCTCAAACAGGTCGCCCACCAGGCCAATGTCGGCCATCTCGAAGATCGGCGCATCCGCATCCTTGTTGATCGCGACGATTGTGCCGGCATCCTTGATGCCGGTGCAGTGCTGGATGGCACCGGAGATGCCGACGGCGATGTACAGTTCCGGCGCGATGATCTTGCCGGTCTGGCCGACCTGCATCTCATTCGGAACGAAACCGGCGTCGACAGCTGCCCGGGACGCGCCGACGGCTGCATTAAGCTTGTCGGCCAGCCTGTAGATGATCTGGAAGTTATCTTCGCTGCCGACACCGCGCCCGCCGGACACAACGCGCGGCGCCGATTGCAGGTCCGGCCGATCGCCGCCGCCGCTTTTCAAGCCGATATAGCGCGTATGCGTTGGCAACTCGACGTCGAGTTGCTTTGCCACGATTTCGGCGGAGCCGCCCTGGTTCGCCGGCTGGAACGACGCCGTGCGCGCAGTGCCGAGCACCAGCGGTTCCGCCGGCGCCTTCACGGTGACGATGGCGTTGCCGGCGTAGATCGGCCGTTTGAAAGTTGTCGGATCGATGACCGCCATGATGTCGCTGATCGGCGCGACGCCGACCAGGGCAGCAACGCGTGGCATGACGTCCTTGCCAAACGTGGTCGACGGCAACAGGACGTGCGTGTAATCGGACGCAAGCGCAGCGATCTGCGGCGCGAGCACGCTAGCGAGCGGCGCTTCGTTCTCCGGCCGCTCGATGGTCAGCACCCGAGCGATGCCCGCAAGCGCGGCGGCATTTGCCGCGACCGCGCCGGCGCTCGCGGCAAAGACCGCAATGTCGATGTCGCCACCGATCTCCATTGCGCACGAAACGGCTTTGGCAGTCGCGGGATTCAGCGACTGCCCGTCGTGCTCTGCAATCAATAGTATCTTGCCCATCAGAGCACCCCCCGTTCTTTCAGCGCAGCAACGAGTTGGGCTGCATTTTCGACTTTTTTGCCGCCGCCTGCGCGCCCTCGTGGCGCTTCATACGCGGTGATTTCAAGCGCTGGCAGCGCAGGCATTTCCAGCTCATTCAGTTCCGTCGCGTCGAGCGGCTTGCGCTTGGCCTTCATGATGTCCGGCATCTTGACGTAGCGCGGCTGGTTGAGCCGCAAGTCGGTGGTTACAACGGCCGGCAGATCGACCTCGATCGTTTCCAGCCCGGCATCGACTTCGCGCGTGCAGCCGGCCTTGTCGCTGTCGAGTTCGAGCTTTGATGTGAACGTCGCCTGCGGCCGCTCCCACAGCGCCGCCAGCATCTGGCCGGTCTGGTTGCTGTCATCATCGATGGCCTGCTTGCCCATCAGCACCAGGTCGGGCTGTTCCTTTTTGACGACCGCAAGCAGCGTGTGCGCGGCGCGCAACGGCTGAACTTCATCGTCGGTTTTGATCAGCAGCGCGCGATCGGCCCCCATCGCGAGCGCGGTGCGCAGTTGTTGCTGGGATGCGTCGCTGCCGATCGACACGGCGACAATTTCGGCATCCTTGCCGCTTTCGCGAATACGCAACGCTTCTTCAAGCGCAATTTCGTCGAACGGATTGACGCTCATCTTGACGCCGTCGGTGACGATGCCCGAGCCGTCGCGTTTCAACTGAACGCGAACGTTGGCATCAATGACGCGTTTGATGGCTACAAGTATTTTCATATCGTTTTCAGTCGCTCTTACAAATTCTGATAATTCGGGCCCGAACCGCCCTCCGGTACCGCCCAGTTAATGATTTCGTACGGGTCCTTGATGTCACATGCCTTGCAGTGCACGCAGTTCGCGGCGTTGATTTGCAAGCGCGTGGTGCCATTTTCCTCAACCATCTCGTAAACATGGGCGGGGCAAAACCGGGTGCACGGATTGCCGTACTCTTCGGTGCAGCGGTTCGTGCAGATGTCAGGCTCCAGGATATGCAGATGCACCGGCTGGCTTTCATCGTGCGACGTGGCGGCAAAATAAACCGACGACAAACGGTCGCGCGGCGGCAGCGTACGCTCGTAATCCACCGGCTGCTTCGCCGAAGGTTCATCCTGCCGGTGCATCTGTTTCCAGTCGGCATGATTTGCCAGGGTCCACGGCGTCTTGCCGCGCGTAACAGTTTCCAGGGCCGCATTGGCGATGCCCGGCCACAGTCCGCGATAGAAACCGGGGCGCATGTTGCGCACGCGGCGCAACTCGGCGGCCGCAGGCGAGGCGCGGAAGCGTGCGTCGAAGCCATCGCCCGCGCCGGTCTCCGCCAGATGATCGGCGGCTTGCATCCCGCAGTCGATCGCCATGTGCACGCCCTTGATCTTCGGCACGTTCAACGTACCGGCCGCGTCGCCGATCAACAGCGCGCCGGGCATGTCGAGCGTCGGCAGCGATTGCCAGCCGCCTTCGATGATGGTGCGCGCGCCCGACGAGACGATCTCTCCGCCCTCGAGCAGAGGCTTCACGCTTGGGTGATGTTTGAACTGCTGAAATGCCTCGAAAGGCTTGAAGTGCGGATCCTCATAATCCAGCCCGGCGACGAAGCCGACGTAAACCCGGTCCTCGTCGAGGTGATAAAGAAAGCTGCCGCCGTACGTCTTTGGGCCCAGCGGCCAGCCGAGCGTGTGCTGAATCAGTCCCGGTTCGACCCGGCCAGGCGGTAACTGCCAAAGCTCCTTCAGCCCAAGTCCGTAAGTCTGCGGCGAGTGGCCGTCCTGCAGCGAGAAGCGTTTGATGAGCTGCTTGCTGATGCTGCCGCGGCAGCCTTCCGCGAGGATCGTGACGCCGGCGCGAATATCCACGCCCGGCGCATAATTTGGCCCCGGCGAACCGTCCTTCCCGACGCCCATGTCGGCGCAGCGCACGCCCACCACCCGATCATCCTCGATCAGCGCCTCGGCGGCGGGGAAGCCCGGAAACACGTCCACACCCAGCGCCTCGGCCTGTTCGGCCAGCCAGGCGCACAGGCTGCCGAGCGAGATAATGACATTGCCGCGATTATGCATTTGCGGCGGCGTCGGCAGCTTGTACCGCCGGTTGCGGGTCAGCAGCGCGAACTCGTCCCGTTTGGCCGGCACGCAAATTGCGGGCGGCCTCTGCCGCCACGCCGGCAGCAGTTCATCCAGCGGCCCCGGTTCCATGACACAGCCGGAGAGGATATGCGAACCCACTTCCGCGCCTTTCTCCAGCACGCAAATCGTCCTGTCCGCGGCGCGCTGCTTGAGACGGATCGCCGCGGCCAGCCCGGCGGGGCCCGCCCCGACGACGACCACGTCATATTCCATCGTGTCGCGTTCGACTGACACAAAATCTTCTTTTTGAGTGAAATAGGCCGCTATTTTAACGGATTTGGCGCTGCCGACCTACCGGCGGCAACGCCAGCCGTCAGGTTGAAGCGCCCCTTTCCGTGTCGTCAGCAAAGGCTTTTCGGACCGATGCGATCCACTTTCTCCCGACAGGTAGCACGCTTCCATCGGCTAACGTCAGCCGATAGCGGCTGCCGGCCTGAGCGGTCAGCGATCGAGCGAACGCCAGGTTCACGATGTGCGATCGATGAATTCTAAGGAAATTGCCGGACAATGACCGCACCAGTTTCTCCAGCGTTTTCTCATGCAGGCGGCGAGCGCCATTCAAAAGCTCCAACTCGGAATAATCGTTGGCGCCGTGAATTGCGAGAATATCCTCAATCCATATGCGCTCGAGCGTCCCGGCATGACGAACGACCAGATAACGTAAGCTCGCGCCTTCGGTATGCCTGCCCGAAAGTCGCTCGAATGCCTGTGCCAGTCGTTCCGTGCTGAACGGTTTCGGAACAAAGTCGAGAACGCCATATTCGAATGCCTCGATGGCGCGATCGGTGTTTGCCGATACAACGATGGTATCGAACGAGCCAGCCACCGCGTGCTGCAGCAATTCGAAGCCATTGCGACCATGCAGGTTCAAGTCGAGAAGCAGAACATCCGGCCTCGTTTCCCGAAGGCGCGCTTGCGCTGAATGGAAATCTCCGAGTACGTCCAGTTGTTGAAGCGATTCGCCTAACACCGATTCAACGCAGCGGGCCAGACTCTTTGCGACCATTCTTTCGTCTTCGACGATGATCACGCGCATGCGGCGTCGACCTCACCCGGCATTTCAATTTCCGTAAACCAGCCGCCGCTATTCGATACGCCTTGCGTCAGCCGCCAGTCATTGCCGAAGGCCTCGACAAGCCGGGCGCGCACGTAGGCCAGGCCGGTTCCTTCCTGCCAGTCTTCCGGAATGTCAGCACCGGCTGGACAATCGAGACGCAGTCGCCATTTCCCGCCGCCGCTATGGCGCGCAGTAAAAAGAAACGGCATGTTTGCAGCGGTGGGCCCGCGATGAGTTACCGCGTTCTCAACCAGCGTGTGCAGCACCGTTGGGGGAATGAGCGGGTTTCCGTCATCGCGATCGAGCCGCAATGTGAATGGCTGGTCGTGGCGGTAACTCATGACATCCAGATGCATTCGGCAAAGCGCCAGTTCCTTGTCGAGCGTGATAAACGGCTGCGCGGAAATGTCGATCAAGGTGCGGAACTCGTCGCCCAGCGTCTGTACCATCCGAATCGCCGTACGCGGCGACTCTTCCACCCATTCGCTCAATGCGGTCAGCGTATTCAGAAGAAAATGCGGCTTGAGGTGTTGCTTGAGCAGATCGAGTTCCAACCGGGCGGCAGTGTGGCGGGCGGCGTCTCGCTCGCGTACCGTTCTGAAATAGACACGCAGATGGTCCGCAAAAAACAGCATGAGAGCCACTGCAAAGCCGACATAGAGCCATTGCTCAAGAAAGGCCCAGGTCCGTAACAAAAGCAGCGCCAGCAAGAGTACCAGCACCGCAAGCAGCCATACCACACCGGCCTGCCGGCGATGCGCGGCACGTACGGCAAGAAAAAGGCCGCCGCCCAGGAATACCAGCAGCACGAGGGCGGTCGCGAGGTCGCCGGGAAGGCCGAGGGCCAAAAGCGCAAACCCGCCCAGCACGAGTTGCCAGCGGGTCGCGTGGGGTATCCGAACACGCACAATCAGAAAACCGACGAGACAGAATCCGAACAGCCATGCGCTCGCCGACACGGCATGAAGCCGCACGCCTTGCCAGGGGTACGGATAGTTGACGAATGCGCGCAATGCTTCGGCGCTCAGTTGCAGCAACAGCGCGAAGCAAGCGGCCGACAGCCAGAGCGCCGCGGTGTCCCGTCCGCGCCATCCGGTTACGAGCAAAAACAGGCAGGCCGACGCGACGGCGCCGCCGCTGATCAGCCCCGGCAGGTAATACTCCAGTGCGCCAGACAGCGGGTTTTGCCACGGGCCAAGATAAAGCGTATCAATCGGCGTGGAGATGTTGTTGCCGCCATGCTGGCGCGACAGTTCCATCACGAGCAGATGCGGGCCCGGTTTCAACTGTTCGGTGTCCAGTTTGAAGACCGCTCGTAACCGTCCCGGCTGTTCGAGTTCCGGCGTGGAAGCCGGCCGGCCATTGTGTCCAAGCAATTTGCCATCCCACCAGACGGCCGAAGAGGCCTCCGCGGTCAGGAACAGTCCGATCGGATCGCTTTGACCGGTGAAATTCGCCGGAATATGCACCACGGTGCGCAGCCAGATGGCGCCCTGAAACTTCAATGTCGGCCAATTCGCCATTTTCCAATTCGGATCGTTCGACGCTGGTGGAGCAAGAGCGGGCACAGTTGCGGAATGCACCCTGACGACAGGTCCGACACTGACGTATTGCGTCTTCGACGCAAACGCGGCTGTCGGCGCCAGTACACCGAGCAACAGGAAAATGAATACCCCTCCCCGCATGGCATGCAATTTATCACGCCGCGCTCCTCATGTACCGGCTCCATGAGTCGTTGACACTACCAGCCGAGATGTTCACCCGGATGACGGATGAATGGCGGCTGCCTGAGGTGTAGATTTTTTCGGAAGCAGATTTACAAGGGGTTGTCATGCTCAAGATTGCTTTTAGTTCCATCGTGCTGGCGCTCGTGGCTCAAGCTGCATTCGCCGGTCAGCTTCATTTCAAGCCCTACACGTTCAAAAGCGACAGCGGCAAAACGGTTTCTGCCCAGTGGGGAGAATTAAAAGTGCCGCTCAAGCACGGCGTTCATAACGGCAAGACGATTACCTTGTCGTTCGTGCGCTTCAAATCCACTAACCCCCATCCGGGTTATCCAATCGTTTACCTCGCGGGCGGTCCCGGCGGGTCCGGAATCGACGCGGCAACGGGTAAACGGTTTCCATTGTTCATGGCGCTGCGAAAAGTGGCTGACGTGATTGCGCTGGACCAGCGCGGCACGGGCGCATCCAATGTCATTCCAGCGTGTACTGCGGTGAAGCCGCCTCAGATCGACAAGCCCGCAACCCGCGCGATGATCATTGGCTACTACCGTTCCGCCATCGAACATTGCGTTGCCTTCTGGCGGCAGCAGGGCGTGGATCTCTCAGCCTATAACACGCGCCAGAACGCGCTGGACCTCGAGAGCTTACGCAAGGCCCTCGGCGTGAAGAAGTTGAACTTGTGGGGTATCAGTTACGGCAGCACGCTTGCCCTGGCGGCGCTCAAGGTGATGCCGGAGCGTATTGACCGGGTCGTGCTGGCAAGTCCGCTGGCGATGACCCAGACTGTCCGGTTGCCGGCAAGAACCCAGGATTTCCTGAAGCGGGTGGATGCGTTGACTGACGGCGACCTGCTCGGCACGATGAAAACGGTGCTCGATCGCCTCGCGAAGAATCCCGCCAAAGTAAAGGTGCGGCGCAAGCCTGACGAGAAGCCGGTAACGCTGACAATAACCCGGTTCGTTGCGCGGGCGTTTACGCTTCCGTTGCTCAAGGACCCGGACAGGCTGCGTTACGTGCCGGCGATGTACCATGCAATGGCGGCAAACCATTTCCAGCCGATCGCGATGCGGCTCTATAAGGGGCTCAGGACGCCACTATCGTTTGATGGCATGGGATTGGCGGTCAGGGCCGCATCCTGCGTGTCGCCGGAGCGGGCGCGACGGGCCGAAGCGCAGGCGAAGCATACGTTGCTCGGCAACTCGTTCAATTTTTTCACAAAGCTGGTTCGCCGCGCCGGCATCCCGCACCTTGATCGCGATTTTTGCAAGCCGGTCCATAGCGACGTCCCGACGCTGGTATTGACCGGCACGCTCGACGGCCGCACCTATCCGGCGGGACACGCGGCGATACTGGAGGGGTTGTCGAACGGTCAGGAAGTAGTGATTGAAAATGCCGGGCACGATCTCTTTATGAGCAGCCCGAAGGTGACAACGGACATCGCTGACTTTCTGAGTCACCAGCCGGTGAAGTATTCGACGATTAAAATACCGCCGCCGGAGTTTGTTATCCCGAAGCGCGCGCGGTAAGTCGCTTCTTAACCCTCTCCCTCAGGGAGAGGGCAGGTGAGGGGAGTTATAGGCCCCATCATCCCAACCTTATCCCTGAGGGGGAAGGAGTAGGACTATTTCGGTTGCATCCGGATCGCCCCGTCGAGGCGGATGGTCTCGCCGTTCAGCATTGCGTTTTCGCAGATGTGCGCCACCAGCGCGGCATACTCGTCCGGCTTGCCGAGGCGTGACGGGAACGGGACCATCTTGCCGAGCGAATCTTTCACTTCTTCGGGCATTTGCGCGACCATTGGCGTTTCAAACGTGCCGGGCGCGATCGTCATGACACGAACACCGAAGCGGGCAAATTCGCGCGCCAGCGGCAGCGCCATCGCGGCGACGCCGCCCTTCGATGCGGAGTAGGCTGCCTGGCCGATCTGGCCCTCAAAGGCGGCAACGGACGCGGTGTTCACGATCAGGCCGCGCTCGCCATCGTCGTTTGGCGCGTTTTCCTGCATCGCTTCGGCCGCCGCTTTCGCGACGTTGAAAGTGCCGATCAGGTTGACGTGAATGACCTTGGCGAAGAAGTCGCTCGGCATCGGCCCCTGGCGGCCGAGCACGCGGCCCGCGCCCAGAATGCCGGCGCAGCTCACGGCCAGGCGAATCTCGCCAAACGCCTCGCGCGCCTGTGCCACCGCGGTGTTGACGGCGTCTTCCGACGACACGTCGGTTTTGATGAACAGCGCGCGCTCGCCCAGCTCCCCTGCCGTTTTCCTGCCTTGTTCATCGCTGACGTCGAGCAGCGCAGCCTGGCCGCCGGCGGCAATGACGCGGCGCGCGACCGCCAGCCCGAGACCTGAGGCGCCACCGGTCACTACCGCGCTGATTTTTTCAAATTGCATGCAAAAAGCTCCTTTCGCGGCTTTTCTTAGATAAAGCGACCAGTATAACGCGAACCGGATTTCTCATTCCCGCGCCAGATGTACTAAACTTTGTTTGGAACGCCACGACCCGGTATTTCCGGAAAGACAGGGAAGTCACAGCCATGAACGCGCCTCGCATCGGTCTTATCGCCATTTTTTCCGCCGGCCTGGTCATTGCCGGCTGTAGCAGCCAGCAAAGCGACTGGCAGCACGCCCAGCAGCAAAACACCGTTGCTGCTTACCAGAAGTTCATCAAGCAGTATCCGGACAGCGACCACGTCCAGGATGCAAAGCAGCAGATCGCGCATATCAAGCAACAGCGCGAGGTGCAGCAGGCGCGGGCGGATTGGCAGCAGGCGGAACAAATGAACACCAAGGTGGCATACCAGCAGTTTCTGCAAAGCCATCCGAACAGCCAATACACGGACCAGGCGCACCAGCGGCTGCAGCAGATGCAGATCCAGCAGGATTGGACGTACGCCAGCTCGTCCGGCAATGTTGTGGCGCTGCGGCAGTTCGCCAGCAAATACCCGAACAGTCCGCGGGCGCAGCAGGCCCGGCAGATGATCGCGAAGCTGCAGGCACAACAGCAAAAGGCGCAGCAACAACAACAACAGCAGCAGCAACAGGTAGCGACAGCGCAGCCGTCATCCGCGCAAAATCCGCAGCAGACGGCGCAAGCGCAGCCGCAGGGCGATTATCAGCTTCAGCTCGCCGCCTTCAGCGAGCAGGACCGCGCAAAAAAGGGCCAGCAATTGATCGAGCACCAGTACTCGGACCTGCTGGGCGACGTGCAGGTCGAGATTGTCGCCCCGCAAAGCGGCAGCTCGCTTTACAAGCTCAAGACCACAGCGATGAGCAGGGACGACGCCACGTCGTTGTGCCAGTCACTGAAGGACAAGGGGCAGGATTGCTTCGTTGTCCGGCGGTCGGGCTCGGCGACCCAGTCCATTTCCAAATAGCCCGAAGAGAAAGTGAGCCGGACAACTCGCTTTTTCGCAATAAGTGTATTATAGTAATAATACGCATATACACAGCGGACCCATGACGGAAGCCATCGCTCTGTTTCACATCAGCCCCAGCGCGGGCGCCCCGATTTACCGCCAGCTCATGGATCAGATCGAGCGGATGCTGGCGGCGGGTGAACTGCGCGCCGGGGACGAGTTGCCTTCCGTACGGCAACTGGCGGCGCGGCTGGAGATTAATCCGATGACAGTCTCCAAGGCGTACAGCCTGCTGGAGGGCGGGGGCCGGCTGCAACGACTGCGTGGACGAGGGATGGTCGTGCCGGGGCGCTTTGAGGAGCCTCGCAGCGAGGCCGCGCGGTTGCGGCTGCTTGAGCCGGCGCTGGACGAGTTGGTCGCGCAGGCGCGCGAATTGAAGCTGCCGGCGGCAGCGGTGGTGGAACTGTTGTCAAAACGGCTGGAGAAAAAACGTGAAAGAACCGGTACTTGAGGCGCGGGGGCTTCACAAGAGCTTCAAGCGCAAGGGTGTGCTGCGGGGGCTCGATCTCGAGGTGCCCGAAGGCGCGGTCATGGGGCTGCTCGGCAAGAACGGCGCGGGCAAGACTACGCTGATCGAATGCCTGCTGGGTCTCGTCAAGCCAAACGAGGGCGAGATCACCCTGCTGGGGGCATCGCCTTGGGATATGGACACGGCGACGCGGCAGCGGATTGGCTATGTCCCGCAAACGTCCAGCAGCTTCGGCTGGATGCGCGTCGGCGAACTCGTGCGTTACATCGGCGCCTTCTACGCCAGCTGGAACATGGACAATGTCCAGCGCCTGCTGGCATGGTACGAACTCGAAGAGGACGCGAAAGTTGGCACGCTGTCGGAGGGGCAGCGCCAGCGGCTCGCGATCGTTCAGGCCATGGGGCACGACCCGGATTTGTTGGTACTTGACGAGCCGGTCGCCAGTCTCGATCCTGCGGCACGGCGGAATTTCCTGAAAGAGTTGATCGAATTCAATACGCGCCCTGGCAAGACGGTGCTGTTTTCGACGCACATCACCAGCGATCTGGAACGCTCGGCCGCGCAAGTCGCGATCCTGAAAGAGGGTCGGATCGCTTTCAACGGCGGCATCGATGAACTGAAGGAGCGCATCTGCCGTCTGCACATCCATGCAGGCCGACCCTTGCCGACGACACTGCCGGCGGTGAGAACGCTGCGCTACGAAAAGGACGGCAACACCGCGCTCGCGGTAACCGACGGCATTACCGAAGACGATTTGGCCCAGTTGGAGCAACAGCTCGCCGCGCGCATCAACCTGGAATACCTGAGCCTGGAAGATATTTTCGTGGAGTTGAACCGATGAACGCGACAGCGGCCGCATTCCGCGCGTATTTCAGCAGGTCCGCGTTGCTGGATATTCGCGGCACCGGCGTAGCATTCGTCTACGGTCTGCTGCTTATTCTCGAATTCATGCCCGGGGGCACGAACAACACCGGACGTCAGGTATTCTGGAGCGTACTCGGCGGCGTGATGCTGGCGCAGCAATATTCGCAGTTTCTTCATCGACTGACCGGTTCAGCGGCGGCGCGCCTGATTCCCGACTATAGACGCATCCATTGGAACGCGTTCCTTGCCGTCGGCATCATTGCCATGGCGTTCGACTCGATCCTGTTCAGGTTTGCCGGCTTGACGATCGCCGGCGCCTTCGGTGCGGTGGTGCTGGTTTTCGGCGTCAGCGTTTGGGCCAACTTCAAATCGCCATTCTTAAACCTTGCGTTGTTTGCGACCGCTTTCATATTCATGTTTGGCGGCGCGGCCAACCCGGCAGTAACGTGGTTGCAACAAACCCCGCTTTGGCCGGCTGCCGCTGCCACGCTTGGGGTGCTCGCGCTGTGGGGGGCAGGACAGCACTACCTTGGTGGCGGCAGGATCGCGATTGGCGTGAAGCTCGACCGGCGGAGCGCCTGCCGATCCGGTTTGCGCGTCGACTGGCGCTTTCTCGCCAGCATTGACCACCGCTTGTTCGGCCGCTTGTTGAGGCGGCAGCCAACGGCAGGCAATGAAATTGGCCGCCTTGTTGCTGGTAGTTACACCGCCGTCTGGGGCTCCGGCGTTTCGTCCCTGATTTTGTACTTCGCTTGTGCCGGCTTTATATGGCTCATCAATTCAGCCGCAGCATGGCTGGTGCACGGCAACGTCGACAGCCACAGTGGGATTGCTGTTCCGGTAGGATTTCTCATGGTCAGCGTGATGGCGGCATCGACCACTGCGGCGCAATTCGGCGCGCAGCGTCGACAGTGGCCGCAATATTGGCTGGCCCTCCCCGCCGTTGACCGACGTGCATGGACCGGCAAACTGGCCGGCGCATTTCTGCTCGTGCAGGTAAGGAGTTTTATTGCAGCGGGCGCAGGATTGATCGGGCTCGCCGTTGTTGCCGGCTATTCCGATCCGGTCAAGCTCGGGCTCACCCTGGCGGTGGGCCTCGATGTCTTTCTGCTGCTTTCGGCGATTGCCTTGATTATGCTGCCGCTGGCCGATGGACTTGGTGTCTTTCGCCGCCTGCTGCTGTTCGGTCTGCTTGCTACAGCAAGTTCCGCTGTCGGCTTCGTCATCTTTCTTTCCCTGGGGCACATGCTGCCGCTGGCGGGACGGGCGGGTGCCGGCCTGGCGGGCGTTGGTATCTGGAGCACCTGGCTCATTCTGTTGGGGCTGCGTCGATTGCCGGGAGCCGAACTTGCGGTGCGTGGCGCGGGCGCGCAGGACTCGTTATGGGGTTTTTGACGCGGCGATGGGTTAATCGACGTTAAATCGCTCGGGCCGCTGCCGGTTCTCCGGCGGAATCGAGCCGATGCGGCTCGTCGTGACACGGTTGAGCTTTTCGTTGATGAAATCGCCGGCTTCGAGCAGCTTGATGAAGTCGACACCCGTTTCGATGCCCATGCCGTGCAGCATGTAAACAACGTCTTCCGTCGCAACATTGCCGGCGGAACCTTTGGCGTAGGGGCAGCCGCCCAGTCCGGAAACGGAAGCGTCCACCGTTGCGACACCCAGTTCGAGACAGGCGACGATATTCGCGAGCGCCTGGCTGTACGTGTTGTGAAAATGCACCGCCAGCCGCTCCATCGGCACATGTTCCGCGGCAGCTTCGAGCATTTGCCGCGCACGCCGTGGCGTACCCACGCCAATGGTGTCGCCTAGCGAAATTTCATAGCAGCCAAGCGCGGCCAGCTTTTCAGTCACGTCCGCGACTTGCGCAGGCGAAATGGGTCCTTCGTACGGGCAGCCGAGAACGCAGGAAATATAGCCGCGTACGCGCATGCCATGCTCGCCGGCCATCTCGACTACCGGTTTGAAGCGTTCGATGGATTCGTCGATCGACGCGTTGATGTTTTTCTGGTTGAAGGTTTCAGACGCGGCGGTAAAGACCGATATCTCCTTCACGTCGCAGGCAATGGCGCGCTCCATGCCTTTGACGTTCGGCACCAGGCACGGGTAGGCGACGCCCTCGACCTTGTCGATGCGCTGGTACACCTCTTCGGCGTCGGCGAGCTGCGGTATCCAGCGGGGGCTGACAAAGCTGGTGGCTTCGACGGTCGCCAGCCCGCAGCGCGACAGGCGGTTGATGAAATCGACCTTGATGTCCGCCGATACGGGCGTCTTTTCATTCTGCAGGCCGTCGCGCGCGCCGACCTCGACCAATCTGACTCGCTTGGGGAGACTCATGCTGACCCATTCTCCGCCGCGGCCGCGTCAATTTCTACCAGCGGCGCCTCGGCTTCGACCATATCGCCTTCGGCGCACAGCAGCTTCGCGATCGAGCCGCCCGCGGCCGCTTTCAGCGTGTATTCCATTTTCATGCCTTCCAGCACCAGCAGCGCCTGGCCGGGCTCCACCGTGTCGCCCTCGGTTACATGAACTGCGACGACGCGGCCCGGCATCGGGCTGATCGGGCGCGTGTCTTCGTTGGCGGCGGCTGCGCTGGCGGCCAGTGGATCGACCCATGTCAGCGCATGCCGCTCGTCGCCAATCGCGATGTGCACCGTTCGGTGGTGTCCCAGGATCCAGGCGCGCTCAATGCGGCCATCCACAGTGACGGACCAGGCGCCGCCGCCTTCGGCTCGCGCCGATGCCGAATGTTCCTGCTCGCCGGTGCAAAGGCCGAAACTTTCCGCGGTGCCTGCAACGCGAACGGCAGTTTCCCCTGCGCCATGAAAATTGAGAGTCATCCCGGCGCTGCCGTTGAGTCGCCAGCCATCGCGCTTCGACCAGGGATTGGCGTCGTTATGCGGCGCGAGTCGATCGAGCACCCACGCCGACGCGGCGGCGAGCGCGGCGGGCGAGGGCGCTGGCGTTCGCAGCAGCAAATCGAGTTCCGCCTCGATGAAGCCGGTATCGAAGTCGCCGGTGGCAAAGGCGGGATGCGTCGCAATGCCTTGAAGCAAATCGAGGTTCGTTACCAGCCCGAACACGGCGGTGCGGCTCAGCGCTTCTCGAAGGCGCCGGATCGCCGCCGGCCGGTCATGATCCCAAACGCTCAGCTTCGCGATCATCGGATCGTAATGAATGCTGATTTCGTCGCCATCGCCGACGCCCGTGTCGACCCGAAAGTGTGCGCCCGTATCAGGATGAATGAAGCGTTCGATGCGGCCGGTAGCCGGCAAAAACCCCCGGGCTGCGTTCTCCGCGTACAAACGCACTTCGATGGCATGGCCATGCTGCGCGATCGACGATTGCTCACGCGGCAGCGGTTCGCCTGCCGCGACGCGGAGCTGCCATTCGACAAGATCGAGTCCGGTCGTCATCTCGGTGACCGGGTGCTCGACCTGCAGCCGCGTGTTCATCTCCATGAAATAAAAGTTGCGGTCCGCGCCGACAATGAACTCGATAGTCCCGGCATTGACGTAGCCGACCGCTTGCGCCGCGTTAACCGCGGCGACTGCCATCTTCTCGCGCGTCGCGTCATCCAGAAACGGCGAAGGCGTTTCCTCGACGACTTTCTGATAGCGTCGCTGCAACGTGCATTCGCGCTCGAACAGGTGCACCGCGTTGCCATGGCTGTCGCCGAAAATCTGCATCTCGATGTGGCGCGGCTGCTCGACGTACTTTTCCAGCAGCACCTGGTCATCGCCGAACGCACCCCTGGCTTCGCGCTTGGCGCCTTCGAGCGCAGCGGCGAATTCCGCCGCTTTGCGCACAATGCGCATGCCCTTGCCGCCGCCGCCGGCGACCGCCTTGATCATCAGTGGCCAGCCGATCTTTTCAGCTTCCTTTTTCAGAAACGCCGCATCCTGCTTCTCGCCGTGGTAGCCCGGTACCACCGGTACGTCGGCGTCTTCCATCAGCGCCTTGGCACGGCTCTTCGAGCCCATTACCTCGATGGTTTCGGCCTTCGGGCCGATGAAGGCCATTCCGGCGTCGGTGACCGCGCGAGCGAAATCGGCATTTTCCGACAGAAACCCATAGCCGGGATGGATCGCTTCGGCGCCGCTCGATCGCGCTGCTTCAATAACCCTGGCCGCATTCAGATAAGAGTCCGCCGCCCGTGCCGGACCGATCAGGCACGCTTCGTCCGCCAGATGAACATGCCGCGCGCCGGCGTCGGCTTCCGAATAAACGGCGACCGTTCGGACGCCAAGCCGCCGGCATGTTTCGATCACGCGGCAGGCGATTTCGCCCCGGTTGGCAATCAGAATTTTATTAAACATGATCCAACGTTTAAGTGTTTGTTATGGAGCGGGCTTGAACGCGCCGCCCACGCCGGGAAATACCACCGGCGATTCGAAGCCATCCGCGGATACGCTCGCTACGCCGAAGTACCAATTGTCGATGACGAGGTTATTGAGCGTGTATCGGATCGTCTTTCCAACCCAGCGCGATTCCTGCCACATCGGCGCTGCCGTACGCCGCCAGTAGATTTTGTAACCGGCCAGGTTCGGTGCATTGTCCTGGTCTGCGGCGCTCCAGCTTAACGTTGTGTCGGGGGACAGGCCGCCCTTGATCGAGACGTTCGCGGGCGGCGCCGGCGCCCATGCCATCGACGCAATTGCGATGGCATTCGCCGCCGTCATGTTGGCGAGGAACGGAATGCTGACGAACTTGACGAGATCGCCGTACTGTACCCCCTTTTCCTTCCGCACGTCCTGGTGCTGGTGGCGCCAGTTCTCATGTGCTTCATTCAGACGTACCGCCGGAAAGCCGTTCCGGTTGAAGGCGATCTGGTCGCCGCCGCGATGGAAGCGGTCCTGCCGGTACATCAGCATCAAATGGAAATTGGGAATGTACGTGTCCGCCAGCCGGGTGATGTAGCGCGCAACGTTGCGCGAAGGCGAGTCGACGAAGCCGCCGGTATAGCGCAGTGTGTCGAGATCGTTCTCGCTCAGCCTGCTTTTGACGGCCTCGGAGAAAATCCGGCCGGTGGTGGTATCGACGATGCCATCGCTGCCATGCGCGTTGCCGATCATATCGTTATTGAGATTGGCTTCGACATCCCAGCCCTGCGCGCTGGCGTAGTCGGCGATGATGCGGCCACCGTACAGGCCCTGTTCTTCGCCGGAGTCGGCCGAATAAACGATCGATGCGTTGAACTTGTAGTGGCTCAGGATTCGCGCCACTTCGAGCATCGCCGCGATGCCTGAGCCGTCGTCGTCCGCGCCCGGTGCAAACGACGTTGTATTCATGATGTCGGATACACGGTTGTCCAGGTGCGCCGTCATGATGATATGCCGGTTCGGGTCGTGGGCGCCACGCTGGATCGCAACCACGTCGACGATTTCGACGCCCTTCGGCGCGCGCCTGCCCTTGAAGTGTCGACGCAGCATTTTCACCTCGAGGCAGCCG
Source organism: Gammaproteobacteria bacterium (assembly GCA_035698525.1). Classification (GTDB taxonomy): domain Bacteria; phylum Pseudomonadota; class Gammaproteobacteria; order Natronospirales; family DASSBR01; genus DASSBR01. Next base: position 18,974 of record DASSBR010000013.1, read on the forward strand.
CCGCACTGCCGGGAAATTGCTTCGAACTGCTGTTTGACCCAGCGCCGCGCCGCGCCGATGCCATGCGTGTCGGATTTCGTTTCCGACAGGGAGTGGCGTGTGCCGAACCCGACCAGCTTGGTCAGGCTCTGTTGCAGGTTGGCCGGTTGAACCGCGTCGACGATTTCGTGGAGCACCGGTTGCGTCTCGGGCGGCGTCGGATTTGCCGGCGGCTCGGCGCTCGCCGCGACCGGGACGATCAGCGCAAGGGTGAGGCAGAAACTGTGAAATGGGTACATCCGATGTTGCATGTTCACTCCGTCCAGCTTGGCGGACGTTTGTCCAGGAACGCGCCGAGGCCTTCCTGACCTTCATCCGATACCCGCAGGCGGGCAATGAGTTTGGCATTGGCTGCGTCGATTCGTTCGGCCGTTTCAGGCGTCATGCCGCCCATCGCGAGCGCCAGTCGCTTGCATTCGTGTTGCGCGGCCGCGCCGCCCTTGCCGATCCAGTGCAGGGCGCGATCAATGGCATCGTCAAATTCGTTTGCCGGCACGCTCCGATGCAGCAGGCCCAGCCTGGCGGCTTCGGTAGCGCTGAATACTTCGCCGGTGATGAACAAGCGGCGCGCGTGCCGCACCCCGATTGCGGCGACAACGTATGGGGCGATGACTGCTGGTGCGAGACCGAGTTTGACTTCCGACAACGCGAATTTGGCGCCGTCGACACCGATGGCGATATCGCTGCAGGCGACGAGGCCGACGCCGCCGCCGTAGGCGGCGCCATTGACGCGGGCGATTGTCGGCTTGGAAAGAAAATTCAGCGTCCGCATCAGCGCGGCGAGGCGTAGCGAGTCTTTGCGATTGTCTTCTTCGCTCGCTGCCGCCATCCCGCGCATCCAGTTGAGGTCGGCGCCGGCGGAAAAGGATTTGCCGGCGCCGGTGAGCACGACTGCGCGGACGTCGTCGCGGCGATCCAGCTCTGCCAGGTGTTCCGTCAGCTCCGCAATCAGGGAGTCGTCGAACGCGTTATGAATTTCCGGTCGGTTCAGCGTCAGTGTGGCGATGCCGCGGGCATCGATATCTTGCAGTATCGATTTTGTCATCGTGCAATCCCTGTAGGTGCGACCTTCGGTCGCGAATCATAACCGCGACCGAAGGTCGCTCCTACATTCTGAAGATGCCGTAAGGCTGCTGCGTCGCATACGGCGCATTGAACGCGGCGGAAATCGCCAGGCTCAACACGCGCCGAGTGTCTGCCGGATCAATGATGCCGTCGTCCCACAGCCGCGCCGTCGCGTAATACGGGTTGCCCTGGGTTTCGTACTGTTCGCGAAGCGGTTGCTTGAACGTTTGTTCTTCCTTTTCGCTCCAGGTGCCGCCTTTCGCTTCGATGCCATCGCGCTTGACGGTGGCGAGCACGCTGGCCGCCTGCTCGCCGCCCATGACGGAAATACGCGAGTTCGGCCAGGTCCACAAGAAGCGCGCGCCGTAGGCGCGGCCGCACATGGCGTAATTGCCGGCGCCGAACGAACCGCCGATGATGACGGTGAACTTCGGCACGGTGGTCGAGGCGACGGCATTGACCATCTTGGCGCCGTCTTTGGCGATGCCGCCGGCTTCGTATTTTTGCCCGACCATAAAGCCGGTGATGTTCTGCAAAAACACCAGCGGCACGCCGCGGCGCTCGCAGAGTTGAATAAAATGCGCGCCCTTGAGCGCGGACTCGGAGAACAGGATGCCGTTGTTGGCGATGAGGCCGACGGGATAGCCGTTCAGGTGCGCGAAACCGCACACCAACGTCTTGCCGTACAGCGCCTTGAATTCGTGGAATTCCGATCCGTCGACGAGGCGGGCAATTATTTCATGGACGTCGTACGGGTAACGGGTATCGCGCGGCACGATGCCATAGAGTTCCTCGGCCGCATAGCGCGGTTCGACCGGCTCGCGCGTCGCGACCTGCAGTGGCTTGCGCAGATTCAGGTTCGCGACGATATCGCGCGCGATGGACAGCGCATGAGTGTCGTTTTCGGCGAGATGGTCGGTGACGCCGGAGGTGCGGCTGTGAACGTCGCCGCCGCCGAGCGTTTCGGCATCGACTTCCTCGCCGGTCGCGGCCTTGACCAGCGGCGGGCCGCCGAGAAAGATCGTGCCCTGGTTGCGAACGATGATGGCTTCGTCGCACATGGCCGGTACATAGGCGCCACCGGCGGTGCAGGAACCCATGACGACGGCGATCTGCGCGATACCGGCGGCCGACATGCGCGCCTGGTTATAAAAGATGCGGCCGAAGTGCTCTTTGTCGGGAAAGACTTCGTCCTGCAGGGGCAGGAACGCGCCGCCGGAGTCGACCAGGTAGATGCACGGCAGGTGGTTTTCGAGCGCGACTTCCTGCGCGCGCAGATGTTTTTTGACCGTCAGCGGAAAGTAGGTGCCGCCTTTAACCGTCGCATCGTTGGCAACGATCATGACTTCGCGGCCGTGAACCTGGCCGATGCCGGCGACGACACCAGCGGCGGGGGCCTGATCGTCGTAGAGGCCGTTCGCCGCCAGCGGCGAAAGTTCGAGGAACGGACTGCCGGTGTCGAGCAGGGTCTCGATGCGATCGCGCGGCAGCAGCTTTCCGCGGTCAACATGCTTCTTGCGCGCCCGCTCACTGCCGCCGAGCGCGGCTTTGCCCTGGCGGCTCTTCAGTTCGTCGACCAGGCCGCGCATATGGGCGGCGTTGGCCTGGAACTCGTCGTCGTTTTTATTGATTTGTGACTTGAGAATGGGCATCAATTCCCCTCACCCTGGATCCAAACATCAGACCGTCTCCACCGCAATCGCCGTGGCCTCGCCGCCACCCAG
>DASSBR010000014.1:0-108151 GCA_035698525.1 Gammaproteobacteria bacterium
CTTGTCGGCACCGCCTACCGAACGCGCGGCCGATGGAGTTACGGCATTGGTATGTGGTGGCAAAGCGGGGGCGCTGGTGTGGGCAGCATGGATGACTTGGTAAAGCCGGAAGGTGGCGCATGAGCGCCATGAGCCGCAACAAGGGCAAGCTGGGCGAGCGCGAGCTTGCCCGCCTGCTGACGGCTGAAGGCTTCCCGGCTACGCGCGGCGCTCAACATCGCGGCGGGACGGACTCGCCGGACGTAGTGTGTCAATGCCTGGCGGGCGTTCACTTCGAGGTCAAGCGAACGGAGCACCTGCGGCTGTATGAGGCGCTGGCGCAAGCCCGCCGTGACGCGGGCGACAAGCTGCCTGTGGTGGCGCACCGGCGCAATCAAAGCGAGTGGCTGGCCGTGCTGTCGTTTACCGACTTGCTCGCGATCCTGCGGGCGTCTGACTTGTGTGAAGGCGAGGTTTTGTGACCCGTAAAAAGGACAACGGCTTGAGTTTTCCCACCCGTAAAAAAGGCGGAGTTTTCTGACCCGTAAAAAGGGGGCGTAAATGAAAAACAATCCCCGAAAATCAACCGGAGGTTTCTGCCGACTACGCGCGGGTGTGTGCGCACGAATTGAGGTTCGATTGCCGCGCATTCCGCGCCCGCAGGTAAAGAGGTTCGAGCGATTGGCGACAACTACGCACGGGCGTAATGAAGTTCGGGAAATTCAGATAGCAACGCGAGGTAACGGACATGGCGGGACATTGGCGGCCGTACTGTCGCGCGCACTGCAAAGGATCGGGTAAGCCATGCCGGGCAAGAGCACTGCCTAACGGCCGCTGCCGGTTTCATGGCGGCCTGTCCACCGGGCCAAAGACACCCGAGGGCAAGCGGCGGGCGCTGGCGAACCTGAAGCAGTATCGGGCGGCCGATTAACGCAAGTGTACGCGCGTACGGCATAAGGTCCGGGCCGGCTAATGTCTAAAGTAGAGCGAAGTAGATAGCCCGTTCTGCCGGGTGGCGACGCGTTAGCCGTGAGATACGCGCGCGCGAGCTACAGACGGCGCGGAAGCCCGTGAAGCAGCACCCGGCGCAGTACACCGTCAGGCAGGCGCTCAACGAGCGGGATACAGCGGCGAAGGCCACCACGTAGCAGACTGACGAAGATTGACGCCAGCCCGACGCCAACCGCCATTTCCCAGTTAACCATGTCAATTCCTTGTCGGCCGTTTCTGTGAGGCCGCGCTTTACGTCCACGTTCGCATGTTACACCGGCAACAAGGGCCCGATCTGTACGCTACAATGAACACCAGAAACAGGGGGTACTTGCGCAAATGGTGAGTAACTTTGTGAGTACGTCGCGAGATGGTGGCCCGTGAACGCCATTCGAATCAATAACTTACGCCGCGTTTTCAATTCCTCTCTCCGGCACCATTCCCTTACTTCCTCGAAGTTTTTTGACCCCCGATGATTGATGCCGTCCTTGCACAGGCCTGGCGGGAGGCGATCTATACCGTCAAAGCGGAGGGCGGCACCGCGCGTTTCGCGATCGGCCAGCCTGCCGAAAACATTGGGTTGTTGCCGCCTTGCCGTTCCGTCGCCGTCGTAACGGCGTGGAACCCGAAATGCGGCGGTTGCCCGCGTGACGAAAACGACCGCGCGCAAATTCGGCTGCTTGCCCACGTCCGGGAGCACGGCTACCGGTACTTTTCCGCAACGGGCGCCTCCCCGGATGGAACCCATGTGGAGGAGTCGCTGGCGGTCCTTGATCTGGATGAGGAGGCGGCGTCGGCCCTCGGCGCGCGCTTTGGGCAAGGCGCCGTGATGTACTGGGACGGTGGCGAAGCGCGTCTGATCTGGATGCCGGACGCGCCGGCTCGGACCTGAAAACGCGCACTGAACGGCGTAAGATTCCGCACAAAATAACGGGAGCCGTTGATGAAAGTGTCCGATCTGCTGGTGCGATGCCTCGAGAACGAGGGCGTCGAATATGTCTTTGGCGTCCCCGGCGAGGAAACCGAAGACCTGATGTTCTCGCTCGAAAAATCTTCGATCAAGTTTGTACCGTGCCGGCATGAGCAGGGCGCGGCGTTCATTGCGAATATCCACGGGCGGATTACCGGCAAGGCGGGTGTGTGCCTGTCGACGCTTGGACCGGGTGCGACGAACCTGATCACGGGGCTCGCCGACGCGCAGCTCGACATGGCGCCGGTAGTGGCGATTACAGCGCAGGGTGGCCTCGACCGGATGCATAACCAGAGCCACCAGATGCTAGACATCGTCAGCATGTTCAAGCCGATTGTAAAGTGGAACGCGAGCATCCATTCCGAGCGGATCGTGACCGAGGTGGTCCGCAAAGCTTTCAAGCTGGCGGAGACGCAGAAGCCGGGCGTGACGCATCTGGAACTGCCCGAGGATGTCGCGGCGCTCGATGTCGACGGGTTCGAACCGATCGCACCGGGCAAGGTGCTGCGCGCCGACCCGGACATGGAGGCCATCGGGCAGGCGCTCGAAGTGCTGGCGAAGGCGAAGCGGCCGCTGATCATCGCGGGCAACGGCGCCATTCGCGAGAAGTGCAGCACGGCGCTCACCGAACTGGTCGATCACTTCGGCATCCCGGTTGCGGCGACCTTTGCGGGCAAGGGCGCATTGTCGGATCACAACGAGGCGTCGCTGCTGTCGATCGGCCTGAGCTTCAAGGATTTCGTGCTTGAAGCGGTGGAGCAGTCCGACGTGGTCGTGACGATCGGCTACGACATCGGCGAGTATGCGCCGCAGAAGTGGAACGCGAATAACGACAAGACGATCATTCATCTCGACCATGTGCCGGCCGAGGTGTACACGCATTACCGGCCGGCAGTGGAAGTCGTCGGCGACCTGGCGGCGTCGGTGCGGGCGCTGCACGCCGGGCTCGACGAGCGCTTGCCGACGTATGACCGCGACTGGTACAAACCGATCCGGCAGCGCATTCTGGACGACATCGCGACCTATAGCCTGGACGATGCCGCGAAAACATTCACCATCCCGGGCGTGTTGAATGTCATTCGCGACATTCTTGATGACGACGGCCTGCTGATCTCCGACGTCGGCAGCCACAAGATGTGGATCGCGCGCAATTTCCCGACCTACACGCCGAATGGCTGCATTATTTCCAATGGCCTCGCGAGCATGGGCGGCTCGCTGGCTGGCGGTATCGCCGCGTCGCTCATCGACCCCGATCGCCAGATCGTCTCGGTGATGGGCGACGGCGGCTTCATGATGAATTCTCAGGAACTGGAAACGGCCAAGCGGATCGGGGCCGGCTTTACCGCCGTCATCGTCAACGACAACGATTACGGCCTGATTCGCTGGAAGCAGGAGATGTCGCGCAACGACTCGTTCGGCACTAGAATCAGCAATCCGGATTTCAAGGCCTACGCCGAGAGTTTCGGTATCAAGGCATATCATCCGACGAGCGTCGCGGAATTGAAGTCGCAACTCGCCGAAGCGATCGCCTCGAATGAACTCAATGTCGTGGCAGTCGATGTGGACGCGAGCGTCAACACGGCGCTGTTCGACAAGATGAACCGCTACTGGGAGAACAGGAAGTGAGCATGGAAACCGTCAATCCCGCGACCGGGAAAACGATCAAGAACTATCCGCTGATGAAAGAGGCGGAGATCGACGCGATTCTGAAGGACGCCCATGACGCGCATGTGGCGTGGCGCAAGACGGACTTTTCCGAACGCGCCAGGCTGATGAACAAGGCAGCGGCAACCTTGCGGGAGAACAGCGATCGCTATGCCGCGCTGATGACGGAGGAGATGGGCAAGCCGATCCAGCAGTCGCATGCGGAAATCGAAAAGTGCGCCTGGGCTTGCGAGTATTACGCCGGGAACGCCGAGCGGTTTCTTGCGCAGCAGACGGTCCAGACGGACGCCAGCAAAAGTTTCGTCACGTTTCAGCCGCTCGGCGTTGTGTTCGCGATCATGCCGTGGAATTACCCGTTGTGGCAGGTGTTCCGGTTCGCTGCGCCGAACCTGATGGCGGGCAATGCCGGTGTGCTGAAGCACTCGCCGAACGTCACCGGCTGCGCGCTGGCCATCGAGGAGGTCTTCCGCGCCGCTGGCTTCCCGAAGGCGCTGTTCCGGACAGTGGTTGCCGATACCGATCAGGCGGCAAAGATTATTGCCAACGATCACGTTCAGGCCGTCACACTGACGGGCAGCGTCGGCGCCGGCCGGGCAGTCGCCAGCGAGGCGGGCAAGGCGCTCAAGAAGACCGTGCTGGAACTCGGCGGCAGCGATGCGTATGTCGTGCTTGAAGATGCGGACGTCGAGGCCGCCGCCAAGGCTTGCGTGCAGGGCCGTATGGTGAATTCCGGGCAAAGTTGCATCGCCGCGAAGCGCTTCATTGTGGTAGAAGCGATTCGCGACAAGTTCGAGAAAGCGGCGCTCGCCGCCATCGAAGCCGAAACGATGGGCGACCCGACGGACGAATCCAGTACCATCGGTCCGATGGCGCGCGGCGACCTGCGCGACCAGCTACACGCGCAGGTGGAGAAGAGCGTTGCCGCCGGCGCACGCTGCCTCACCGGCGGCAAGCTGCCGGACGGCCCCGGCTTTTTCTACCCGCCGACCTTCCTGACCGACGTGAAGCCGGGGATGCCGGCTTATTCGGAGGAGTTGTTCGGGCCGGTGGCAACACTGATTCCGGCCGCCGACGAGGCGGATGCAGTCAGGATTGCCAATGATACCGAGTTCGGCCTGGGTTCGGCTGTATTCACGCGCGACGTCGAGCGCGGCATCCGGCTTGCGACCAGCGAAATTCATGCCGGCGCGTGCTTCGTCAATATGCCGGTGCGTTCCGACCCGCGTTTGCCGTTCGGCGGCATCAAGCACAGCGGCTATGGCCGCGAGCTATCCGGCTTCGGCATTCACGAATTCGTGAACATCAAGGCGGTTTCGATCAAGTAATTCGAGTGACCCGATTGCGGCCGGTGTGGTAGCGTAAGGGCATTGGAACTGCCGGAGTTCACGTGTTTCAACTGACCTGGCTTGCGGATCATTGGACGATCCTCGTGGGCGATGCGGTCGCCGCATTGGCAGCGGCATACGCCCTCGCGGCGCTGATCGCGACCGTTCATTGGCTGGCGCGGCTATCGCGGCGGCGGCGGTCGATTAAATCCGGCCCGCCGGTGACCGTGCTGAAGCCCCTTTGCGGCGCCGAAGCCGGCCTTTACGACAGCCTGCGCTCCTGTTGCGAGCAGGATTATTCCGACTTTCAGATCGTATTCGGCGTACGCACCACGGCCGATCCTGCCGTGCAGGTCGTGAGGCGGCTTGAGGCCGAGTTCCCGCAACTGGACATCAAGCTGGTCGTCGATGAGCGCCTGATCGGCGGCAATTACAAGATCAGCAACCTCGCCAACATGATGGCCGCCGTGCGGCACGATGTGCTGGTGATCGCCGACAGCGATATTCGCGTTGGCCGCGACTATCTCGCGACGGTCACTGCGCCGCTTGAACGGCCGGGGGTCGGCCTTGCGACCTGCGTTTATCGCGCACGAGCGGCCAGCGGCTTTCACGCCCGCTTGTCGGCGATGTTCGTGAACGGCTGGTTTACGCCTTCGGTACTGGTATCGCGCGCGTTTGGCTGGCGGGCATTCGGCTTCGGCGCAACGCTTGCCATGCGGCGCGCCGTGCTCGATGAAATCGGCGGATTCGAGGCCGTCGCGAATCATATTGCCGACGATTACATGCTGGGCGAAATGGTGCGCCGGCATGGCTACGAGACGGTACTGACGGACGAGATGGTCGAGACCGCCGCACCCGATCAGCGGCTGCCGGATTTGTGGCGTCACGAACTGCGTCAGGCGAGAGCCCTCCGTGTGCTGCAACCGGTTGGATACGGCTTCACATTCATCACCGCCGGCATTCCACTTTGCGGCGCGATGCTGGCACTCACCGGACCGCAAGCATTCGCGCTGGCGATGCTGGCGGTTACGGTCATGTCGAAATGGGGGTTGCAGATAGCGTTGTGCCCGGATCGTGGGCAGGCGTTCAGGGATGCATGGCTCGTTCCGATTCGCGATTTGCTGAGTCTCGCGATCTGGATATGGAGTCACATCGGCCGGCGAATTTGCTGGCGGTCCAATTATTTCGTGATTCGGCGCGACGGTTCGCTTGTCGAAGTGCCGCCGCCGGCCCTGTCGGCATGGAAGCCCGCCAATTACATGGCAGCCTGGTTCCGGCTGCGTAACGCCTTGTTTAAGAACTTATAAAACAGGCGGTCCAGCAATATCATCTTGAAAGACCACTAGTCTTGAAGGCAAAACATATCGCCTGGTTCGCCGGCCTGATCGGGCTGCTGCTGGCCGTCATCCTGGTTGTCGTCGCCGGTTCCGGCGACGTATTGCACGTGCTGGAAATTGCTGGCTGGGGGCTCTTGTGGCTCGGGCCGCTGCACATCGTGCCGGTACTTTTGGACGCGCTCGCGTTTCGCGCACTGCTCAAGGTGCGGCCGGGCGCACCGTCATTGCCGTACGTCTTCTGGGTTTCCTCGGTGCGGGAGGCGGTGAACAACCTGCTGCCGGTGGCGCGGGTCGGTGGTGAACTGGTCGGAATTCGTCTGCTGCACAAGCGCGACGTCAGCATTGCCCTCGGCGGCGCGTGCGTTATCCTGACGCTGACCCTGACGGCGATTGGGCTTTACCTGCTGACGCTCGCCGGGCTCGGCCTGTTACTCTCGAACATCCCCGGCGCACGAATTGCCGGTCCGGCGGGCGTGGTGCTGCTTGCGATCTTGCCGGGAATGGCATTGATGGTAGCGGCACAGCGCTACGGCAACGTGTTCGCGCGGCTGGACCGGTTGATCGAAGTCGTGACCGGTGGACACAAGCTTCTGGCGCGCTGGGTGCGGCCGGCGGAACTCGATACGCAGATTCGCGCGTTCTATCGGCGCCTCGGCTTGCTGGCGATCGCCGGCACCTGGAAGTTCCTGTCGCTGGCGGCCGAGGCGGCGGAAGTCTGGGTCATCATGTACCTGCTGCATCACCCGGTTGCGGTGTGGCAGGCGATCGTGATGGAAACGCTCAGCCTTGCCGCGCGCGCCATTGCGTTCGTCGTGCCCGCGGGCGTGGGTGTTCAGGAAGGCAGCTTCGTATTGATCGGACAACTGATCGGCGTTCCGGCCGACTTTGCGATCGCGATATCGCTCGCCAAGCGTTTCCGGGAACTGCTGTTCGGTCTGCCGGGTATCTTGAGTTGGCAGTGGCGCGAAGGCCGCCAGTTGCACAAGCTGCTGTACCGTCAGACGCGGTAGAAGTCCCTGTACCAGTCCACGAACCGGCCAATTCCGTCCTCGACTGTCGTGGCTGGACGATAGCCGACGGCGGTTACCAGATCGTCCACGTTGGCGTAGGTTTCCGGCACATCGCCATTCTGCATCGGCAGCATGTTCTTTTCCGCTTTGCGACCGAGCTTTTCTTCCAGCACTTCGATGTATCGCATGAGATTCACCGGCCGGTTGTTGCCGATGTTGAACAGCCGATACGGCGCGGCGCTTGTGGCGGGGTCGGGGGCGTCGCCTGACCATTGCGGATTTGGCTCGGCCGGCTTGTCGAGCGTTCTCACGACGCCCTCGACGATGTCGTCAACATAGGTGAAATCGCGGCGATGGTGGCCGTGATTGAACACGTCGATCGGCTCGCCGGCGAGAATGTTGCGGGTGAACAGGAACAGCGCCATGTCCGGTCGGCCCCACGGGCCGTAGACCGTAAAGAACCGCAGGCCCGTGGTCGGAATGCGATAAAAATGGCTGTAGGAATGCGCCATCAATTCGTTCGCCCGCTTCGTCGCGCCGTAAAGGCTTACCGGGTGCGATGCCACCTTGTGCTCGGAAAACGGCATGTTGGTGTTGGCGCCATAGATAGAACTGCTGGAAGCATATACGAGATGCTCCACCTGAAAATGGCGGCAGCCCTCGAGAATGTTCAGAAAGCCGACAAGGTTGGTATTCACATAGGCGTGTGGATTTTTGCTGGAGTAGCGGACGCCCGCCTGGGCAGCAAGATTGACGACGCGGTCGGGTCGGTATTTCTCAAAAACGGCCGCGATGGCGTCGCGGTCTTCGAGATCCGAACGCACGTCCACAAAACCCGGCTGTTTCAGCGTCCGGTCGAGGCGGGCCTGCTTGAGGCTCACGTCGTAATAGTCGTTCAGATTGTCGAGGCCGATGACTTCATCGCCGCGTTCGAGCAATTTGAGACTCAGCGCCGAACCGATGAATCCGGCGGCGCCGGTAACGAGAATTTTCACCTTGTTTTCCTTTACAAGCGATCGTCGACGGCGTCGCGGGGCAGCATACACTTGACGTCGAACAACACGTGATGCCCCGGCTTACCGAGGGCGCGAATCTGGTCCGCGCTCATCGCCACAAATTGCCGATGCTTGACCGCCAGCAGCATCGCGTCGTATTGCCCGTTCTTCAACTCGGGCACAAGATCAATGCCGTATTCGGTGCGCGCCTCGTCCGGATCTACCCATGGATCGTAAACATCCACCTTCGCGTTGTAACCCGCGAATTCGCGCACCAGGTCGATCGACCGGGTGTTGCGGATATCGGGGCAGTTTTCCTTGAACGCGAGGCCCATGATCAATACATTTGCACCTGCCACAGGGATGCCGCGCTGCGTCATCATTTTGACGACTCTCGAGGCGACATAGGCGCCCATGCCGTCGTTGGTGCGCCGGCCAGCCAGAATCATCTCGGGAAAATAATCGACTTCCCGTGCCTTGTGCGTCAGGTAATAGGGATCGACGCCGATGCAGTGACCGCCGACGAGCCCCGGCCTGAACGGCAAAAAATTCCATTTGGTGCCGGCAGCCTCCAGGACTTCCTGAGTATCGATACCGAGCCGCCCAAAGAGGATCGCCAGCTCGTTGACGAGGCCGATGTTGACGTCGCGCTGTGTGTTTTCTATAACCTTGGCCGCTTCCGCGACCCGGATGCTGCTGGCTTTGTGCGTGCCGGCGGTGATGACGCGGCGGTAGAGCTGGTCCACGAATTCTGCGACTTCCGGCGTTGAGCCGGAGGTGACCTTCAAAATCGACGTGACGCGGTGGTCCTTGTCTCCCGGGTTGATGCGCTCCGGGCTGTAGCCGGCGAAGAAATCGCGGTTGTACTTGAGGCCCGACCCGCGCTCGATGATGGGCATGCAGACTTCCTCGGTCGCACCGGGATAGACCGTGGATTCGAAAATAACGACACTGCCTGGTTTGATGACGCCGCCGAGCGTGCGGCTGGCACTTTCGAGCGGTCCCAGGTCCGGGCGCCGGTACTTGTCGATCGGCGTCGGGACGGTGACGATAAAGACGTTGCAGTCGGCGAGTTCATCCGGCGAATCGGTGTAGCGAAGCTGCTTTGACGCCGCCAGTTCTTCCGGGCTGACCTCAAGCGTGCGGTCGCGATGATTGCGGAGTTCCGCAATGCGTTCGGATTTCGTATCGAAACCGAGCGTCGGGAATTGCTTGCCGAACTCGGTGGCTAGGGGCAGGCCGACATAGCCCAGGCCGACAATAGCGATCCTTGCGCTGTCGACGTCGATCATAGGGAACCTCTTTATTATTTATAGGCCGCAACGCGGCGGTGAAAGGGGGTAAGCCTAGCGTCGGGCGCCTCACGGCGCAAGACGGACCATCCCGAATGCTTGGGTGAACCCCGGTTTTGTGAACTGCTGGGTGATGGCTGGCATCAAATCCGATAAACTGTCGAAAGTTGAGTTGACAAGGTTCCGGATGTCGCTCATCTTGCTTCAACAACAAATCAGGCCCCGCCGACATGGATGTCGAGACAGCGCAAAGAAACTCGGCGTCGCACCGGCGCAGGGAAATGAGCAGGAGGCTCAGCATGGGCAAAATAAGGATATTCCGCCGCCACGTCCCGCTTCAGATCATTCTGATCGGGGCCATTGAAAGCCTTCTCCTCTGTCTCTCGTTTTACCTCGGCGCGTATCTGCGGTTCGGCGGCGAACCTGCGGCTGTTATCGACAATCTCGGGCCGCTTCACTATCCTGCGTTGTTGTTCGCCGGCATCATGATTCTCAGCCTGAGCGCGATGGGACTGTACCAGATCGGCCTGCGCGAACGGCGCCTCGGCATTCTGCTGCGGCTGGCGGTCGGTTTCGGCGTCGGCATCGTACTGCTGATGCTGGTGTACTACACGTTCCCCACGCTGTACGTCGGTCGCGGAGTGCTGGCGCTCGCGGTGCTTATCGCCTTTCTGTCCATCATGCTGCTTCGGCCGGCGCTGCTGAAGGTGCTGGACATCGAAAGCATCAAGCCGCGGGTGCTGGTGCTTGGAACCGGCAAGAAGGCGGCGGCGATCATCAAGCGCATGCGGCGGCGGTCCGACCGTCGCGGCTTCCGGCTGGCCGGGTTTGTGCAATATGACGGCGACGACTGCGAGATTGAGCGTCAAGGGTCGGTGATCCGCGTCCACGGCTCGATCGCCCGCTATGCAATTGCCCACCAGATCGACGAGATCGTGGTCGCCCTGGACGACCGGCGCAATACGCTGTCCCTCAACGATCTGCTCCGCTGCCGCCTGGCGGGCATCGAGGTGCTCGATCTGGCCACCTTCTTCGAACGCGAGACCGGCGCCGTGGCGCTCGATCTGGTCGACCCGAGCTGGCTGATTTTCGGCGACGGCTTTCGCCACGGTTTTCTTCGCGCACAGATCAAGCGGCTGCTCGATATCAGCATCGCGCTCCTGCTGCTGGTGCTGACGCTGCCGGTGCAGCTGGTGACGGCGCTGCTGATTATTCTCGACGATGGCTGGCGCAAGCCCGTGCTTTATTCGCAGACGCGCGTCGGCGAGCGGGGCGCGCTGTTCCGCGTCCTTAAGTTTCGCAGCATGCGTACCGACGCGGAGGAGGGCGGGGTGCGCTGGGCGCGCAAGGACGATACGCGCGTCACCCACGTCGGTGCCCTGATCCGAAAGTGCCGAATCGACGAATTGCCTCAGATATTCAACGTGTTACGCGGCGACATGAGCTTCGTTGGCCCGCGTCCGGAGCGGCCGGAATTCGTGACGGAACTGGAAAAAAATCTCCTGTACTACAGGGAACGCCATTCAGTGAAGCCCGGTATTACGGGCTGGGCGCAGCTTCGTTATCCTTATGGTTCGTCGGAGCAGGATGCGCAGGAGAAGCTCAAGTTCGACCTTTTTTACGTCAAGAACCACACTGTGGCCTTCGACCTGCTGATTATGCTGCAGACGGTCGAGGTGGTGCTCTTCGGCAAAGGCGCCCGGTAGTGTTCAAAAAATCGACAATGGTTATGGTAATAACCCACACTGGACAAGGCATTCCAGCGTGTTATGCTTGGGCCTCCTGCAGGGGTGCGGGATAACAATCTATAGCTACAAGGATGTACTCGCATGAAGCGAATAAAACGATTCACAGGGATTGTGTGGTTCGCGGTTCCTCTTCTCGCCACCCTTCTCGGCGCGTGCGCCTCGTCACCGCCGCCGGCTGCAATCACGCCGGTCGAAACGGCCACAGCCTACGTCATTGGCCCGGGCGACGCGCTCAAAATCTACGTCCGCAACAACCCCGACCTGACCGTGACCGTCCCGGTGCGCCCGGACGGCAAGATTTCCATTCCGCTGGTGCAGGAAATGGTTGCCGCCGGGAAGACGCCGTCCCAGCTCGGCGAAGACCTGCAGCAGGCGCTGTCGACCTACATTCGCCAGCCGATCGTGACCGTCATCGTTACCCATTTTGTAGGGACGTTCGCCGAACAGGTGCGGGTCGTCGGGCAGGCGACCAAGCCGCAGGCGCTGCCTTACCGCCAGGGCATGACCCTGCTGGATGTGCTCACCGAAGTCGGCGGGCTGACGAAGTTCGCGGATGGCAACGACGCGAAGATTGTTCGCGAGTACAAAGGCAAGAAGATTACCTTCCCGGTCTATCTCGAGGATCTGCTCGAGGGCGACACGGACAACAACGTCGCCATGCGTCCCGGCGACATCCTCATCATCCCCAAATCACTGTTCTGAGTAACCATGATTCGGCCGCCACCCGCGATATCTCCCGGCGCTGAAGTCGGCAGCGGATGCGTCCGATCGACGTGACGGTCTACGAGTCCCTACTATGCAAGAACTACTCTCACAAATCATGTCGCAGGCTCGCGGTGCGTGGCGATTCCGGTGGTACGCGCTGCTGGTCGCGTGGATCGTCGCCATCGCCGGGTGGATTCTGGTCTACAGCATTCCGGACCAGTATGAGGCGCACACGCGGGTCTACGCGGATACGGATTCAATGCTGACGCCGTTGCTGAAAGGTATCGCGATTCGGCCCGATGTACATGACCGGGTGACACTCGTCGCGCGGACATTGTTGAGCCGTCCCAATCTCGAAAAAGTCGCACGCGATACAGGCCTCGCACTGCGGGCCTCCGACCCGAGGGACATGGACACGCTACTCCAGAATGTGCAGGGCCGTATCAGCGTCGACGGCGGCGGCCGCCAGAATCTCTATTCCATCAGCTACGTCGATAAAGACCCTGAAATGGCGCAAAAAGTCACCCAGGCGTTGCTGAATATCATGATGACGGACACCGTCGGCGGGAACATGCAGAATTCGGGGGCGGCGCAGAGTTTCCTGCAAAGTCAGATCAGAGAATATTCGCGCCGGCTGTCGGCGGCGGAGCAGCGCCTCGCCGAATTCAAGAAGTCGCATCTTGGCCTGGTTCCCGGGCAGGGCGGCGGCGATTATTTTTCTCGATTGCAAGGCGCGCAGCAGGATCTTGTCAATTTAAAAGAGCAACTGCGGATCGCCGAGTCGCAGCGCGATTCGATCAATGCGCAACTTACGGCCATGCAGAACGGCACGGCTTCCATCAGTCTGAATCCGCAGATTCAGTCGATCGATCGCCAGATCGCGGCGTACCGTCAACGGGTCAATGACCTGTTGTTGAAGTACACGCCGCAATATCCGGATGTGATCGCGACCAAGAACATGATCGCGCGGCTCCAGCAGAAGCGGGAAGACATCAAGAACGGCGGCGGCACTGTCTCGTCAACGGATATCAACAACCCTGTTTACCAAGGCATGCAAACCGAGCTTTACAACAAGAAAGTCGAGATAAGCACGCTGCAATCGAAGATCGCCCGGCAAAAGGATCGCGTTGACAAGCTTGGCAACAAGGCGGACAAGGTGACCGACCTTGAGGCGCAACTGGCAAGCCTGACGCGGGACTATTCGGTGACCAAGGCGCAGTACAAGAATCTGCGCGAGCGGCTCGACAAGGCGGAGATGTCGCAGGAGGCATCGCACAGCGGCAACAACCTCAAGTTCCGGATTATCGAACCGCCGGTCGTGCCGTTGATTCCAGTCGGTCCTCCGCGGCT
This sequence comes from Gammaproteobacteria bacterium, assembly GCA_035698525.1. Classification (GTDB taxonomy): domain Bacteria; phylum Pseudomonadota; class Gammaproteobacteria; order Natronospirales; family DASSBR01; genus DASSBR01. The sequence goes on from DASSBR010000014.1 coordinate 13,367, forward strand.
CATATTTCTTAGCGTCGTGCTGCTGTTCAGCTTGGGCGCCGGCGCCTTGTTCGCCGTGTTTTTGCATCAAATCCGGCCGGTCTTCATGGATCGTGAATCACTCAGGAATGTACTGGGGCGGCCAGTGCTGGGCGTCGTGAGCGTGGCATTGAGCAGCGCCGAACGACATCTGGTGCGCGCGGAGGTGATGAGCTTTGCCGTCGGCGTACTGCTTCTGGCATTGCTGTTCGGAGGTGCGCTCGCATTTCAGCATCAAATTGCGCACCTGGTGCAAGGCGCGCTTCCCTGGAGCATCACATGAGCATCGTCGAAAAAGCGGTAGACAAACTCAAAGCGACGAACCCCGCTGATCAGCCGGTGCAACCGGTTGTTCAGCCAAACGCATTTCGCCGGGCGCAGGAGGCGTCCGACGCGGGTGTGGGAAAAGATGTCGCATCCGGTCCGGCGCTCAGACCTGTTCAGCCGGTTCAAAGTGACCGTGCCGCCGCGCCGGTGCACATCGACTTCGAAGCGCTGCACGATGCCGGGATGTATCCCTCTGAGGAGAACAGCGGCCATATCTCGGATCAGTACCGACGCATCAAGCGCCCGTTACTCGCCAACATCACCGGCAAGGGTGCGGCGCGGGTTGCAAACGGGCGGCGCATCATGATCGCCAGTTCCGTGCCCGGCGAGGGCAAGACATTTACGTCGTTCAATCTGGCGCTCAGCATGGCGCTGGAGCGCGACTATACGGCGCTGCTCATCGACGGCGATGTCGCCAAGTCCGACATGACGAAAATTCTGCAGCTCGAGGATCGTCCGGGTCTTCTCGATCTCCTAAATAATGACAGGCTGAAGCTGGAACAGGTTGTCGCGCAGACCGATGTCCCGCGGCTCAAGGTGCTGCCGTCGGGCCAGTGGAACTCGCTGAGCACCGAACTGCTCGCCAGCCGGCGCATGGAACAGCTACTGGATGAGATTACCCGTTCGATGCCGAACTGCATCGTGGTTTTCGATTCGCCGCCGCTGCTCGCGACATCGGAGGCGCCAGCCCTCGCGGCCGCGATGGGTCAAATCGTCGTCGTTGTCGCCGCCGGTCGGACGCCGCAGCATATTGTGAAGGCCGGTATGGAAGCGCTGGACCCGGAAAAGTCGATCAACCTCGTTCTGAACCTCGTCAAGGACGCCGGTGGCGGAAAGCGGTACGGCGATTATTACGGCGGCGGTTACTACTACCAAAGCAAGGAAGCGCCGCGGCATGTTTAGCCGAAGGAGCGTCAAGCCGGGACTCTTCGTGCTGGTGGTCGGCGTTGCCGGATCGCTTCCACATGCGTTTGCCGGCGTGCTTCAGTTCCGGCCGTATCTGACTGTGGGCGAAATTTATACGGACAACCTGTTTCTCGTGCCGCCGGGTACGCCGCGTGAAGATGCGTTCATCACCGAAATCGAACCTGGCTTCAAGCTCAACTACGTGGCGCCAAGACTGCAGGGAAACATCGACTACAGCCTGCAGGGGTTGCTTTATCCCGGGCACAGCGACATGAATCACGCGTACAACCGGCTTAACGCGAACGGAACGCTCGAAGCCGTCGAGAACTGGCTGTACATCGACGGCAGAACGATTTACGGCCATCAGGTGATAGATCCCGAGAAGACCGGCGGGCGCAGCAATCTTTTCGGCGGCGGCAATCGCGCCAGCTATTCGGCTACGACGCTGAGCCCGTACCTGATGCATAACTTCGGCAGCGTCGGCATAGCGACCTTGCGCTACTCTTACGGGCGCGCTTCGTATTCTCGTGACATTCCGGATACCACCAGCAACACGTGGAGCTTTCTGCTGGCGCGGCAACCCGAATACGGCCCGCTGACCTACGATCTGCTTTACGTGGACCAGGAGCTTGACCAGCAGCAGGGGGAAACCCTTTCGTTCAAGCGCGCCCGGGTAGGGCTTCAATATCACGTGTCTCCTCGGTCCGCGTTGCTGGCGGACGCCGGCAAGGAGAACAACTTCCTCCCGGACGGGACGATTGACGAACTTGGCGCGACCTTCTGGGACGTTGGCGCGAGCTTCAACACGGAAGAGGACAATTTCAAGGTTCTGTTCGGACATCGTTTTTTCGGGACTTCGTACGATTTTGAGTGGCATCACGACGGCGCCGATTTTCATACGGACATGTCGTACCGGGAGGAGCCAACCAATTACAACCGGCTGATCCTGGGGCGCGAGCCGTCGACGCTTGTCACTGCGCCGTTGCCGTATGCCAGGCTGCCTTCGCTTCGCGACCGCAGGATATTCATACTGAAGCGCGCCTCGGTGGGTATGGCATTCGACCTGTCCGACAGCCAGATCCGGGTGCGGCTTTACGACGAGCACCGAGACTACGTACAGCTTGATGAAACCGATCACGTCGTCGGCGGTCGGCTGGAATGGGAGTTTGCGCTCGGTAATCGCGATTCGCTGGTGCCATCCTACAGTTATCGGCGCTACGACTTTCGCGATGGGCAGATCAATTACTACTACCGCAGCCAGATTGAGTGGCGGCACCAGTTGTCGAGAAGCTTGAAGCTGCACCTCGCTCTTCGGAACGAGCGGCGCAACTCCGAATTGGGCAAAAGCTACCGTGTCAACACGGCTGTGCTCGAACTCACCAAATACTTTTGAGTTTTTGTATGTATCAGGAATTCTACAAATTCAGCGGCAAACCCTTTCAGCTTACGCCCGACGTGCGCTTTCTGTTTCCAAGCACCGGGCACAAGCGCGCCTTGTCGTATCTGCTGTACGGTCTCGAACAGCGCGAAGGCTTTGTCGTCATCACCGGCGACGTCGGCACTGGCAAAACGCTGCTGATCCAGGCGCTGTACAAGGAACTTGCCGGGCGACACATGCTGACGGCAAACATTGCCTCGGCCAATCTCGACGCGCCCGACGTGATTCCGGCCGTGGCGGCGGCGTTCGGCCAGAACATCCAGGGGCGCGGCAAGGTATCGCTGCTCGAGGATTTGAAGCGCGATTTGCTTTTGAGTTGCCAGCAGGGTGAAGGCGCGCTGCTGATCGTGGACGAAGCGCAGACGCTGACGCCCGCGGCGCTGGAAGAGCTCCGCGTGCTGTCGAACATGGAAGTCGCCGGGCGCGCGCTTGTGCAGATTTTTCTGGTCGGCCAGACCGAACTGCTCAGTACGGTGCGCAGCGGACGCATGGAACAGCTGAAACAGCGCGTGATCGCATGGTACAAACTGGAACCGCTATCGTCTGAGGAAACGCGCAATTACATCATCTATCGGTTGCGGGCGGTTGGGTGGCGCAATGCGCCGGGGCTCGCACCGGATGTGTTTGATCTGGTGCACGAGTGGAGCCGCGGCGTGCCGCGCCGCATCAACATGCTGATGGACCGCGCGATGCTGTATGGCTATCTCGAAGAATTGCATTTTCTCGATCGAGGGAGCATTCGCTCCGTCATCGACGAAATGAACGACGAGATGGGCGGCGAACCCGGAGCGGCCGAATCACAGGCGGTGCCGCCGGCGCCCATTGAGACGCCCACGCCCATGCCTGCTCCGGCGACGAGTGAAGTCCGGATGCGGCCGATAGAGGAACAGATCGAAGCGCTCGACCGGAAGCTCAATTTTTTGTTGAAGAGCATGAATCGGCGGATTGTTCCCGGTCCGGGCAATCGCTCGAACGGTGTGTCGAACCCGGCCGATGCGGGCGAGCAGTCCGCCGAGGAGTTTGTACAGTATCGCCAGTCACAGGAAGGTGGCCTTTGATCGATCCACTACCGTCAACAATGGATTCCGCGCCGATCGTCAACGCGATGACGATCGACGTGGAGGACTATTTCCAGGTCTCCGCGCTGGAACCGTATGTCCGGCGGGAGGAGTGGGAGCGGATGCCGCGGCGCGTTGAGTCGAATACCCACCGCATTCTCGATTTGCTGTCGCAGCGCGACGTTCATGCAACCTTTTTTGTTTTGGGTTGGATCGCGAAACGCCATCCCGATCTTGTTCGCCGCATTGCGGGTGAAGGGCACGAGGTCGCCAGTCACGGTTATTCGCACAAGCGCATCACAGAGCAGTCGCCGGTCGAGTTCCGCGACGACGTGACGCGCGCCAAGGAAGTGCTTGAGGATATCGCCGGCACGGCGGTGCGAGGCTACCGCGCGCCCAGTTACTCGATCGGCAGGACAACGCTCTGGGCGCTCGACATACTGGAAGCCGTGGGTTATCGCTACAGCTCCAGCATCTTTCCGATTCGCCACGATCTGTATGGCATGCCGGGCGCACCGCGCTTTCCGTTTCATCCAGGCCCCGGCCCGCTGCTGGAGGTGCCGGTGACGACCGTCCGGCTTTCGGGCCGAACGTTGCCCTGCGGCGGTGGCGGCTACTTCCGGCTGTTGCCGTACGCATCGTTCAAATGGGCGTTGGCGCGCGTCAACAGGCAGGAACATCGCTCCGGCGTCTTTTACTTTCATCCGTGGGAAATTGACCCGGCACAGCCACGCGTCAAGGCGAAATTAAAGTCGCGATTCCGTCACTACGTGAACCTTAATCGGATGGAAGCGAAGATTATTCGTCTGCTGGACGATTTTGAATGGGATCGCATGGACCGCGTGTTCCTGAGCGGCGAGAGCCCGAATGTGATGGTGACGCCCGCGCATCCCGCGCGTCGGTCGCCAGCGCACGTATTGAACTGACGCCGAATCGGCAGGAGCGGCTTTGGCCGCGCATTTTGACGCAAGGGATTGTATGGCCGAAAGCACCAAAGAATGGCGCGTCCGTTCGCTGGCCGCTGAAGACGAGAAACGCTGGGACGACTTCGTTCGCGGACTGCCATCGGCGACGTTTTTCCATCTTTCCGGGTGGCGCAATGTTGTCGGGCGCGCGTTCGGCCACGCGAGCCATTATCTTTACGCCGAGCGGGACGGCGCGATGGGCGGCGTGCTGCCGTTGTTTCACATCAACAGCCGCCTGTTCACCAACGCATTGGTATCGACGCCTTTTTGCAGCTACGGCGGCGTTGCCGCCGCCGATGCCGAGGTGGCCGGTGCGCTGACCAATGCGGCGGAAGCGCTGGCGCGCGATCTTGATGTCGACTACCTCGAGATGCGCAACCTGAATGCAGGCGCGCGCGGCTGGCCCGACAAGGATCTTTACGTCACCTTTCGTACACAGATCGATGGAAACCCAGACGTAAACTTCAAGGCATTGTCCGGCAAGCGTCGCAACATGGTTCGGCGCGCACGGCGCAACGGCTTGACGACAGACATCTCGGGCGAAATTGACGGTCATTACGCGGTTTATGCCGAAATGGTGCGTAACCTCGGCACGCCGGTGTATTCGCGCCGGTATTTCCGGCTTTTGAAGGACGAGTTCGGCGGCGACTGCGAAGTGCTGCGCGTGATGCACAATGACAGCGTTGTCAGCAGCATGATGAGTTTCTTTTTCCGCGACGAAATGCTCGTCTACTACGGTGGCGGCACGCGCAGGGCGCGCGATCTCGCCGCCAATGATTACCTGTACTGGAGTCTCATTGAACGGGCCGCCGAGCGCGGCGCGCGGACGGTTGACTTTGGGCGCAGCAAGCGCGGTTCCGGCTCGTACCGGTTCAAGGAGTTGTGGGGTTGGGAACCGCGCCAACTGCATTACGAATATCGGCTGCTGAAGACCGAGTCGGTGCCGAATCTGAGTCCGACGAATCCGAAATACCGGCCGCTGATCACTGCGTGGAAGCGACTGCCGGTGCCGTTGACGCGGCTGATCGGCCCGCCACTCGCGCGCAACCTGGGATGATGCCGATGCATGACATCCTGTTCATTACGCACCGTATTCCATTCCCGCCGGACAAGGGCGACAAGATACGTTCGTACCACATCCTGAAGCATCTGGCGGCGCGGTATCGCGTGCACCTGGGCACGTTCATCGACGATTCGCTCGATCGCGAATACATTGGTGAATTGCGGCGCTTGTGCGCGAGCGTATGCGCCATAAACATTAACCCGCGGCTTGCAAAGTTGCGGAGCCTGGCCGGGCTGTTGACGGGCGAACCCCTGACTGTTCGCTTCTACCGCAGCCGTGCATTGCGGAAGTGGGTGCGCCAGGTGTTGCATGAGAATGATGTTGTCACTGCGCTGTTCTACTGCTCGGGTGTCGCGCAGTTTGCACCGGACGATGCTTCATTGCGGCGGATCATGGATTTCGTCGACGTGGATTCGGCGAAATGGCGCCAATACGCGGACGACGCGGCCTGGCCGCTTCGTTATATTCATATCCGCGAAGCGAAACGGCTTGCGCGTGTCGAGCAGCGGGTCGCGGCTGCCTTCGACTACAGTCTGTTCGCCTCGCCAGCGGAGGCTGATTTCTTCCGCCGGCACACGCCGGGCTGCGAAGGCAGGATTCACGGCATGTCGAACGGGGTCGATGCCGACGCGTTCGATCCCAACCTCGTAACAAAAAGTCCTTATTCCAGATCGACATCGGCCGTGGTTTTCACGGGCATGATGGACTACAGGGCTAACGTGGAAGGCGTGAGCTGGTTTGCCAGCGAAGTGTGGCCGCGGATACGCGAGCGATGTCCGCAAGCCGCGTTCTACATCGTCGGCGCTCGTCCGACACGCGCCGTACGTGCGCTGGGCAAGCAGCCGGGCGTTCAAGTGACGGGCCGGGTACCGGATGTCAAGCCGTATGTGAAGTATGCGCATGTCGCGGTCGCACCGCTCCGGATCGCGCGCGGCATCCAGAACAAGGTGCTCGAAGCGCAGGCACTTGGAACGCCGGTTGTCGGGACGCCGGAAGCTTTCCAGGGAATTGGCGCATTTCCCGACCGGGCGCGCGTGACAGCTTCGTCCGCACCTCGTTTCGCGCAGGCCGTAATCAATGTCATTGCCACGCACGAACCGGCGGCGCCGGACATGCGCCTGCGTCAATTCGTTCGCCAGCATTACGACTGGAACGCAAATCTCGCGTTGCTGGACGAACTCCTTGCCTCGCCCGGCCAAGCCACCGAGTTGCCCCGGGGCGAGCCGACCGATGCGCGTCTCGTGGAGATGCACGTATGAGCCGGGTCATGCGGCAACCCGAAACGACGCCGGTACCGGCGAACGTCGTGGCGGCGTCGTGGCGGCCGGCGTTGGGTGCGTTTACGATCGTCACCGTCGGTTTTATTGCATTGTACTGGACCACCGGCTTTTCGCTGGTTGCAACGTGGGCGCGGACGGGCATGTTCCGCTACGCGTTCCTGATTTTTCCAATTTCCGCCTGGCTGATCTGGAGCAAACGGCACGAACTCGTCGCGTGGCATGAGCCGGCCACGTGTCTCTGGGCGTTGCCTTTGCTCATCGGCACGGTATTTGCATGGTTCCTCGGTGCCATCGCCAACGTCGACGTGGTGCAACACGCCGCATTTGTCGCGACTTTCCCGGTTCTGGTGTTGTTGTTTTTTGGCGCCGACGTGGTGAGAGTGCTGCTCTTCCCACTCGTCTACCTTGTCTTCGCGATTCCTGTGGGACATTCGGCGGTTGAGCCGTTGCAGCACATCACCGCAGTAATGAGCGTTCACTTTTTACAGTGGACGGGCGTACCCGTTCTGCTCCAGGGCGGCCATCATATCCTGACACCTTCCACGGCATGGAAAGTGGCCGAGGCGTGCAGCGGGATTCGATTTTTTACTGCTTGTACCGCCATCGGCTCATTGTTCGCCTACGTCTTTTTTACCAGTTACTGGCGCCGCTCGGTGTTTATCTTCGCGTCCATGATCGTTCCGATTGTCGCCAACGGATTGCGCGTTTATTTCACGATTTTGATCGGCGAAACGTTTGGCTTGAAGTATGCGCAGGGTACCGACCATCTCGTTTTCGGCTGGCAATTTTTTGGCGCTGTGTTGTTCCTGTTGCTCCTGGTGGGTTGGTTTCTCCGCGAGCCGCTGCCGGAAGAGCCCGATACGAATGTCGAAACGCGCCACACGAATCGCGGCGGCTGGAAGCATTGGCTGCCGGTGGCCGTTGCCGCTGCGGTGGTCATGGGTGCGGCGCCGGCATGGGCCGCGGCGATGCGCGCCTCCGTTTCGATTCCGGCGACGCCGGCGTTGACGGTGGTGCCGGATGCCGGCGACTGGGCGCGCCAAAACGACTTGAGCAAGTACGAATGGAAACCGGATTTTGCGGGCGCGGATTGGACCCTCGGCGGTGTCTATAGCCGCGCCGGCCACAACGTCTCGTTGTTTGCAGCAGCCTATCGAGGCGCGCAGGTGAATGGGCACGACCTCCTGGCGTACGGCAACGCGATCTTCGATGCCGATCGCTGGCGCGCTGTCGGCGGCAGAAACCGCACGATTGAACTCGCCGACGGCAACAGTCTGATAGCGCACGAAGTCGTACTTCATGGACCGTTCACAAACAGACTGGTCTGGTACTGGTATGGCGTGAATGGCGGCAGGTTGACGAGCCCGGTTCAAGTCAGGTTGCGCCAGGCGTGGGACGAGTTGCGGGGCGCAAAACTGTATTCCTCGATCATCGCGGTGTCGATCGGATATCAGCGCGGCCAGAGGCAAATCGCAGCGGCCGTGCTGGATAATTTCGTGCGCGCGGCTGAGCCCCGGGTGGAACGGAAGCTGGCGGCGGCGGCCTCGGCCGGAGGAGCAGGGCGATGAGCACAAGGATGGACAGCGCCCGCGAGGTGGCACGGCTGCATCGCTCGGATACGCGCGCCAGCACCGCACGACCGCTCATTGCTCACATCATCTTCAGCTTCGATGTGGGCGGGTTGGAAAACGGCCTCGTCAACCTGATCAATCACATGCCCGGGCGCTATCGCCACGTTGTCATCTGCCTGAGCCATTTCACCGATTTCCGGGAGCGGATACGCCGGCCGGGGGTGCGCGTCCTGGCTCTGCACAAGCGACCGGGCAAGGACTTCGGGATGTACGTGCGCCTGTGGCGTCTGCTCAAGCGGCTGCGCCCGGACATTGTGCACACGCGCAACTACGGGGCGCTCGACAGCGTGCTCGTCGCGGCGCTGGCCGGCGTGCCGATTCGCGTTCACGGCGAGCATGGCTGGGACATGACAGACCTTCATGGCGGAAGCATCAAGTACCGGCTGCTTCGGCGAAGCCTCGGACCGCTGATTCAGCGCCACGTCACAGTGTCGCGCGACCTCGGCGACTGGTTGAAAGAGCAGGTGCGAATTCCGGCGGCGCGGGTGTCGCCGATCTGCAATGGTGTGGACACGGAAGCGTTCTGCCCGATGGAGGACGGCGCACCCGACTGGCGCGAAGAAGCCGGCGCGGATTTCGGGCGCGACAAGTTCATCATCGGCACGATCGGTCGCATGGATGCGGTCAAGGATCAGGCAACGCTCGTGCGCGGGTTCGCGCAACTGCTGCGCGACGAACCGGCGTTGCGCGAACGCGCACGGCTGGTCGTGATCGGCGACGGGCCGGACCGAGACCAAGTCCTCGAGTTGATTCGCCGCGAAGATCTGACGCAAGTGAGTTGGCTGCCGGGCCGCCGCGATGACATTTCGCGACTGCTGTGTGGCATGGACCTGTTCGTGTTGCCGTCGCTGAACGAAGGGATCTCCAACACGATACTCGAAGCGATGGCATGCGGCCGCGCCGTTGTCGCAACCCGCGTCGGCGGCAATCCCGAACTGATTGTGGACGGCGAAACGGGAACGCTCGTGCCGCCGTCGAACCCCGTCGCGCTGGCGCGGGCCATGGCGCCGTATGCGCTCGATCCTGCGTGGGCGCAACGGATCGGCCGCGCCGGGCGTGCACGGGCGGAGCGCCAGTTCAGCCTGCACGCGATGGTTGGCGCCTACACGCGTCTTTACGACAACTTGCTTGGGGCTCAATGACAAATGTGTGGAATTGCTGGCATTTTCGATCTGAAAGCGCGGCGACAAATCGACCGCCCTCTGCTGGAAAGGATGACTGACAGCCTGGCGCACCGCGGCCCGGACGGCCACGGCGTGCATATCGAACCCGGACTGGGGCTCGGGCACCGTCGCCTGTCGATCATCGACCTCGCCGGTGGCGAACAGCCACTGTTCAATGATGACGGCGGCGTCGGAGTCACCTACAACGGTGAAATTTACAACTTCAAGGAATTGAAGCGGGAACTGGTTGCGGACGGCTACGCCTTCCACACGCACTGCGACACCGAGGTGATTGTGCATGCCTGGTCCAGGTGGGGCGAAGACTGCGTGCGCCATTTCAACGGCATGTTCGCGTTCGCACTTTGGGATCGTAACAGGCAGCGGCTGTTTCTCGCCCGCGACCGGCTTGGCATCAAGCCGCTGTATTACGCGGTGCTACCCGACGGCTGGCTGATTTTCGGCTCGGAGCTCAAGGCCTTGCTGTTACATCCTGGCCTGCCTCGCGACATGGAACCGACGGCGGTCGAGGATTATTTCACGTTCGGCTATGTGCCCGATCCGAAGACGATTCTTCGCGCCGCGTACAAGCTCGCGCCAGCCCACACGATCGCACTCGAACGCGGGCGGCCGGTTCCGGCACCGCGTGAATACTGGTCGCTGTTATTCGAGCAACGTTCGGGGCCGGAGGCCGATGTCGGCGAGGCGCTGATCGACGGCTTGAGGCAGTCGGTGAAATACCGGCTGATGGCGGATGTGCCGCTCGGCGCGTTCCTGTCGGGCGGCGTCGATTCGAGTGCGGTGGTCGCGATGATGGCAAGTCTGAACGATAGCCCGGTCAATACCTGCTCCATTTCGTTTGGTGACAGCAAGTACGACGAATCGACATTCGCGGCCGAGGTCGCCAGGCGCTACCGGACCGACCACAATGTCGAGCGCGTTGAAGCCGATCATTTTGAGTTGATTGATGCGCTGGTACGCGCCTACGACGAACCGTACGCCGACAGCTCGGCAATTCCGACTTACGACGTCTGCGCACTGGCGAGAAAGCGCGTGACCGTCGCGCTGTCCGGCGACGGCGGAGACGAAAATTTCGCCGGTTATCGCCGCCATCGCTGGAGCGCCTGGGAGCAGCGCGTTCGTGACCTGCTGCCGCAGGCCATGCGCGGCCCGGTGTTCGGATTTTTGGGCGCGACTTATCCGAAGGCGGATTGGGCGCCACGCTATGTGCGCGCCAAGACTACCTTCCAGGCGCTTGCAAAGGATCAACTGGAAGGGTACCTCGACAGCGTCTCGATCTTTCCGGCACATTTGCGCCGCTATTTGTTCAGCGACGGGTTCGAAAGCGAATTGCAGGGGTATCGGTCCGTCGAAGTATTCAGACAGTATGCAAAAGCCGGACCGAAAGACCCGTTGTCGCTCGCGCAGTACCTGGACATCAAAACGTATCTGCCCGGGGACATTCTGACCAAAGTCGACCGTGCCAGCATGGCGCACAGTCTGGAAGTGCGTGTGCCGTTTCTCGATCATCATTTTGTCGAGCAAGCGGCAACGTTGTCGCCGGCGATGAAGTTGAAGGGTCGTGAAGGCAAGTACATTCTCAAGAAGGCGTTGGAACCGTATCTGCCTCACGATGTTCTGTATCGCCCGAAGATGGGATTCGCCGTGCCGCTGCCGGAATGGTTCCGCGGCCCATTGAAGCAGCAGGTGCGCGAAACGGTGCTCGGCAGTCGGCTGGCGGAAACGGAAATGTTCGCGCCGAAACGGTTGCGGCGTCTTGTCGACGAGCACCAGGAAAACGTGCACGATCACGCGCCGGTGCTGTGGGCGCTGTTGATGTTCGACGGATTCCTGCGCCAGGTCGAAGGTTGCGTGCCGGCGCCAAATGTCAGGCAACGTGTGCCGGCGGTGGCGATCTGACATGTCGAACCGGCCGCCTCTCATACTCGTTTTCGGTCTGCCGAGATCGGGCACAACCTGGCTGGGGAAAATCTTCGACAGCCACCCCGATACGCTGTATCGGCATGAACCGGACAATTATCCGCGGCTCGAGGCCTTGCCGCGTTTCCCGTCGCTGCACGATGCTGATACCTATGCTGATTTTGTCGGCAATTTCGTAAGTGATCTGGCGCGCCGGAATGACGTGACCGTCGCGGCGAAGATGCCGATTTTTCCCAAGGTCTGGCGCGGGCCAATTCGCCAGCGGCTGCTGCAAGGCGCAGCGCTGGCCGCCAAGGTCGGGGTCCGGGCGGGTGTCAATCTTCCCGTGCTCGGTGCTCGTGGCGACCGCATTGCGCCCGCGCCGACGATCGTCTGGAAGTCGATTGAATCGACCGGGCGCTTTGGATTGTTAATGCGGGTACTGCCCGAAGCGCGCGGCATTCACTTGCTCCGCCACCCGTGCGGCCAGATCAATTCCGTGCTGCGCGGCGAGCGGCAGGGAGAGTTTCAGGATAATTCGCCGACCAGCGAATTCTTCAACCTGTTCCGGCTGCTGCTGGAAACCTCTCAGGCGCGTCGGCATGGCTTGAGCATGAAAGGACTCCGGCGCATGCGGCCGGAGGAGCGCCTCGCCTGGAGCTGGGTCATTACCAATGAAAAGGCGGTCGAGGAGGCGAAGGAATCGGGCCGGTCGCGCGTCGTGTGTTATGAAGACCTGTGCGCGAACCCGCTGGCGGAAAGCCGCCGCCTGTTCGACTTTGCCGGTCTGGACTGGAATGCCCAGACGGCGCGTTTCGTCCGTCGGAGCACGGACGCGGATGCCGCGGCGTATTACAGCGTTTTCAAAAATCCGACTCACTCGGTTTCACGATGGCGCGAGGAGCTGCCTGCCGATAGCGCTTGCAGAATTCTCGCCATCCTGCAGAGCAGTTTCCTCGCCGAATTCTATGATGAGAGCACGCCCGCCGGCCCGGGCAACCAGCCCCTGCCGGAGACACGGAGTTCGGGATGCTGAAGATTCTGACGTTTTCATTGCTCTATCCAAACGAATACGATCCTCGTCACGGCATTTTCGTCGAGCAGCGTTTGCGCAAGCTGGTCGAAAGTGGAGAAGTAACGGCGCGGGTCGTCGCGCCCGTCCCGTGGTTCCCGTTCAAGTCATCGCTGTTCGGCCGTTACGCCATGTATGCTTTGGTGCCCCATTCGGACATCCGGCATGGCATCCCGGTGCTGCATCCGCGCTTTCCTTCCATCCCGAAGGTTGGCATGAGTATCGGCCCCAAATTGCTCGCTCGTGCCATGGAGCGGGTGCTGCGAGGCATCATTGCAGGCGGATACGATTTCGATGTGATCGACGCGCATTACTTTTACCCGGATGGGGTGGCGGCTGTCTGGTTGGGACAAGCGTTGAAGAAACCCGTGACAGTGACGTGTCGCGGCGACGACGTCATGTATTTCTCCCGCTTCCGCGCGCCGCGGCGAATGATGCTGAATGCGGCCACGAAAGCGGCGGGAATCGTGACTGTTTCGGAAGATTTGCGACGGCGCCTTGGGGCGATGGGAGTGCCTCCGGATCGGGTCATGACGCTGCGCAACGGCGTCGATACTCGCCTGTTCAGGCCAGTGGACCGCGCCGCCGTCCGGCGAAGCCTTGGGCTCAAGCGACCGATGCTTCTGTCGGTCGGCCATCTCGTCGAGCGCAAGGGGCACCATCTGGCAATCGAGGCGCTCAAGGCGCTGCCTGACTTCGATCTCGTCATCATCGGGGAGCGCGGCACGGAGGCCGGCGGCATGGTTGACGAACTTTACCAGCAGGTTGCCGACTTTGGACTGACAGATCGCGTGCGATTCCTGGGCAACCTGCCGCAGGAGCAACTCAGAAGCTGGTATGGCGCCGCCGATGCGCTGGTGCTCGCGACGGATCGCGAAGGCATGCCGAACGTCATGCTGGAATCGCTCGCCTGTGGCACGCCTGTGGTTGCGACGCCCGCCGGCGGCATACCGGAAGTCATGACAGAGCCGGAGGCCGGCGTTCTGATCAAGGAACGCACGCCGGATGGCGTCGTCACGGCGGTCAAAACACTGTTCGAGCACTATCCAGACCGGAGCGAGACACGGCGATTCGCGGAAACACTGGGTTGGGAGGCGACGACGCGCGGACAAATCAAGCTGTTCCGGCGCGCGTTGCACGAATCCGGCCTGGGCGTGGAACGCCGCGGCGGCATGACGCCCGCGGCGAGGAATTGCTGATGTGCGGGATCGCCGGCTTCGTCGGTTTGCGGACGGATTATCCGTCGGAGCGGCTGGCGGCGCTGGCGCGGCGCATGTCCGATCAACTGGCACATCGCGGTCCTGACGACGCCGGTATCTTCGTCAATGAGCGCGCACAGGTCGGATTGGGTTTCAGGCGTCTGGCGATCATTGACCTTTCGCCGGAAGGGCATCAGCCGATGCGCTCGCCGAGCGGCCGCTATCACCTCGTGTTCAATGGCGAGATTTACAACTTTCCCGAACTTCGCGATGAACTTGAAGCGCAGGGGCACGAATTTCGCGGCCGCTCCGACACCGAAGCCCTGCTTGCGGCCATAGAAGCGTGGGGGCTGCCTAAGGCGCTGGAGCGCGCAAAAGGCATGCTCGCGCTTGCATTATGGGATGAGGAGCGGCGCGAATTGTCGCTGGCTCGCGACCGGGCCGGCAAAAAACCGGTCTATTACGGCTGGACGAACGGCCGGTTCGCGTTTGCGTCCGAACTCAAGGCAATTCGAGCGCTGCCGGCTTTCAGTCCGACAATCAACCGCGACGCCTTGACGCTGCTATTGCGGCACAACTACATACCCGCGCCGTACAGCATCTACGAAGGTATCTTCAAATTGCGCCAGGGGGAGATGCTGACGCTACCCGTCGAGGCATTGCCGCCGCGACCGGACTACAACGCGCTCGACAGGTACCGGCGGCGTTACTGGGCGTGGACGGATGCGGTACGTGCCGGCGCTGAGGAACCCTACGAAGGCGACGCGCAGCAGGCATGCGCCGATCTGGAGCGTTGTCTGCAAGGCGCCGTGCGCTCGCGCATGGTCGCGGACGTCCCGCTGGGCGCGCTGCTGTCCGGTGGTATCGATTCGAGCATCGTTGCGGCGCTGATGCAGAATGTGTCACCGACGCCTGTCAAAACGTTCTCGATCGGCTTTCACGAAAAGGATTACAACGAAGCCGGATTCGCGAAGCAGGTCGCTGCCCATCTCGGGACGGATCACACGGAACTGTACGTCAGCCCGCGTGAGGCTATGGATCTGATTCCCGCGTTGCCTGCGATATACGACGAACCGTTGGCGGACGTTTCGCAAATTCCGACGCACATGGTGTCGCGACTCGCGCGAAAGCACGTCACGGTCGCCTTGTCCGGCGACGGTGGCGATGAGCTGTTTGCCGGCTACACGCGTTATCTGCTGGCGCGCAAGTTGCTTCGCTTGCGATCGCTGGCGCCGCCGGCGGCGCGCGGCGCTCTGGCTGCTCTGATTGAACGCGTTCCAGCGCAGCGTTGGGATGCGCTGCTTCGCCCGCTCGGAGCGTTGGCGCCCAGCGCGCCGGGAGACAAGCTGCACAAAGGCGCGGACCTGCTCCGGAGTCCGGACCCGGTCGCCTTGTACCGGGACTTGTTTTCGCAATGGCGCAACCCTGGCGCTGTCGTCAACGGCGGAGTCGAACCGCCGACGCCGCTGACCGACGCGACTGGCCGCCCGCCGGTAGCCGATTTTGTCGAGCGCATGATGCAACTCGACGGCGAGACATATCTGCCCGAAAACATATTGATGAAAGTGGATCGGGCGAGCATGGCCGTCAGCCTCGAAGTGCGATGTCCGCTGCTCGATCCGGATGTCATTGCGTTCGCCTGGCGCCTGCCGTTGCATTTCAAGTTGCGCGACGGAAGAGGCAAATGGTTGTTGCGGCGGCTGTTGTATCGATACGTGCCGGAGCAGTTGATCGAGCGGCCGAAGATGGGTTTCGACGTACCGATCGGGCGGTGGCTGAGAGGCAACCTGCGCGACTGGGCGGAGGACCTGCTCGATCAGGACAAGCTCGTCCGTCAAGGTTTCCTGGAGCCACAAGCGATTCGCCGCCGCTGGCGCGAACACCTGCAAGGCATTCGCAACTGGCAATACCCGCTGTGGAACGTGTTGATGTTTCAGGCGTGGCTCGAGCAATCCGGACCGACTGTATTTGACATTAATCACCACGGTGTGTTACTAGATAGCCTAGAAAATCTCCCTATGGCCGACGTGGCCGTAATCAAGGAAGGAGGGAGTTATGAAAAGGAGGCTACTGGACATCATTCGGTGTCCCATCGATGGCAGCGCATTTGATCTGACGGTCTACAAGAGCCGACCGGAAGAACTGGATCCTCAAAAGTGCGCCCTGGTTCTTGGCGAATCCGCCGACAAATCCAAAATTGAAGCACTCTACGGCGAGGAGATTCTGGAAGGACTGCTTGTCAGCAGGAGGAGCGGGCACGTCTATCCGATCATTGATGGGGTACCGCGCCTGATCGTCGACGCCGCTAACACTTACCACGGTTTTTTTGCCTACTACGGAAATCTCGCGCCACAGGATGCCGAGGCGCGATTATCCGATGAGCGCAGTCCCGCAAGCTTTGGCCTGCAATGGGAGAACTACCGTTTCGAAGATCGCACCTGGTTCAAGGACCTCAAACTTCGCGAGCGCGAGTTTCTCTACAGCATGGCCGTCACGAAGGAAGCGTTGCCGGGTTCGCTGTTGCTCGACGCCGGCTGCGGACACGGCACGTTGACAGCGGCGATCAGCGGCGCTTACGGCGTCGAAGCGGTAGGCCTCGACTTTACCGGCGCCGTCGGCAGGGCCCAGGCGAACCGCGCGAAATTCGCTGGCGGGTACGCCCCGTTCGTCCACTATGTTCAGGGCGATCTTCTGCAGTCGCCATTGGCGCGGGAAGTCTTCGACCTTGTTCATTCTTCGGGTGTGATTCATCACACACCCGATCCGCGGCACGCGTTTCAGTCGCTGTTCGATGCCACCCGGCCGGACGGCCGCGTATATGTCCAGGTTTATCGAAAACGCGAGGCCTGGGTAGGTGTGCCGAACAGGTTGATAAGGTCGGTCACCACTCGTATCCCGCCGAACTGGCTTTGGGCCTTGTGCGTGTGCGGCGTGCCGATACATACGGCGCTGGTTCATCTGGTCGCGGCGCTGCGCGGCGAGCGGCCGATGCTGGCCAGATGCACGCGGCGCGAACGGGCTCTCAGTCTGTTCGACAACTACAGTCCGCGGTATCAGTTCCGCTACCGTCCGCAGGAGATCAAGCGCTTCTTCGCGGACATGGGCATGGAAGAAGTGCAGGATACGACGCTCGCAAACGAAGCCCGGCACATGATTGCCTTCGTTGGCGTCAAGACAGCCGATGCCATACCGGCCGCAGCGAGTCGGCCGACCACCGAGAGAACCCCGGCCGTCGCTTGAGGGTGGCGTTGAAAGCTCCGCCGCGACAGTCACGCGGCGGAGCTTTTTTCGTGGCGGAAATACCGCTGCGGGCATGCTAAGATAGCCGCACTGCAAGACGGTACTATAACGACAACGGCTGCCATGGAAGGCACATGAAAATCCTGTATCACCACAGAATCAGTTCCAGGGATGGGCAGTACGTCCATATTGATGAACTTACCACCGCGCTTCGACACTCAGGCCACGAAGTCATCATGGCCGGGCCGCGTGTCGCCGGCGAGCAGGAGTTTGGCAGCGAATCGCGCCTTGTCGCCGTCCTGAAGCGGCACCTGCCGAAGGCAATCTACGAACTGCTCGAATTCTTCTACAGCTTTATCGATTTTCGTTACCTCTCGCGCGCCATTGGCCGCCACCGGCCCGATATCATCTACGAGCGCTACAACCTGTTCTGGCTGTCCGGTATATGGGCCAAACGCCGTTACGGGATACCGCTGATCAGTGAAGTCAATGCGCCGCTCTTTGATGAACGCAGCCGTTACGGCGGCATCGCGCTCAAGCGACTCGCGCGATTCACCGAGCGGGCCAGTTGGCGCGGCGCCGACTGCATTGCAACTGTCACCGATGTGTTGGCTGAGCGCATCGCGCGTGAAGGCGTGCCGCGCGAAAAGATTGTTGTGACACCGAACGGTGTCAATCGATCGCGGTTTCCGGCACAGTCGGATAGGGCGACGGCAAAGCGACATCTTGGCCTCGATGATTCGCTTGTCATCGGCTTTACCGGTTTTGCACGCGAATGGCACGGCCTTGAACGCGTCATCGAAGTACTCGCCGCACTTTCGGACAAAAACGTGGTGTTTCTGCTGGTCGGGGATGGCGATGTGCGAACAGGGCTGGAACGGCTGGCCGAGATTCGAGGCGTGCGCAACCGGTTGCGCATAACCGGCATCAAGCCGCGCGATCAAGTTGCTACGTGCGTACAGGCCTTCGACATTGCGCTGCAGCCGGCCGTGGTTGACTACGCATCGCCGCTCAAGTTGTTTGAGTACATGGCTTGCGGCGCCGCGATCGTGGCCCCCGACAAGGCAAATATCCGCGAAGTTATAAGCCACGAACACAATGCGCTGCTGTTCGATCCAGCGGCAGCCGATTCGTTCCGGTTGGCCGTCGAACGGTTATGTCATGACCCGGCTTTACGCAGCCGGCTGGGAGCCGCGGCACGACGAACGCTGGATGAGCGTGATCTGACATGGGACCGAAATGCGCGGACGGTTGTAGCGCGGGCGCGCTATCTGGTTGCGCGAACGGGTTCCGAAGCCGCGCGGGCAAAGTGGGGCGACAGCAATGTCTGCTGAGACTCGTCGCGAGCCGGTTCCGCCCGCCATGGTGCTCGGCCTGGAATTGAACGGCCTCGGCGTGGTGCGAAGTCTTGCTCGAGCCGGCATCGAGGTTCTGGCGGTCGATGACGACTTGCGGAAGCCCGGTATGCGAACGCGGTACGGCCGGAAGCTCGCCGTGCGGGCGCTGCACGGGCGCATGCTGGTCGAGGATCTCGTCCAAATGGGCCGCTTGTTCCCGGAGCGTCCCGTGCTGTTTATCACCCAGGAAGCGACGGTGGCGACCATATCCCGATATCGCGACGAATTGTCGCCGTGGTACAGGATGACGCTGGCGGACGCGGATTGTCTGAGAATGCTGATGAACAAGGAGTCGTTTCAGCGTTTCGCCGAACGTCATGGCTTTCGCGTGCCGCGCAGCCTGCACATCCGCGATGACGGCACGATGCGGGCGGCGTGCGCACTGCGTTTTCCAGTCATTCTGAAACCAGCCTGTCGCGATGCGGCTTACAGTCGCTCGTTTGACAAGGCCTACCAGGTTCCCGACTTCGATGCCTTGCGCAATTTGTGCCGAAAAATCATGCCGGTGCTGCCCGATCTCATTGTGCAGGAGTGGGTTGAAGGTTCCGATTCGGATATTTACTTTTGTTTGCAGTACATCGGCCGCGACGACGGACTCGTCGCGTCATTTACCGGCCGAAAGGTTCGCTCATGGCCGCCGCACACCGGCGGAACGGCGAGCTGCATAGCGGCGCCGGAAGCCGAAGCGGAACTTACGGCAATGACCTCTCGCTTCTTCCGGGCCGCCGGCTTTGTCGGGATGGGCAGCATGGAATTCAAACGCGATACGGCGACCGGCAAGTTCTTTTTGATAGAACCCACCGTGGGACGAACCGATTACCAGGAGGAGGTCGCCACATTGAACGGCGTGAATATCCCCGTGGCGGCGTGGCGATCGGAAGCGGGGCTAGGTCGGCTTCCTGCCGCTGCGAAGTTGCATCCGGTTGTCTGGCGAGAATCTGTAACTGATCGCTGGTCGGCGCAATTGCAACATCAGCGGCAGGGGCGCGGGGTACTCGATTCGGGGCGCAAGATTGATGGATGGCTGCGTTGGCATGATCCGATGCCCGCGCTCGATATCCTGCGCAGGCGTATCCGTAAAGCGGCGTGCCGGCGCATCGACCGGGTTCGGCTGGCGAAAGGGAGCGCAATATGAAACCTGTTTTGTCCGCGCTGAAGGACCGCTTGCCGCTGCAGAAGGAAACAGGCGATGTCGCGGTTCACCTGCAGGCCGCGGCGGAGTGGATTTGCAGAGCACAGCAGGCGACCGGCACAGGTGGTGTGGCTGCATGCTACGACCTGGAAAAGAAGGCATGGGCGGGCGCATATCCCGAAACGACGGGTTACATCATCCCGACTTTTTATGACTATGCCGTATTCGCCGGACGCGCGGATTTCGCCGAGCGCGCACGTCAAATGGCCGTGTGGGAAGCGGATATCCAGCTTGAAGACGGTGCCGTACGCGCCGGCACCATGGACAGCGAGCAGGTCGCGCCGACCGTCTTCAACACTGGCCAGGTGCTGTTTGGCTGGACGCGCGCGTGGAAGGAAACCGGCGATCTGCGTTTTCGCAGCGCGGCAATTCATGCAGCGGAATGGCTGTCGGCGGCGCAGGATGCCGACGGCGCCTGGCGCCGTTTCGCGTCGCCGTTCGCAAGATACAAGGTCAACAGCTACAACACGCGCACGGCCTACGGGGTTGCCCGGGTAGGCGCCGCTTTCGACCAGCCCCGCTTTCTCGACGCGGCGCGCGCAAACATCGAGTGGGCAATCTCCCGCGCGCATGCGAATGCGTGGCTGGATGACAACTGTCTTGAAATCAACGGTCGGCCGCTGACGCACACTATTGCCTATTCTCTGCGCGGCATTCTGGAAGTCGGCATCATTTTGCAGGAAGATAGATATCTCGACTTCGCGGCGCGTATGGCGCGCGCGGTCGCTTCCGCCCAACGTAGCGACGGCGCCTTGCCCGGCAGGCTGGACGAACGCTGGCGGCCCAAGGTTCGCTGGAGTTGTCTCACCGGCAACGCGCAGATGGCGATCAACTGGTTGCGCCTGGCAGATATCGCGGGCGATGCGAGCTTCCGGTCGCACGCGCAACGCGCGAACCGGTTCAACATGATGACGCAGGCGCTGGCGGGGCCCGATGAGACCCGGGGCGCAATCAAAGGTTCGTTTCCGGCGGATGGCGGCTACATGACCTGGCGCTATCCGAACTGGGCAGCGAAATTTTTCATGGACGCACTGATGCTGGAGCAGGGATTTGCTATCGATTGACACTCATTCCAGGCTGGCAAGGGCGCGTGCAGGCATGAAGCGGGCATAGTTTCATGTCGGCTCGCGATCTTTTCCTGGCGCTGGTCATCTTCGGCCTGATCCCTTTCATCTTCACATCTCCCTATATCGGCGTGCTGGTATGGTCATGGCTCGGTTATATGAATCCGCACCGCCTGACCTGGGGATTCGCCTACAGCTTTCCGTGGGTGCAGCTGGTCGCCATCAGCACCATCCTGGGATTCATTTTTTCCGCGAAAGAAAAGTTTCGACTGCCGGTGCGCGGCGTAAGCATCCTGTTCCTCGTGCTGCTCGCCTGGATGGCGGTCACTTCCTATTTCGCATTCGTGCCGGATGTTGCATGGAGTCGTTTCGAGATCTTCGTAAAAATCATGGTCCTGGTGTTCTTTACGTTGTTGCTGGTGCAAACGCGCGAACGTCTGCATTGGCTTATGTGGGTCATCGCCTTGTCGATCGGCTTTTACGGCGTGAAGGGCGGCCTGTTCGTGATTGCCACCGGCGGCCATTACGTCGTGATCGGGCCGTCGGAGAGTTTCATTCATAACTCGAACGATATCGCGCTTGCAATGGCAATGGTCATTCCGTTGATGCGCTACCTGCAGTTGCAGGAAAAGAAGAAATGGATTCGAATCGGGCTCTGGGGCGCAATGGGGCTTACTTCGGTAGCGGTCCTTGGCACCTATTCCCGCGGCGGCATGCTGACACTGGGCGCAGTGTTGTTGATGATGTTCTGGAAGTCGCGCGGAAAATGGATCATCGCGGCCGTTGCGATTATCGCCGTCCCCGTCATGCTGACGCTAGTGCCGCAAAAATGGTATGTGCGCATGAGCACCATCGACAGTTACCAGCAGGACGAATCCGCGATGGGGCGGATTCAGTCATGGAAGTTCGCGACCAACATAGCCCTTGACCGACCGCTTGTCGGCGGGGGCTTCAGACCCTACCTCAAGCCGGGCGCGTGGGCGAAGTATGCGCCGCCGGATACTCCGAGGCGGGAAATCCACAGTATTTATTTCAAGATGCTGGGCGAGCAGGGCTTTGTCGGTCTGGCGATATTCATGCTGCTGCTGTTGCTGAGCTGGCGAAATCTTGTCTGGGTACGAAAGCGAACCCAGGACTTGCCGGAGTACAAATGGGCATACGATCTCGCTTCAATGTTGTACGTGTCCGGCGTGGCCTACTGCGTAGGCGGCGCGTTCCTGCCGCAACCCTACTTTGATCTGGCGTATCAACTGCTCGCCGTGGGGTTGCTGGTACGGGTGCGCGTCGAAAAGGATCTGCCCGCGACCGAAGCGGCGCCGGCGCCTGCGGTCCAGGCGCGCGTCAGCAAGGAAGTCACGGCTTGAGCGGTCCGGCTGGCGAAATACGTCGGATGGAGACGATCCCGGCTCGTCGGGAAGACACCGGTGCAGCGGCGGCTCGCGGGAAGCGCGCCCTGCTCATTGCGTATCATTATCCGCCCTGCCAGGAGAGCAGCGGTTATCTTCGCGCCTTGGCGTTTTCCCGCTATTTGCCGCGGTTCGGTTGGAACCCGGTGGTGCTGACGGCGAGCGAACGGGCTTACTCAAAGGTGGACCCGAAGCAATGTGAGCGCATCCCGAAGACGGTGCCGGTCGTCAGGGCATTTGCGCGCGACGCGCGCGAACATTTATCGATCAGCCACAAGTATCCGTCATTGCTCGGCGTGCCCGATCGCTGCAGCAGTTGGTGGCTGGGCGCGACGCCGGTGGGATTGTCATTGATTCGCCGCTATCGGCCCCAGGTTCTGTGGGCGACCCAACCGAATCCTACCGCCTTCTGGATCGCGCATACGTTGCACAGGCTGACGGGGGTGCCATGGATTGCCGATTTTCGGGATCCGATTGGTGAGGGCGATAGCCGATTGGCCGCGCGCGTCTGCCACTGGATAGAGCGCAAGACCGTCTCCAGTTGTTCCCGCGCCGTGTTTACCGCGGAAGGGGCAGCGGCCGCCTACGCTGCGCGTTTTCCGGAGATTCCCGCCGATCGGTGGACGATCATTTCCAACGGTTACGACGAGGCCGATTTCGACTTTATCGAAGGCGACATGCCAGCGAGTGCGGGGCGCCCACTGCGGCTGATACATAGCGGCGCATTGTATCCGGAGGGTCGCGACCCGCGTGCGCTCTTTACCGCGATTTGCCGGTTGAAGCAATCGGGACAGCTTTCGAGTAACGAAGCGACAATCGTGTTTCGTGCCGCCGGCAGCGAAGGCTACTATCGGGAACTGCTGGAGCAGGCGGACATTGCCGACATCGTTCAACTGCGGCCGTCCATACCCTACAAGCAGGCGCTGGCGGAACTCTTCGCGGCCGACGGACTTCTGGTCTTGCAAGGTGGCATACACAGCGGACAAATCCCGGCCAAGATATACGAATACATGCGCTCAAGGCGCCCGATCATGGCGCTGACCGATCCGGCCGGAAATACGGCGCAGGCGCTGCGCGACGCGGGCCTCAACACGATCGCGCCGATTGATCGTGCCAATGAAATTGCCGTGGCACTCATGAACTTTATTGCGAAAATTCGCGCCGGCGAGGCGGCCGTTGCGTCAGACGCCGCCATCGCGCGGCATACGCGCGAAGCCGGCGCGCGACAACTGGCGCGATTATTCGACGAGATCGCCGCCGATCAACTGGAGGCGGCAGCAGGAGGCTACTAATGTATAAGAAATCATGGGGCATATTGGCGGCGCTTGTGCTTGCTTTGGCGGGGTGCGCCGCCACGGCATCGGTCGAGCCGGCGCGCCTCACCGTTCAAGCCGATCAGGTCAAAGGCGGCATTACGGCAGTCGCGGTCATCGACGAGTCGGGTCAGGATCGAACCGATGTGCCGGTTACGTTCGGGCAGGTATTCAAGGCCGGCGACGTTCCTTCGGGAACGCAATTGCGCGCCACCATCGATGGCAACGACATTCCGATTCAGGTGGACCGCAAGGCGACCAATCCCGATCATTCTCTGCGTCATGCCGTTGTGACAGCCGTTGTGCCGAAGCTTTCGTCGTCCGGCACGCAAGTGGTTGTATTGTCCACCGGCGGCGATGCCGCAAAAGGCCGGCCGGTCACGCTCGACGATCTGCTCGCAACGGATTTTGATGCGACAGTCTCGCTCGATGTTGACGGCGAAACTTTCACCGCCAGCGCCCGGTCGTTGTTGAAGCAGGCGCAAACGGACGATAGCTGCCGTCCGTGGGGCGCGGAATGCAACGTCTGGTTGTCGGGTCCGCGGGTATCGGAATGGATTGTCGGTGCGCCCCTCAAATCGAAGGACGATTCGAGCCCGCATCTCGCCGCTCGCTTTTATGTGCGCGCTTATGCGGGCAAGCCGATCCACAGCGTGCGCGTCAACATCGTTGTTGAAAACGACTGGACCTGGGTGCCGCACCCGCACGACATTACTTACGATGCGACGTTGACCGTTGGCGATCACGTCTATAAAAAGAAGAACATTACACACTATCGGCAGACGCGCTGGCATCGCGTGATGTGGTGGGGCGACAAGGCCGATGTTTACGCAAGGCTCGATGGCCAATACCTGCAGGCGTCAAAGGCTATTTCCCATTACGCCGACATTCATCCAACCGACGCGTTTCTGGACAGCGTACGCCAGAGCGTCGAGCCGATGAGCAATGGCGACCAGACGGACCACATGAACGCCACCGGGGCACAGGCAGCCATCGGCCCGCTGCCACGTTGGACCACGGCCTATGTTCTCAGCATGGATCCGCGCGCATTTCGCTGGATGCTCGCCAATGACGACGCGGCCGGGAGCTACGCTGTTTTTTATCGCGATAAAAAAACGGGCCGGCCCGTCACCATTACCGACTATCCATACATGACGCTGCTTGGCAGGCACGCCAGCACAAAAAACCCGGAAACCGGCAAGTACGAGGCCTTCCCGAAATGCGACCGTAATTGTGGCGATCCCTACAAAGCCAATGTCGCGCACGAACCGTCGGTCGGATACGTGTCATACATGGTCACGGGAGACTTCTATTATCTTGAACAGCTTCAGTTCTGGGCAGACTGGAATGAATTTCAGATTAATCCGGATTATCGCAGCCACAGTACCGGATTGCTCTGGTCAAACCAGGTTCGGGCTCAGGCGTGGGGCCTGAGGACCCTCGGCGACGTTGCCTGGATTACGCCGGACGACGCGCCACTCAAGTCCTACTTCATGCAGATACTGGATAACAATCTCGACTGGTACAACCAGCGCTATCTTGCCGATGCCGGTACGGAACCTCTTGGCGCAATAACCGCGCGCCCCTATGCAGTCCACTACCATAACCACACTTCACTCGCGCCCTGGCAGGATGATTTCTTCACCTGGGCAGTTGGGCATCTTGCCGATCTGGGCTTCGACGGGGCCGCGAAACTTGTGCGGTGGAAGGCACAGTTTCCGGTTGGAAGAATGATCGGAAACGGGTTCTGCTATGTGTATGGGTCGAGCTACGTCCTTGCCGTCAGAAACGGCCGTCACGCGCCAATATTCAACAGCTTTGAAAAGGTCTACCACAAATCGGTGCCGCGCAAAGTAGCCCGAATGAAATGCGGCGGCGACGCGATGGCGCAGCGTCTGGGTCACCATTACAAGCCCGGCGACATGTACGGTTATCCGTGGAGTCCGACAGGCTATCCCGCCAACATGCAGCCGGCTTTGGCTGCCGCGGTCGATGCGGGTGTGCCGGGCGCTGCGGATGCCTGGAAGCTGTTCGTGAGCCGGCCGACGCGGCCGGATTTTACGAACTATGCGAACTTTGCAATCGTGCCGCGTCCGGATGACGATGCGGCGAAGAATGACAAGGCCGTCGCGGCAGCGAAAGAGCCTTAGGCCATTTGAACAGGCTCGGAAGCGAACAGGGCGGGGCACGTGTCGTTCAGCACCCATCGCTTCAGCCAGAGTTCCAGCAGCACGAGTAACCAGATCTTCTGTACCGCGAACTCGTTGCCGGCAGCTGCCGCTGCCGTGGTTGACTGAAGATTTCCGTCCATTCCGAGTACGGTCCGTAATGCGGAATCGCGCGGTTCCAGAATCGTTTTGCTCCAGCGCGGAATGTTCGGCGCAATCCATTGATAGGTCGGAACGGGGAAACCCTGCTTCGGGCGGTTGATGATCGAGTCCGGAATGCGACCCTTGGCGAACGCCCTCAGCAAGGTCTTGCTGACGTATCCGGAGGCCCTGTTGCCGAAGCGGAGGTCCAAAGGCAGCGACTGCGCCCAGCCCGCCAGCGCCGGATCGAGAAACGGACAGCGCAGCTCCAGCGATTCGCGCATCGACATCTTGTCTGCTTTCATCAGCAGATCTTCGACAAGCCAACTCTTGCACAGGACGGTCATGTACTTGTCGAGCGGCTCCGGTGAGGCGATGCCGTCGTACCATTGACGGATCAGGTCATCGGTGGGTTGAAAACGATCGAATGATGAGAACAGGCGCCTCTTTTCGTCGTCGTTCCAGAAGTGTGTCGGATGAGACGGCCGCGACGCCACGTAAGCCCCCCAGCCTTCGCGCGCCATGCGCCCGAAAGCCGCACCACGCTCGCTCTGCGGCCCATAGGCCAGGCTTGCGAGCCGAAACAGGAAACGCGGCGAGTGGGCGAGCCATGAACGGCGCCCGTCGGCGCTTTGCGCCATGGTTTCCAGGTTATAACCACCGAACATTTCGTCGGCGCCTTCACCGGTCAGCGTCACCTTGACGCGCTGGCGGGCGAACCGGGACAGGTAGCGAAGCGGGATGCTGGCCGAATCGCCTAACGGTTCGTCGCTGTCCCACGGAAATTCCGTGATGTAGCTGCTGAAGTCATCGTAGGTGTATGGAACCTCATGGTGCTTCGTGCCAAAGTATTTCGCGACCTCACGTGCATACGCGAATTCGGAAAAACGCGCGTCGTCGTAGCCGATCGAAAAGGTGTGCAGCGAGTCGTGTCCACATTCCTTTGCCGCCAGCGTTATCAGCGTCGAGTCGAGGCCGCCGCTAAGGAAAATGCCGACCGGTACGTCGGAAGCCAGAATGCGTTCGTTTACGGCGTTATAGAACAGATCCTTGAACTGGGTGACGTAGTCCTGCCGCGACCGAACCGGTTGCGCGTGGAATTCGGTCTTCCAGTATCGTTTCGTCCGGCAGCAGTGTTCGTCCAGGTCGTACACCAGCAAATGTCCCGGCAGCAGCTTGTGCACGTTTTTCCACAACGTCGCGGGCTGCGGAACGAACCGCAGTGTCAGGTAATGCGATACCGCCTCGGTATTCAACTCCGGCGATTCGTCCAGCCCCGCAAGCAGTGCCTTCAGTTCACTCGCAAATACGAAATGGCGCGGCGAGTCCGTGTAGTACAGCGGCTTTTCGCCAAAGCGGTCCCGCGCGAGAACAAGTTGTCGTTTCGCCAGATCAACGATGCAAATCGCAAACATTCCGCTCAGGCGTTCGACGAAATCGATACCGTCCTGTTGATACATACGGAGAATGACTTCGGTGTCTGAACGAGTCGTAAAGTGGATCCCGCTATGTTCAAGCTCGTCGCGAAGTTGGCGATAGTTGTAGATTTCACCATTGAAGACGATGCCGAGGGAGCGCGATATCCAGATCGGCTGCGACCCGCTGTCGATGTCGATGATACTGAGCCGGCGCATGCCGACGGAAAGATAATCGGAATGCCAGAAGCCCTCCTCGTCGGGTCCCCGATGCTCGATTGCGGCGCACATCCGTCGGCAGATGTCAGGACTGATCGGCTTATTCCGGGTTTTGGCGGCGAGGCCGGCGATTCCGCACATCGTAAGTCCTTTTTGTCTATTTGCGGGGCGTGGCTGCCTTCTCTGGCTTCCCCTGAAATTTGACGCTAGAATTGTACGCCAACGCCAAAAATTTCACGAGGGAAGGCCGTTGCTCATGGATTCGAGCGTCATCCTGCTGATACAGATCGTCGTCCTGCTCGCATGCGCGGCGACGGTTTGGCTGATCGTTTCCCGTTTTCCCCATCCGTCGCCGCTGATCAAGCCGTTCCTTGCGCCCATGCTGCGCTGGCCGGAAAACCAGATCCGCGAGGGGTTGGCCGCGGGCAGACTCGACAGGGGCTTTTTCGCGTTCTTCAGCCGCGATCCGGAACGCCGTGTTCCGCCTGGGGAAAACCCGGTCGCGCCGGCCGATGGCGTTGTCAATGACATCTTTGAACGCGAGGGCATGACTTATATAGTCATTGCGCTGAGCTTCTGGGATGTACACGTGCAACGCTCGCCGGTGGCTGGTGTCGTGACGCGTGTTGTCCGCAGCGGCGATCGTTTCATGGACTTTGAGTGGCAGGATGCGGCGTTTCTTCGGGAAAAGCCGTGTCCTGTTCAGGCGATTGTCCGCATTCGTGGCAATCGGGGCGAGGTGGAAGTCAGGCTGATTACGAGTTACCTGGCGCGCAGAATCAACGTATGGGTGGATGAAGCGGGAAGGATTGAGAAGGGCCAGCGTCTGGGCAACATTACCTTCGGGAGTACCGTGACTTTCACGGTGCCATCGGATTGGCCGCTTCTCGTCGGCAAGGGCATTCGGGTGGTCGCCGGTGAAACCGAAGTTGCGCTGGCGCCGCGCGCGGATGCCGCCGATGAACCCGGAGTGCCGCCGGACACGCGGCGCACGGCGGTGCAATAACATGGGAACGTATCTCTGGCACGAGGGTCGGCTCGCATGGCCGTTGTTTGCGTTGATCGTCTGGTCGGTGCTCTGCCTCGTTGCGGCCGACTATTCGTGGCGGACAATTCAAGCGCGGGCGGTCACGCTGGGTGGGTGCTTTTCGATCGCCTGGATCGTCGGGCTTGTGGTTATCGGGAGCTGCGCGCTTTGAACCCGCACAACGCCACTATCTCCGTTATAGTCCCCACCTACAACAGGCCGCAATTGCTCGTGCAGGCGCTTGAGAGCGTGCTCGGCCAGACGCGCCCGGCGAACGAGATCGTGGTCGTCGACGATGGATCGGACGCGGCCACGGCCACCGCGGTGGGCAACTTTCGCGGTCGCATAGGATACGTATATCAATCTAACGCCGGGAAAGCGGCGGCGATCAATCAAGCCTTGAATCGGGTCACCGGCGATTACGTGTGTATTGTCGATGACGACGATCTGCTCGCATTGGACGCTTTTGAACAGCATCTCGATTTTCTCAGTCAGAGGCCCGATCTGCACTTCAGTTACAGCGGTGTGTGGTACTTCGATGGCCTGGGGCCACCGCCGCCAAGCAGCAAATGCCGTCGCTTTGAGCGGGATGCGGTACCTCCAGAAGATTTCCTAATCAGCGCAATGGAGCTTTTTCCATGCGTGCTGCAGTCGATGCTGGTTCCGCGAAAGTGTTATTCCGAAGTCGGCGTTTTTGACGAGACGCTCAGCCGCGGTCAGGATTACGACATGATCTTGAGGCTCGCCGCCCGTTTTCGCGGGGCGAAGCTTCCGCGCCCAACGACTTTTGTCAGAACCCATGCCGGTGAGCGGGGACCCGCGAGAGAACGTCATCGCGCAACCGAACGAGAGTCGGTCTGGCGCTCGTACGACAAGAGAATCTTCCTCAAGTTGAGGCAGTCGCTGCCGTTGCTTCAATACTTGCCGGCGCGGTCGTGCAACGAGGCCATGACGCCGCCAGAGAGACGCCGGGCATTGCTGCAGCGAGCCTGCATAATGGCTCGTCATGGTCTGATCGGGGAATCGGTGCGCGATCTTTACGACGCGGTCGGGCAACTGCCGGGGGTTGGTTTCAGCAAGGAAGAACTCGCGATTTGCAGTCGCCTGTTTTCCGCATCCCCAGCCAGATTTACGGGCCATGAAACGCTATTGCGCGAAGTGGGTATATACCTGCATAGAATGGCGCCTTCGTTATGGCGCGCAGCCGCGGTGGGTGCATACTGGCGATTCATCAGTGAATTAAAAGCTGGCTGCGTTGCTGATGCGGGTCGCGCCGGAGTGAATTTTCTTCGATTGACGGGCGTTCGCCGCTTACCGACGCTGGCACTGGAAAAGACGCGCAGGCGCGCCTTAACTTGAATGTCCGCCACAGCCGGGCAATTACCGGCAAGATATCGAGGTAGCAGGAGCGGGTGTACCCGTGGGGGTTTTCCCGCAGGGAAGAAAAAGCAACCGGATTTGTTATTCCGTGATGTATCGCTCATAAATTGTCGTCACCGGTATGCAGCATAACAACAAGGTTTTACCGGCCAGGGAAGGCATTGGCGGCAATCTATGTATTTTGATGCAGTGGTGGTTGGCGCCGGCTTTACCGGGTCGACTATAGCGGAACGGCTTGCGTCGCGTTTCGATCAAACGGTTCTGATCATCGATCGCCGCGACCATATCGGTGGCAACGCTTACGACGAGCATAATCGCGACGGTATTCTCGTCCACAAGTACGGGCCGCACATTTTTCACACCAACAGTGAACGCGTCTGGCGCTATCTGAGCCAGTTCACGGAGTGGCGGCCATACGAGCATCATGTGCTGGGCAGCGTCGAAGGGGCGCTCGTCCCGATCCCGTTCAACTTCAATACGCTGCGGATGCTGTTTCCGGAAGTCATGGCGCGCCGGCTCGAGGAAAAACTGGTGGCTTGTTATGGCTTCGGCGGCCGCGTGCCGATTCTCAAGCTGCGCGAGAGCGATGACGCCGAGGTGAAGGAACTGGCGCAGTATGTCTATAAGCACGTTTTCGAGAGTTACACTCGCAAGCAATGGGGGCTTGAGCCCGATGAGCTGTCGCCCCATGTAACGGCGCGCGTTCCCGTCAGGCTATCGCGCGATGACCGATATTTTCAGGATACTTACCAGGCGATGCCCGCCGACGGCTACGCGCGCCTCTTTCGCAGGCTTTTGCATCATCCGAACATTCGCCTGATGCTCAATACCGATTACAGGGACATTGAGTCCGACGTCGGCTGCGACGCGATCTATTACACCGGCCCAATTGACGAATACTTCAACTACCGGTACGGGCCGTTGCCTTATCGCTCGCTGCGCTTCGATGTCCGGACGGAAGGGCGGGACAGGCATCAGCCGGTCGGCACTGTGAATTACCCGTGTCAGTACGACTACACACGTATCACAGAGCAAAAGCATTTGACCGGGCAGAAAAGCCAGGTGACGACCCTGGTGTACGAATACCCGCGCGCTCATACGCCGGGGGAGACGGAGCCGTATTACCCGATTCCGCGCGACGAGACGAAGTGCATTTACGCCAAGTACAGGCAGGCCGCGCGAAAACTCGATGGCAAGGTCACGTTCTGCGGCCGCCTCGGTGGATACCAGTACTACAACATGGATCAGGCTGTCGCCACCGCGCTGGCAAACGTGGAGCGCACCAGAAAGGAGGCGGTGGAAGCGCGAGCCGTATGAAGATGTCGAAGATCGCATCCGGGTTCAGGACAGATGTAAAAACCGTGACGGAAGCGCTCATCGGGCCTCGACACGCGCGGCGGCTGCACCGTTATTATTTGCGCAACGGCAAATCCGTCGCGGCAGGACTCAACGTCATGGCGCAACGCTGGCCTACTGTCAAAAGTGTCAGCGAGGCTTCTCCGATCTTCATTTTTTCAGCCGGCTGGCGAAGTGGTTCGACATTGCTGCAACGCATGGTCATGTCCGGGGACGGCATCTTTATCTGGGGCGAACCCTATCGGCATGCGGAGATCATCGACTCCATTGCGCGACAGGTCGGGGCTTTCACATCCGAGTGGCCGTGGGATGAATTTTTTATCGATCATTTTGATGGGTCGGAATTGACGCAGGAATGGATTGCCAATCTCTACCCGTCGCTGGAAGATTTCATGGCCGCGCATCTCGCCTTCTTCGAGTGCGTGTTCGCCCGGCCGGCGGCGGCACGGGGTGCGGCGCGTTGGGGCATCAAGGAGATCGCGCTCACGATGGACCACGCACTCTATCTGCGCTGGTTGTTCCCCAGGGCAAAGTTCGTCTTTCTCTACCGCAACCCGTATCACGCGTATCGCTCGTATTACAAATGGCGCAGCTTTTACAGAAGCTGGCCCGATCAACCGGTCTTCACCGCGGGCGGGTTCGGTCGCTTCTGGGCCGAAATGACCGCCGATTTCGTCAGCCGGTATCGGGAAGTCGACGGGCTTTTGTTGCGCTACGAAGATTTGAAAGCGCCGGAAACGAAACAGCGCCTTGAAACGTATCTTGATTGCGCGATCGAGGATCCTGAAGGGCTGCCGCGAATCGGCGATATCGGCGGACGCAATGAGCAGCCGAAATGGGTGCCGAAACTTGAATATCTTTTGCTCAGGCGAAAGGTTGACCGGCTTGCATCGGAACTTGGCTATACAGGAATTTGAGCTATGGACGGTTCTACAGTTGCCGTTGTTATCCCGACCTACAATCGTTCGGGACTGGTAGTGCAGTCGATTGAGGCCATACTCAATCAGACGCGGCCGCCTGACGAGGTGGTGGTGGTCGATGACGGTTCACCCGATGAAACCCCTGCCGTCGTTGCGGCATTTGGCGACAGGGTGCGCTATGTACGACAGGAAAACGCCGGGAGGCCCAGTGCGCTGAACCGCGGGATTACGGAGGTGCATTCACAGTATGTTCTGATTATGGATGACGACGATATCGCATTGCCGGATGCGCTCGAACGTCATCTCGGCTTTCTGCACGCTCATCCGCAGGTCGACTTCAGCTATAGCGGGCATTACCTGTTCAAGAGCCACTCGCCGCCATCGAGGCTGGCGCCGGAAGACATGAAAGACTGCAGATCCTTCGACGAAGCCGAACTTTTTATCGAAGCGATGATCTGGCTGCCATTCTTTATGCAGGGCATGCTGGTGCCGTTATCCTGTTATTGGCAGGTCGGTCCATTCGATACGACGCTTTCGTCCAACGACGATTACGACATGATTCTGCGATTGGCACGGCGCTTCCGCGGCGGCAAGGTTCCGAGGCCGACGTTCCTGTTGCGAGAGCATTCGGGCGCTCGCGGCCCGGCACACGAGCGCCGCGCCGCGGCAGACCGGGAGGCGACGTTCCGGGCCTATGACGAAAAGATATTGTCGAAGTTCCATCGGCGCCTTTCGTTGATGGAGTATCTGCCTCGCGGCGCAGTCAATGAACCGCTGAACGCGATTCAAATCCGGCAGGCGATACTGCAGCGCGCCTGGATCATGGCGCGCCATGGCATCTATGGCCGTGCGTTCAAGGACCTGCGCGCGGTGCTGGATGCAAGCGGAGGCGGACTGCGATTGACGGGACGGGAGCAGTCGATGCTGTCACAGATGTTCAATGTCGAGTTGTGGTGGCTCGACATGTGCCCGGAATATCCAATCCGCATCGGCGAATTTTTGCGGCGGCGCCGGGCGTGGTCCGCGTTGGGACACTGCGCGGTGGGATTGAGTTGGCGCGTCGCCCGCGCCTTGCATTCCGGGCGTTATGCCGAAGCATCGAAGCTGGCAGCGCATCTCGCTCGCCTCACGGGCGTCAGAGGCGGAGCGAGCTTCGCCAGAACCGCCGTCGGCCGCCGTTTCCGGCGGCGCGCCGCCGTCGCGTGAACCTGGAGGCCACCATGGGTCGCGCTCCGCGAGACGTCACCGTTGCCGTCATCATCCCCACCTATTGTCGTGCCAGGCTGATCACGCAGTCCGTCGACAGCATCCTCGGCCAGACGAGGGCGCCGGATGAGGTGATCGTCGTCGATGATGGCTCCACAGACGATACCGTTGCCACAATAGCCAGGTACGACGGGCGCGTGCGCTACCTTTATCAGGAAAACGCCGGCAAACCCGCGGCTGTCAACCTGGCCTTGTCGCAGGCGACGGCGGACTACATATGGGTCATGGATGACGACGACGTCGCGGCCGCGGACGCACTCGAAAGACATCTCGTGTTCCTGCGCCGTAATCCCGGCGTCGACTTCACCTACAGCGGCTTGTATGCATTTGACGGCAGCAAACCGCCCCCGCCACCCGAGCAGTGCCGACTGTGGCAGTACCCGGATGTTCCGCGGGATCGATTTCTGATTCACGTCATGGAGCATGCACAGCCGAATCATCAGACGATGCTGGTGCCGCGGCGCTGCTACGAGGCGGTCGGCCCCTTGAAGGAAAACCTCACGTTTTGTGAGGACTACGACATCGTCTTGCGGCTCGCGCGGCGCTACGTCGGGGCGCGGCTGGATCGGCCGACGATCTTTTATCGCGAACATCCGGGCGGGCGCGGTCCCGCGCGCGAGCGTTACGCCGCATCCGAACGGAAACGAGGCTGGTTGATTTACGAAAAGAA
Source organism: Gammaproteobacteria bacterium (assembly GCA_035698525.1). Classification (GTDB taxonomy): domain Bacteria; phylum Pseudomonadota; class Gammaproteobacteria; order Natronospirales; family DASSBR01; genus DASSBR01. The sequence goes on from DASSBR010000014.1 coordinate 47,578, forward strand.
AATATTTACCGAATTGTACGCCTCGCTTCCGCTGGACGAATACCTGCCACGCCGTCAGGCGGGCCATTCTTTGACACCGTCGGAGAAGCGTCTTGCATTGTTACAGCGGGCTTGCATCATGGCGCACCATGGCGTGTACGAAGCGGCGCTGGACGATCTCGAGGCGGCTATCGGATCGACAGGCGACGCCTATACGCTAGAGGAACAGGCGATGTGCCGGCGCATGATGACGCTCAATCCATTGCTGACCGGCCGCCAGGCGTTCACGCGCAGCGCGGCACGGCTGTTGCGTGAACGCGCGCCGGTTCTGTTCGCCGCGATCGCCAAAGGTTATTTGTGGCGGTCGCGGCGCAGCTTTTCGAGCGGCGACTTCAGAGGCGCGATCGGCGCCGGCGTGCAGCTCCTGCGCCTCGCCGGCACCCGCGCCCGACAGGCTTGAAAAACAGTGATCACCGACACGTATTAACACGAACGGACAGGCATACTTTCCGCTCAGCCACTTCAGGAACGGGCGAGACATGGACAGGTCGCAAGCAAAGGTCAGCGTCATTATCCCGACTTACAATCGCGCCGCACTCGTGGTGCAGACAGTCGACAGCATCCTCGGGCAAACCCGACCGCCCGACGAGGTGATTGTGGTGGACGACGGCTCGCCCGACGAGACTGCCAATGTGCTGTCGGCGTATGGCGGGCGAATACGCTATCTGTACCAACGTAACGCGGGTCGACCGACGGCATTGAATCGAGGCGTGGCGGCGGCAGCCGGCGAGTATATCTGGATCATGGACGACGACGATCTGGCGTTGCCCGATGCACTGGAACGACATCTCGCCTTCCTGTCGGATCATCCCGAGGTCGATTTCAGTTACAGCGGTTACTATCGTTTTACGGGAGATCACGCGCCGACTTCCCTGCCTGAACAGGATGAGATGGCTTGTAGCGCGCTTGAGGAAAGCGACTTCTTCATTCGTCTCATGATCTGGTTTCAGTTTTACATGCAGGGCATGCTTGTGCCGGCCGAGTGCTATCGCAGCGTCGGTCCGTTCGACGAAAGCCTCGGATTTGGGGATGACTACGACATGATTCTGCGCCTTGCGCGCCGGTTTCGTGGCGGCAGGCTCGATTCGCCGACATTCCTGTTCCGGGAGCACGATGGCGCGCGCGGACCCGCGAATGAGCGTCGTGCGGCCGAGGAGCGCGAAGCGGCGCTGCGGCGGTACGACAAGCAGATCATGTCCAAGCTGCGGGCGGAATTGCCGCTGGTCGAATACCTGCCGCGAGGCAGCGCCGGCGATCGGCTCGGCCCGGCGCAAAGGCGCGAGGCGCTGCTGCAGCGCGCCTGCATCATGGTGCGGCACGAACTGTTCGACGAAGCGTTTGCAGACATCAGCGCCGCACTCGCGGAAGGCGGCGGCAACGAATTAAGCGATCGGGAGCAGCGACTTTTTTCGCACATACTCAATGTTGAGGGCTGGTGGCTTGAACGGCATCGTCAGTTCACCGCCAGGATGGGGGCATTCCTGCGCAAACGCGGCGCGTGGACCGCGCTGGAAGCGTGCGGAGTAGGGTTGGGGTGGCGTCTCGCCGCGGCGCTGCGTAACGGGCAGTACGCGAGTGCGCTCAGGACGACGGCACATTTGCGGCGCCTCACCGGCACCGCGAGAATACCCGCGGTCGCGCGCATGGCGGTCAGGCGACGTTACCGGCAACCGGCGATCCATTGACGGCAATTGCCATAATTGACACCGTCGATTTAACAGCTATCATGGCACGAGCTACCGACCTTCTGTCGATGCGGGGGCGGTGGCATGGTATAGAATAGATACAAAGGGCGCCGCGGAGCGGCGGAACCAACGCTAACAAGGACGTAGCGAAGTGCTCCCACCCAATCCCACGATTGCGGTCATCATCCCGACCTATAATCGCGCGAGCCTTCTGACGCAGGCGCTCGACAGCGTACTGGATCAGACGCGGTGCCCTGACGAGGTCATCGTCATCGATGACGGCTCCAGCGATGGCACAGTCGCCATCCTTTCCCGCTACGGCGGACAAATCCGCTGCTACCGTCAGGCCAATGCCGGCAAGCCGGCGGCGCTGAATCGTGCACTGGAACGTGTCCGGTCCGATTATGTCTGGATCATGGACGATGATGATGTGGCGTTACCCGATGCGCTCGAACGTCATCTGAATCATCTCAAAGCTCACCCCGAAGTCGACTACACATACAGTGGCGTCTATTGCTTCGATGGAGATAATCCACCGCCGCCGGCAGAGCGCTGTCATCTCTGGCAGCGAAGGGCAATTCCCCACGACGATTTTTTTGTTCGTGCGCTCGAAGAATTCCCTTGCAATCAGCAGACGATGCTCGTGCCGCTGTCGTGTTACCGCACTGTCGGGGGATACGATGAAAAGCAGACTTTCGCCGAGGACTACGAAATGATCCTTCGGCTGGCGCGGCGGTACCGTGCCGGTTTTGTCGAGAAGCCGACGATTTATCTTCGCCAGCATGGCGGGGAGCGCGGACCCGCCAGGGAGCGGTGCGCCGCCGAGAAGCGGTTCGAGACATGGCGTCCGTATGAGCGGCGACTCTTTGCGAGGCTGAGAGAGACGTTGCCGCTTGTGGAATACCTGCCGCGACGAGCGGTGGCCGGCCCGCTCAACCCGGCGCAGGTCCGCCGCGCGTTGTTGCAACGAGCCTGCGTCATGGGCCGGCATGGCTTGTTCGACAAGGCGCTGGCCGATCTGGAAGCGGCGACCAGCCGCTCCGCTTTGGCACCATGGTCATCTGAAGAAAAACGAATTTGCGCGCAAATGCTGAACGTGGAGCCGCTCGTTCTGGCGGGTCAGGCTGATTTTTTGCGGCGCTCCCGGCGGCTGTTACGGCAGTACGCTCCCGGCCTGCATCGAGCGGCCGGGGCCGGCATCGGCTGGAGCGGAATGGCAGAGCTCCGCGCCGGCCACTATCGGGGCGCTGCACAAATGAGCGCGCGCCTGTTGCGCTGGGCTGGTCCGGCAGGTCTGGCCGGTATAGCGGCGGCGAAGTTGACCCAAAAGGGAACGACGTCCGGCCGGGCGGTGCAACAGCGATGACAAACTCTTTTGCGAGTTCGGTCAGTGAGCGCTTCAGGTGGTATCAATGGGCGGGGCTGCGGCGCATCAACGATTTCGATCCGGAAGGGAATCTGCTGATCATCAGCAGCCCGAGAGGCGGCAGCAGTTGGATTACTGACCTGATCAGCACACTGCCGAAGACCGTGGTTCTGTGGGAACCGCTGCATCTCGACGCTTCCTCCGCATTTCGCGAACTGAACTTTTGTTGGCAACAATACATACCTGAGGATGCGAACTGGGACGAGGCCAAACAGGCGATCGAACGCGTATTGCGCGGCAAGATGGTCAACACCTGGACTTGCATGCGCGGTTCGCGGCATCGGTTTCTGACTGCCGACAAAATGGTGGTCAAGTTGTGTCATGCCGTCGCGCTTCTGCCGTGGTTGACGCGCGAGTTCAATTTCAGATTTGCACCCATTTATCTTGTGCGGCATCCATTTGCGGTTGTGGCCTCACAGATGCAATGGCACGCCTGGGATTACGAATTCACCGGATTCGATATTCCGGCATGTCCTTACAATGAAATTTATCGTGACCATGCGGCATTCCTGACAAGTCTCAAAACGAAGGCCGAGGCGCTGGTGGCGAGCTGGTGCATCGCCAACCTCGTTCCGTTATCGAGCGCGCGAAATGACGCAAGCTGGATCACGGTGTACTACGAGCGCCTGTTGATGGATCCATGGCACGAGATCAGCCGGATATTTGGCCGCTGGGGTCTGCCGATACCTACGCACATCAGCGACCGCATCCGCAAGCCCAGCCAGACCACCAACGAGGCCACCTTCGTCAAGGGCGTCGAAAGGCAGCTAGCCAAGTGGAAATCGTATTTCAGTGAGGATGACGTAAAGAGGATGATGGCCGTTCTCGACTACTTCAGCTTGAACCATTACGGGCGAGATGTTTATCCGCTGACCGAACTAGCGACAGCGCCCGGAGCGACAATACGGACGGGCCGCCAACCGGAACGCATATTCTCCGGTCTTTCAACGATTGGGAAATAAAACGATGGTCAAAACACCGATCGATACGCAAGTAGCTTTCCTGCGCAATCGGCTGCGCTGGTATGGCTGGGCTTCCCTAAGTCGCTTGAACAATTTTGATCCTGTGAAGGATCTATTGATTGTGAGTAGCCCGAGAGGCGGAAGCAGTTGGCTCATGGAGTTGATTGCGACGATGCCAGGGACTGCGGTGCTGTGGGAACCATTACATCCAAAGGCTGTGCGTTCAGAGCGGGTCGCGGCTCTTCACAATGCCTGGAGGCAGCACATACCTGAAGGTGCAAATTGGAAGGAAGCGCGTCAAGCGTTTGACCTGATATTGCGCGGCAGAGTCATGAACGACTGGACTGGTTCGCAGTCGTCGGTCGCGGGGTTTATTGCGGCAAAACAATTGGTTGTCAAATTCTGCCGCGCGCACACTATGTTGCCGTGGCTCATAAGCAACTTTCGATTTAAATATGCGCCTATATATTTAGTCAGACATCCCTTTGCGGTGGTGGCCTCGCAAATGCGGGAGCGGGGATGGGAACATGGCAAATCGAGTTTTGTGATCCCTGACGCCCGATATAACGAGTTTTACGGCAAGCATCATGAGTTCCTGCAGCGTCTGTCGACAGAGGAGGAAATTAGGGTGGCGAATTGGTGTCTGTGTAATCAATATCTTTTGCGTCACGGGGGCAACAACAAAAGCTGGATTACTGTTTATTATGAGCATCTCCTCAGCGAACCTCGCAAGGAAATCAAGCGGATATTTGAACGTTGGCGGTTAAAGGTGCCGGCCAACATTAGCGCCCAGATCCGAAAGCCAAGCAAGACTACCAACAGGTTCACGGCGGTCAAGGGCGTAGAACGGCAATTGAGCAAATGGCGATCGTACTTCGACACGGACCAGATCGACCGCATGATGAATGTGCTCAGGTACTTCAAGGTGGAGTGCTACGGGCTGGACACATTCCCGCGCGGGAGCGGCAATGCACGCCGCGAACCTGGCCTCACAGAGGCAGCGGAATGAAAGGACACCGCGCCCCATGAAAAATTCCGCCCCCACCGTCGTCATTATCATTCCAACGTACAACCGCGCGCAGTTGTTGCCGCAGGCGCTGGAGAGCGTCCTTAACCAATCGCGTCCGCCGGACGAAGTAATCGTTGTAGACGATGGCTCCACCGATACGACTGCCGATGTACTTGCGCATTACAAGAAGCGTATCCGCTACCTCCGTAAATCAAATGGCGGATTGCCGAGCGCCTTGAACCACGGTCTGGCGGCAACGGACGCTGATTATGTCGCCGTGCTCGACGATGATGACCTCGCCATTCCGGATGCACTTGAGCGGCATCTGCGGTTCCTGGCTTCACGTCCGGACATCGATTTCAGCTACAGCGGTTGCTACCGATTCTGGAGCGATACGCCTCCAACGCCACCCTATGCGGGATCGCTCGAGATTTACGACTGCGCGGATGTCGATCCCGACAGCCTGTTCCTGCACGCACTGGAGAGCTATCCGTTCCATACGCAGGGGATGCTGGTGCCGCTGCGCTGTTATAGGGCGATCGGCGGATTCGACGAATCGAGGCTGCGAGCCGAAGACTACGACATGATTCTGCGCCTTGCACAGCGGTTTCGAGGCGGCAAGTTGAAAGAGCCGGTGTTTCTGCTCCGCGAGCATGGCGGCGACCGCGGACCGGCCCATGAGCGTCATGGCATAGAAGAACGCGACGCCGTGTTCCTGCATTATGGCCGACAGTTGTTCGCCGATCTCCGCGAGAAACTGACGCTGGCGCAGTATCTGCCAGCGGATAGTCAGACAGTGCCATTGGATGATTTGCGAACCCGCCGTGCGCTTCTGCAGAGGGCTTGCGTCATGGCGCGCCACGGGCTGTTTGATGAAGCGCTGGAGGACCTTGATGCCGCGACGGCGACCGGTTTTCTCGATCAACCGCTCACGGAAGAGGAGCGGCGAATGTGCAGCCGAATGATGGACATCGACCCGATGTTGCTGGAAGGGGGAGCGACCTTTCTGCGGCAGGCGGGAGCCCTGCTAACCGACAGGACGCCGTCGTTGTTCTATGCCTGCGTGAAAGGATTCGGCTGGAGCCTGTCTCGGGAACTGAGAAACCGGCGGTATCGAAGCTCGGCCGCGATGGCGGGAAAGCTTGTACGGATTCTGTGCGGTCGAGGGTCTCTTTCGTTCGCCGGCAGGATATGCAGGCATGCCGCCGGACTTTAGAACTTCGGTACATTGTTCGAGACATATGGAGGCAGGGAGGCCCATGCAAAAACATCAGACGACCAGGTCGCTCCACGGCACCATAAAGCGGATCTACAGGGACAATGCTTTCGCTGTCGTGCGCCGGCTCAACAACTTCGATCCTGCCGAAAATTTTGTGATTTTTTCCAGCCCCCGCGGTGGCAGTACCTGGCTTGCGGAACTGATCAATCGGCTCCCGAAGACGGTGATGCTTTGGGAACCTTTGTATGATGCGCCGTCAAGTCCATTATTTGGCGCCCGTGCTCTCGGCTTTTCGCGCAACCAATACATTCCGGAAGATGCCGAATGGCGCGAGGCGCGAGATGCGTTTGACATTGTCCTGCGGGGCCAATCGCTGAACGGGTGGAGCAGCTCGATGGCGACGCCGTCGGAATTTCTGCGGGCCAGGCGGATGGTGGTGAAGTTCTGCTTCGGGCCGGCGTTGTTACCTTGGCTCACGAGGCAATTCAGTTTCCGTTACACACCTTTATATCTTGTGCGACATCCGTTTGCCGTGGTTGCATCCCAACTTCGATGGTGGACGTGGGTTTTTAGCGGATTCGAGGTCCCGAATGGGCGGTTCGCTAACCATTACAAGCAGCACAAGGCGTTTCTGTCGCAACTGCATTCGCCCGAGGAAGCGCTTGTCGCGGAATGGTGCCTGACAAATCTGGCGCCGCTGCGCAGCAAGCGTAATAACCGTGACTGGATCACCATCCATTACGAGCACCTGTTGAACCGTCCCCGAGACGTTTTGCAGCGAATTTTCGATGCATGGAACGAGCCGCTGCCAGCGGTATTGCTGGATTCTCTGGCGACGCCGAGCGCAATGACGACGGAAACCAGCTTCAAGAACAGTGCGGCCCGCCAGATGACGAAGTGGAAGAGGACGTTCACGATGGAACAAGTCGGCCGCATGATGGCAGTACTCGAATACTTCGGCGTTGAGCACTACGGGCGCGACACGATGCCGAAGGTAGATTCTCTCGATACCCGCACTTCCCGAGTCGCGGTGACGGAATAAACTTATGCCGAGCATACGCCGCTCAGTCATATTGTCGTTCGCACAAAACTACACCGGGCTGTTGATTACCGTGCCGACGGTGATGATCCTGGCGCGGTTCCTGACGCCGGCGGAAACCGGTGTATTTTCGGTGGCCCTTGCGGCGGTCAATCTCGCTCACATGTTGCGCGATTTCGGCGTGAGCGCCTACCTGGTCCAGGAGAAAAACCTGACGAGGGAAAAGTTGAGGGCGGCTTTCAGCATCACGTTGATTACGGCGTGGGCCATCGCACTGGGCATGTTTCTTCTGGCCCCGGTTGCGGGCCGGTTTTATAACGAGCCGGGGGTCAGCAATGTCCTCGGGGTGCTGGCTTTCATGTTCGTCTTGATCCCGTTCGGCGCGCCGGCGATGAGCGTGTTGAGGCGAGATCTGTCATATGGCGCGTTGTACGTGATCAACACCGCGTCGGCGGCCACCCGCAGCGCCGTTTCGATCATTATGGCGCTGCTCGGGTTCAGCTACATGAGTCTCGCGTGGGGCGCATTGGGGGGGGTCGTCGCCCTCACGATCGCCGTCAGTTTCTACCGGTTCCGGGACACGTGGCTTATGCCGGGATTCGGCGAATGGCGCCACGTTGTGTCGTTCGGATCGAAGAAGATCGTCATCGACGTCCTTACGCAGACAAGCCGAAGCGCCAACAGCCTGGTAGTGGGGCGGATGCTCGGCTTCGCAGCGACCGGCTTGTTCAGTCGCGGCGAAGGGCTGATCAATCTGTTTCAGACCAAGATCATGAGTTCTATACAGTCCGTCGCATTCCCGGCATTCGCGTCGTACCACAGAAGCGGGAAGGGGGTGAAGTCGCTCTATGTTCGCGGCGTGTCGTACATCACCGCCGTCACGTGGCCTTTTTATACATTCGCGGCGATCATGGCATACCCGGTCATCCTGGCGGCTTTCGGATCCCAGTGGGTCGCGGCCGTGCCGATACTGCGGATACTTGCGATCGCCGCGGCGATACGATCGTTGAATTTTTCGATTGGCCAGCTTCTTATGGCCAGCGGCCATATCAACAGGTTCTTGCGAATAGTGGCCATCGTGCAGCCATTGCGCATTGTGTTGATCGTGATCGCAGCCTTCTACAGCATCGCAGCGGTCGCGGCTGTTCAACTGGTCATTACGATGCTTTCACTATGGCTCAACTACCGTGAGACCGGCCGTGCATTCGATTTGCACTTTGGCGAAGTCATCAATGCTTCGTATCGAAGCGGCGCGGTGGCTTTCATCAGCAACATTATTCCAATGCTCGTTTGGGCGCTAAGCGTCACCGGTAGAATTACCAATCCCTGGATAGTCCTGGCCATCGCGGGCGCAGGGGGTGCGCTCGGGTGGCTCGTAGGGGTTCTGGTCGTCAGGCACCCGATAACGGCGGAATTCACTTTGCTGAAGACCCAGTTGAGCGGTTTGTGCTATTTCGCCCGGCGGGAGAATCACGGTTAAAAACACAGGATGGTCATGATGAGCGGACTGGTTCCATGGAGGGTATACATGCGCTGGCGGGCCTTGACAACCCGGGCGCGGATGTTGCCAGGCTTTTTGATAGTCGGCGCACAAAAATGCGGCACGGACTCTTTATGTACCTATCTGTACGCGCATCCTCAGATCGCCGCCGGCACGCACAAGGAGATATTTTATTTTACAGGTCGCTATCGCAACGGACTTCGCTGGTACCAGTCGCATTTTCCGCTTTCCCGGACTACAAAGCGGGCGCAACCAAATAAAAAACTCATCCTCACCGGCGAAGCGACGCCGGACTACATTTTCGACCCGAGGGCGCCCGAACGGATAGCGGCATGCCTTCCGAACGTGAAACTGATTGTATTGCTGCGCGATCCGGTGGCGAGGGCCTATTCCCATTACCACCACTCGATCAAGTGGAAAATGGAGCGATTATCGTTTGCCGAAGCGATTGAGGCCGAAGAAGAACGTTTGCGTGGCGAGATTGAAAACATGCTGGCCGACGGCGCATACAACAATCGGCATTTTCGTAATCACTCCTATCTCGCTCGTGGCGTTTATGCCGATCAGCTTCGACGATATTACGATGTATTCGATCGCAATCAGATCCTGGTTATAAAGAGCGAGACCTTTTTTCAGAACACACAGGCGGTATTCGACAGGGTGACTGCATTTCTCGAACTGGAGCCATTCGTCCTGGAAGATAAAACGCCAAGAAATATTGGCCGCTATACGGACGGGCTTGCGGAGACGGAGCCCGAACTCGCTGCCCGGCTCTACGCTTACTTCAGGCCGCACAATCAGGCGTTGTATCGCTTGCTCGGCGAGGATATGGGATGGGAAGCGAACGACCCGGCGGGCGCCGCCGATGCGACGCTCGAGGAGGCAGGCGCTATGTATCTGGGTCGGGGGAGGACGTAGAGATGGACGAGCACTCGGTCGCCGTTATTATTCCTGCCTATAACTGCGGCGGATTCATAATTCAGACGCTGGAAAGTCTGGAAAGGCAGACGGTGCTGCCGGATGAAATTGTCGTGGTCGATGACGGGTCCACGGACAACACGGCTGACCTGGTTCGTACCTTTGCCTCCAGATCGCATTTGCCAGTGTCGCTTGTCAGCCAGGAAAATCGCGGTATAGCAGGGGCGCGCAACACCGGCGTGGCGCATTGCTCCTCGACATTCATTGCGTTACTGGACGGCGACGACGTTTTTTATCCGCAATTTCTCGAGCGCGCTCGGTGCGCGCTTGTCGATCATCCGGAACTGATTCTTTGTTTTTCCGATCGCGATGTGGTGACAGGCGAGGGTGAATTCATTCGCCGTGACCTCGATGAGCCGCGGTTTCGCGAAATGAAGACCAGTACGTTCGTCGATGGCGTGTCGGTGCTGACTGAAAGTCCGTTTTTTTCGCTGCTGCCGGGCAATGTCATCCCTATCGGGAATCTCATGTTCAGAAAAACCGCTTTCGAGAAAGCAGGCGGCTTTGACGACGAGTTGCGAGCAGTCGAGGACAAGCCGTTTCTGATGCGTCTCACTAAGTGGGGGCTCTTCGGATTCATTGACCAACCGCTGGGTACCTGGCGGCGGCACACGGCGAACACTTCTGGCGCTGCCAATGCCTTCAAAATGAGGTTTTACGACGACCTTGCGCTTGAGAAGCTGGAACGGGAAGCTTCACGCTGGGGCTGGACCGACGACGAATGTGCCGCCATACGCAACGAGAGAAAAAAGAATCCAGCCAAACTTCTTTACACCGCATCCGACGAGGCAAACCCCGATTTTGTGCCGATGGCGCTTGGCCTGATCCGGGATGGCCGGACCCGTTGGCCACCGGTGTTCAAGGCATTTTTACGATATGGATGGCGACGGGTTGAACCGACGTCGCGACGGCGAACTCGACAATTAACAGGGACTTTTTGATATGGACATTACCAGTGCCGAGAAATTTTCATTCCGGGAAATCCTGAACAAGGGCGGCAAGAGGCATGGCAATTACGTCTTGTCACGATGGCGCTATCGCGGGTTGCTAGATTTTTTGTGCGAGCATGTGCCCGATAGTCGCCGCGGCCGTGTGGTCGATCTGGGCTGCGGCGGCGGCGTGATTTCCCGCGGACTCGCGACCGTGTTTAACGAAGTCATCGGCGTCGACGTCAACCCGGACAATGTCGAACTGGCGCGCTCGATTGCGCGGGACGCCGGCATCGCGAACGTCTCGTACCGCGGGGCGCATGCCAGCAGGCTGCCGATTGAGGATGCATCCGTCGATCTTGTCGTGGTTAATGGCGTTCTGGAATGGGTAGGGGTGAACGACGATGGCAATAGCCCTCGGCAGATGCAATTGCGCGTCCTTCGCGAAGTTGGACGAATTCTGCGGCCGGGCGGGACTTTGTACCTGGCGATCGAAAATCGCTGGCACCCGGGCACATTGCTGAGGGATCCGCATAGCGGCTTGCGTTGGGTCAACGCGTTGCCGCGTCCGCTCGCGAACATGGTGAGCCACAGAAAGGCGAATCGGCCGTTTCAAACCTGGATTTACGGGTGGCGATCACTGCGCCAACTGGTGGCAGAGGCCGGCTTTTCGGTCATCAAGCCGTATGTTCCCTTTACCGGTTATCAATTTCCAAGGTTTTACGTCGCCGCTCATTCACGCGAAGCAGCCTTGTCCGACATAGATCGCATCGATGTAATGCAGGTTACCGAGGTCCTGGAGGAGGCGGGACGGCCCATGAACGTTCCCAAAGCCGCGCGCACGCTGCGGCGCCGGGCGAAATGGGGTGCGCTGCGATTGTTGGCTCACGACCTTGTCCTCGTTTGCACAAAGCCGTGACACCGATGGAGGCTGTTACGCAAGACGAATTTGCCGCCATGCTTGCGCCGATGCTTGCGCAGCCAGTTCGTCAGGTTGATATCCTCAAGTACGCAGCCCGCCTTTATTCGTGCATGTGGCTTCTGCGCGCGCACACGCCCGAAGGACCGGTAGGCGTGGTCGCCAAGGCATGGTATAGCGCGATGGATTTCGACAAGCAGCTCAAGGCGCTTCAGGCGGCCAGCGCGGCCTACGCCGGCCGCGCGGATGTCTGCATCCCGTACATCGGCAGCCAGCGCAGCAAATGTATCCTGTTGATGCGGCAGGTGCCCGATCCGACTCTCGCGGAAATGTGCCGGTTCTCGTTTCGCCGGCGCTGGACGCAAACGCTGTTGCAAGCCTGTGCGCGCACGGGATGCTGGCTGGCTGAATGGCACGCGGCGAGCGAGAAGGTCGAACCCGTGGCGCCGTCGCTGGAAGCGTATCTGCAGGATCGGGGAGATTGCCTTCGGCTCCTGACGGCTGACGAGCAGCGCCGGTTGACCGCTTTGATTCGGTCGCTCGGGGATGACACGACGTGTGTGACTCACGGGGATTTCATGCCGGGGAACGTATTATGGGCACCGACGCGAATATCGGTCATTGATTTTGGGTTGCCCGAGTGGGATCGCGCCTCCCCCTGGTGGGATTATGTAGCCATGGAAGTGGGCCTGACCTGCGCTCTTCGATTCAGTTCGAAGAGTCCGGGACGCTGGAAACCCTCAATGGTGCAATCCGCGGTCGAGGCATTCAGGGAAGGCTACGGGAAAAGAAGGGGTAACGGGCGCACGCGGCTCGCTTGCACCGCCGTGCGCCATCTTGTGCTACACGCGGGCGATATGCGGCACGGCAAAGCCTACCGCAAACGTGCCGAATGGCATAAATTGCAGCTCAAAAAGGCTCTTCTGAGCGCAGAAAAATAACGTCTTCTCAATCGTCCGCATTGGCAAACTGGATATAAGCGGTCCCAATGCGTCGATGAATGGCGGGATCATCAACCGCCCCATCACTTACACTTAGTTCGCAATCTGAAAAAGGCAAAGGCGTCCGAAAGGCGCTGACGCAAAGCCACGGATCTAAAGCGCAATCCTGCGCCATGACCGCCGGGTTACCAGAGAGTCTGCCGCTCGCTGAGCCGACTCCTGGGGGAGGGGCCAGCCGCGCTCCGCGATCCCGTCGCGGCTGGTGGAGTTAAACCAGCTGGGGCGGGGGACTTATGAGCAAGCGCGCGACGCTGCGGCGTTCTTTGTTGTTGAGCATTTCCTTTTTTTGCGGCCTGGCCGCGGCCAATGCAACGGCGGCGGTGGTGACGCTGCAGGCCGTCAGCGAATCTCCCGATCAATCCCAGCAGGACGTGCCGATGACGTTCGGGCAGATATTCAAGGACGGCGCTGTTCCGGCAGGCACTTGGCTCACCGCCACAATCGACGGACAATCAATCCCGGTTCAGGTTGACCGGAAGGCGACTCATGCCGACGGTACGCTGCGACACGCTGTCGTCACCGTCGTTGTTCCGACGTTGTCGGCCTCGGCGACGCGGCTGATCACCCTCTCTGCCGGAGGTACTCGTCCGGCTGATCCACCAGTGTCGCTCGACGACCTGCTGGCCAGCAATTTCGATGCGCAGGTGTCGCTGACTGTAAACGGTCAGCTATTGACCGCCGACGCCCGATCTTTGCTGGAGCAGGCTCGCGCCGATGGAAGTTGTCGCCCTTGGGGCAAGGAGTGCAACGTCTGGTTGTCGGGCCCGCAGGTGTCGGAGTGGATAGTCAGCGCGCCGCTCAAGTCGGCGACGGGCAGCAGCCCTCATCTGGCCGCACGCTTCTACGTTCGCGCCTATGCCGGCGATCCAATCCATCGTGTGCGCGTCAACGTCGTGATCGAAAACGACTGGACCTGGGTTGCCGATCCGCAAAACGTGACGTACGACGCGACATTGACGGTCGGTGACAATACTTACAGCAAGCAGGACATCACGCACTACGCCCATACGCGCTGGCATCGCGTCATGTGGTGGGGCGACAAGGCGGAAGTCTATGCCAAACTGGATGGTCAGTATCTGCAAGCGTCGAAGGCCATATCGCACTACGCCGATGTACACCCCGGCGACGCATTCCTCGACAAGGTCCGTCAAAGCGTGGAACCGATGGATAATGGGGATGAAACGGACCACATGACGGCGACAGGAGCACAAGCGGCCATTGGACCACTGCCCCGCTGGACCACGGCGTACGTCCTCAGCATGGACCGACGCGCATTTCTCTGGATGCTCGCGAACGACGATGGCGCCGGCAGCTATAACGTGTACTACCGGGACAAGAATACCGGCCGTCCAGTCACCATCACGGATTACCCGTACATGACCCTGCTGGGCACGTACAACAGCACCTATAATCCGGATACCGGAAAATACGAATCGTTTCCGCCGTGCAGCGACTGCGCCAACCCCTACGTGGCAAACGCCGCTCATGAGCCTTCCATCGGTTACGTTTCCTACATGGTCACCGGAGACTTCTATTATCTTGAGCAGCTCCAGTTCTGGGCGGACTGGAATGAATTCCAGATTAATCCGAACTACCGCAGCCACAGCACCGGGCTGCTCTGGTCGAACCAGGTCCGCGCCCAGGCATGGGCACTGAGGACGCTGGGCGACGTGACCTACATTACGCCGGACGACGATCCGCTCAAGTCTTATTTCGTCACGATTCTGCGTGCGAACATGGACTGGTATAACCAGGACTACACGAACAACGCCAATGCGAACAAGCTTGGCGCAATCACTGATCGTCCTTATGCAGTTCACTACCACGACCATACCTCTCTTGCGCCGTGGCAGGACGACTTCTTCACCTGGGCGATTGGCCACCTTGCCGATCTCGGCGTTCCCGGTGCGGAGGCGTTTTCGCGCTGGAAGTCCCGCTTCGTCGTCGAACGGATGACCAATCCGGGCTATTGCTGGCTGCTGGCTTCGGCGTACACGCTGATGGTCAGGGATGGCAAGGATTATCCGTTCTATACGAGCGTAGCCGAGAGCTACGAGAAGCAATATCCCGTCCTGTCGCAATACACATGCAACTCTCCGGAAATGCTTGCCGCGTGGGGTGGGCATCAGCCCGGTGAAATGTATGGTTACGCCACCTCACCGACCGGCTATCCATCAAACCTGCAACCGGCGCTCGCGGCGGCCGTGGATGCCGGGGCCGCCAACGCCGATTTGGCCTGGCAGAAATTTGCGGATCGCCCGGTTAAGCCCGACTACACCAACTACGCCAATTTTGCCATCGTGCCGCGTCCGCCCGGCAGCGATACGGCGCCGCCTGCCTTGCAGCCGTCCATCGGCTTCTATGCCGAACCCAATCCCGTAGTGCCCGGCGCATCGACGACCTTGCACTGGAATGCGTCCGGTGTGACGTCCTGTTCCGCGCCCTGGATGACCGGCAACGCAATCAGCGGCGAGCAAACGGTCGGGCCGATCAACGGGGCGGAGGAATACGGCATCACGTGCAAGGGGACAGCAGGATCCGCGACCGCTTCGATAACGGTGATCGACGACACGGTCAAGCGGCCGGAAATCGAACTTCAGGCTCAGCCGGCGACGGTGCAGGAAGGCCAGGCAACGGTCGTCAGCTGGGAAGTTCAGGGGGCGGATCATTGTTATGCGCTCGGCGACTGGGGCGGCGACCTTTCCATGGCCGGGCAGCGCACTATCGGTCCGCTGGAGTCCGATGCCAGCTTCGAGATCAAGTGCGAGAGCGCAGTCGGCGAAGCCGACAAGACTGTTTCGGTGCATGTCCAAAGCGTCGACGAGCCACACCAGGCCACTGCGACCGACGATACGGCGGGAGCGGCGAAAAGCGGCGGTGGCGGCGCGTTTGGTCTGCTTGCGTATTTTCTTCTGTTCGGAACGGCGTTGGCGGCCCGATGCCGCCTCCGCCGGCCCCGATAAGGGAGGCAGATTCTTCGGGGGATTGGTGGTATCCTCGTAGCGATTAGACCAACCCAGGGACAGGAAGTTGACGCCACCGATGGACCGCGCCGCCGGCGCCGAACCTCTTACACTTATCCACCTGATCGCGGCCGCGCGTCCGAATTTCATGAAAATCGCGCCGCTGTGGCACGCGCTTGCGGCCGAGCGGTGGTGCCGCGTGGAGCTGGTACATACCGGCCAGCATTACGACCCGGGCATGTCGGACGCTTTTTTCCGCGACCTCGATCTGCCGCGGCCGGATATTCATCTCGGTGTCGGCAGCGGCTCTCATGCCGAGCAGACCGCGCGAGTGATGATCGAATACGAGAAGGCGTGTACCGATCGACAGCCGGATTGCGTGGTGGTCGTCGGCGACGTCAACTCTACGCTTGCATGCACGCTGGTTGCGGCCAAGCTGCATATTCCCGTTGCGCATCTCGAAGCCGGTCTGCGCAGCCGGGACCGAACCATGCCGGAGGAGATCAATCGGCTCGTCACCGATACGATTGCCGATTTGCTGTGGACGCCATCGCCGGATGCCGACGACAATCTCCGCGCTGAAGGTATCGCCTCGGGCAAGATCGACTTTGTCGGCAATATCATGATTGACTCGTTCGAGTTGATGCGCGCCCGGATCGGTGCGAGCGATATTCTCGAACGACTCGATCTGACTCCGGGCACGTACGGCGCCGTGACGCTGCACCGACCCAGTAACGTCGATGAACCTCACAAGCTGGCGCGCCTGCTGACCGAACTGGAAACGGTTGCGAAGCGCATCCCGTTGGTTTTTACCGTGCATCCGCGCACCCGACAGCGAATGGAAGAATTCGGGTTGTCGGTCTCGGCCGACGCCGCCGTCAGGTTGATCGATCCGCTTGGCTACCTCGATTTCATGAAGCTCGTCAGCAACTCGGGAATCGTCATCACCGACTCTGGCGGCATCCAGGAGGAGACGACCTATCTTGGTATCCCCTGCCTCACCTTGCGCGACAATACGGAACGGCCCATTACGATCACCGCCGGAACAAACCGTCTGGTCAACGCCGCAACATTGCAGGTCGCAATGCAGGAAGCGTTGACGCAACGGCCATCCTCCCACGAGCCGCCGGCGCTCTGGGATGGGCACACGGCGCATCGGGTGGTCGCGAGCTTGAAGACATTCCTGGAGAGAACGGCGCGGGTCAACGCGTAGCAGCAGGCGATCGGCATGGACGCAGGTGTTGCCACATATATCACGGGCGCGATCGCGTACTTCGTACTGGCGATACTGCTGCTGACGAGTTGGCGCGGCCGCTTGCAGGGCGCGCTGCTGGTCGTGGCGGCGCTCGCTACCGCACTCTGGAGCGGTTTTCTTGCCTACGCCCTGGTTCCGAATGTGCAACCCCCGCTGGCGGCAGTGCTCGCTGCGGAAGTCGCACGTTACGCGCTTTGGCTGACCTTTCTGCTGCGCCTGCTGGGCGCCGGCGCGGGCATCGCGTTGCCGTCAAAGCTGCGCTACGCGGTCCATCCGCTGTGGCTGTGTCTGCTGGCCTATACGCTAATAGCCGGGTGGACGCCGATAATCACTTTGCGCGGCAACGCGGCCGCGGTACCGATTGTCGGCCTCTTCGTGCTGGCGCTGATCGGCCTGATTCTGATCGAGCAACTCTACCGTAACAGCCGGCCCAGCCAGCGCTACGCAATCAAGTTCCTGTGCATCGGCCTTGGCGCGATGTTCATCTACGATCTCGTGATCTACTCCTACGTGCTGATGCTGCACGGTATCGCCAGAACCTTGTGGAACGCGCGCGGCCTTGTGGACGCACTGGTCGTTCCGCTGCTTGCGGTTTCAGCAGCACGTAATCCTAAATGGTCGCTGGACGTCTTCGTTTCGCGACGAATGGTGTTTTATTCGACGACGCTTCTGGGCGCCGGCATCTACCTCGTCGCGGTGGCTGCCGGCGGCTATTACATCCGGCTTTATGGCGGCACGTGGGGCACGCTCGCCGCCGTAGTGTTCCTGTTCTGCGGCGGAGTCGGCTTGTTGATGCTGCTGTTTTCAGGACAGGCGCGTGCGCGGGTCAGGGTGTTCGTCAGCAAGCATTTTTTCAATTATCGCTACGACTACCGCGAAGAATGGTTGCGACTGATCGACACGCTGGCGCGCCCGACCGACGAGATGCCCCTGGCGAAGCGCTCCATACTGGCGTTGGCGCAGATCACGGACAGTCCGGGCGGAATGCTCTGGGCGCGCAGCGATTCGCACCACTTCAAACCGGCCGCCATGTGGAACATGCAGACGGCCGACGACGTGGCGCAGCCTGTGGAATCGCCTTTCATCCGTTTGATCGAAGAAAGGCAGTGGATATTCGACCTGACGGAATCGCGCCGCGGCGATGCCGCTTATGCAGCCGTCGAAACGCCCGAATGGCTGAAGGCGCTGCCGCGGGCCTGGATCGTGGTGCCGTTGCTTCAGGATGCGGACATGACCGGCTTCATCGTGCTGGCGCGCGCGCGCTCCGAGCGCAAGCTGAATTGGGAGGATCTCGATCTTCTGAAGACCGCGGGGCGCCAGGTCGCCAGTTATCTCGGCCACGACGAAAGCGCCCGCAAGCTTGCCGAGGCTCGGCAGTTCGAGGGTTACAACCGCCTTACGGCGTTCGTGATGCACGACCTCAAGAACCTGGTCGCTCAGCAGTCGCTGATGATTACGAACGCCGGACGGCACAAGCGCAACCCGGCGTTCGTCGACGACATGATCAAGACCGTCGAAAATTCGGTGAGCCGCATGAACCGTCTGCTCGATCAGTTGCGGCGCGGCGATGCCGCCGGGGAGGCCCGGCGCGTGCGCGTGCGCGATGCGGTGGCGCGGGCCATGGACGAAACGCGAGGCCGGCAACCCGCCCCAGCATGGGGCGCAGTCGACGAGAGCAGCTACGTTTATGTTGAAATTGACCGGTTTTGTGCTATTTTGGGACACGTCATACGTAACGCGCAGGATGCGACGCCGGCCACCGGGAACGTGACCGTCAACCTGCGCAGCGACGGGACCAACGCAATAATCGAAGTCAGGGACGACGGCGAAGGCATGGATGCCAATTTCATCCGCGATCGGCTGTTCCAGCCGTTCTTTACCACCAAATCCAGCAAAGGCATGGGCGTTGGCGCCTATCAGGCGCGCGAGTACGTGACGTCCGCTGGCGGCAGCATCGACGTGGCGAGCGAGCCGGGGCAGGGCACCGTTTTCACCATCAGGTTGCCGCTTGTTTCCGCGCAACCCGCCGGGACGAGCCCGGCGACCGCACCGGCGACGGCTCGAGAGGCGTCATGATGAGCCGCAAGCTTTTGGTCGTCGAGGACGATGCCGGCCTGCAAAGCCAGCTTCGCTGGAGCCTCGACGATTACGACGTGGTCCTGGCTGAAGACCGGGAGAGTGCGATGTCCGCGGTGCGACGTCACGAACCGCCGGTCGTGGTGCAGGACCTTGGTCTGCCGCCCGATCCCGAAGGCGTCGCGGAAGGCTTTGCGACGCTTCAGGAAATCCTGTCCTTTGCGTCGCATACCAAGGTGATCGTGGTCACCGGCAATGGCGATCGCGACAGCGCCATACGGGCGGTGGGCTACGGCGCGTACGACTTCTATTCGAAACCGGTTGATATCGATACGCTGCATTTGCTGATCGAGCGCGCGTACAAGATGTACGATCTCGAGGAACAGAATCGGCGTCTGCGCCAGCAGGCGGCGTCGCCTCTCGATGGCATAGTTGCGGCCAGCGATGCCATGCTCAAGACCTGCCGGCTGACGGAAAAAGTTGCGCCGACCAGCGCGAGCATCCTGTTGCTCGGCGAAACCGGCACAGGCAAGGAGTTGTTCGCCCGCGCATTGCACAAGTTGAGCCCGCGCGCCGACGAACCGTTCGTCGCGATCAACTGTGCGGCGATCCCCGAGAACCTGCTTGAAAGTGAGCTGTTCGGTTACGAGAAAGGCGCATTCACCGGCGCCGCCAAACAGACGAAGGGCAAGGTCGAACACGCCAACGGCGGTACCTTGTTTCTGGACGAAATAGGCGACATGCCCCTCAGCCTGCAGGCCAAGCTGTTGCGCTTTTTGCAGGAGAGGGTTGTCGAGCGCGTCGGCGGGCGCGAGGAAATTCCGGTCGACGTGCGCATCATTTGCGCGACGCATCAGGATATCAAGAAGCTGATTGCCGAGAAGGCCTTCCGCGAGGATCTGTATTACCGCATCAGCGAAGTCGTCATCGACATTCCACCGGTGCGCGACCGGCGCGGCGATGCCATCGTGCTGGCGCGGAGCCTGCTCGAGCACTACAGCGAGCGTCACAGCCGGCCGTTGCGCGGCTTTACCGTTGATGCGGTGCAGGCGATCGAGGCGTATGCGTGGCCGGGCAACGTCCGCGAGATGGAAAACCGCATCAACAGCGCCGTCATCATGGCCGAAGGAAACCAGGTCTGCGCGGAAGATCTGGGTCTGGAAGCCGATGACGAACGTTCGATTTCGGTCAACCTGCGCCAGGTCAGAACCGACGCCGAGCGACGTGCGATCAGCAAGGCACTGGTCGTTGCGGAAGGGAATATTTCGAAGGCCGCCGACATGCTTGGCATCACGCGGCCGACGTTATACGACTTGCTCAACAAGCACGCGATCGCGGCACCTCAATAGTGAGCGAATCTCAATTCACACACACCTATAAACGGAGTCACACATGGACAAGCGAGGCTCATTGACAAAACTGTTTGCCGCGGCAGCGCTGGGACTGGCGCTCGCCGCCTGCAATCAATCCGAACAGGCGGCCGTATCCGAGGCACAGCAGGACGCCGCCAACGGCGAGTACAGCACGGCACTGATCAAGCTCAAAAACTATCTGCGCGATCATCCGCAAAGCGGCAAGGCGTGGTTGTTACTGGGCAAGGCTTCTCTCAGGCTGGGTCAACCCGCCGATGCCGAAAGCGAGTTGCGCAAAGCCGAAAAGTATGGCGCGCCGGCGGGACAGGTCGCGCTGCCGCTCGCGCGCGCCTTGCTGGTTCAGGGCAAGGGCGAAACGCTGCTGACGCAAATCAAACCCGCCACCGTGCGGAATACGGCGGACCGGGCGGAACTGCTCGTCGTTCGCGGTGACGCATACCTGGCTTCCGACAAACCCGGCGAGGCTGAAAAGAGCTACAAGGCGGCGTTGCAGATCGAGCCCAACGCCACTGACGCGACCGTCGGGATGGCCAAGGTCGCGCTGGCCAACGAGCAGCCGAGTCAGGCGAAGGAACTGTTGCAACAGGTGTTGCGGCAGAATCCCGACGCGCCGCGTGCGTGGCTGTTGAAGGCGCACATGGCAATGCAGCAAAAGCAGTACGCGGACGCGGTTGCTGCCTTGCAGCGCGCACTGTCGGTAAAGGATTCGCCATTGTTGCCGCAACAGACGTTCATGGCTCGCGCCGAAGTTGCGGAAGCGTTGATTCGCCAGGACAAACTGAACGACGCGCTGGAACAGTTGAAGCCGCTCAACAAGGCGGCGCCGGACCAGCCGTACTCCAATTACCTGCGGGCGCTGGTCGCTTACAGAATGAATGACTACATGACGGCGGAATCGAGTCTGCAGCGGGTGTTGCGGGTGACGCCTTCCAGCGTATCGGCGCAGATGTTGCTGGGCGCCGTGAACATCGCTCAGGGCCAGTACGGGCAGGCCGAAATGCACTTGAGCAACGTCATAGGCATCGATCCGAAAAACGCGAAGGCGCGGAAACTCATGGCGATGGCGCTATATAAGGGCGGCCAATCGCAGCAGGCATTGAACGTCATCCGCCCGGTCGTCGGCGACCGCTACACGAACACGCAGTTGCTGGCGATGATGTCCAAGGCAGGCAGCAATCCCGAAAACGACATGCTCCCCGACGCGCAGCAGCCCAAAAATTCGGCCGAGAGCCTGCAGTTCGCCCGCCGCTACATTCTTTCCGGTCGCAACCAATCCGCGGTGACGCTGCTTGAAAGGATGCCCGCAGCGGACAAGAACAAGAAGACGGATTATCAGCGGGAACGATTGTTGATCGTCGCGTTACTGCGGCAGGGCCAGGTAAAACAGGCGTTGGACCAGGCGCATACGCTGGCCAAAGCGCATCCCGAGGATGCCCCGCCCGAGGTGTTTCTGGGCGGCGCATACGCCGTTGCCGGCCACGTCGACAAGGCGCGCAAGCATTTGAACCTGGCTCTCAAGCTGGATCCGGATAACGAACTGGCGCGCATGAGCCTCGCCTCGATATCGCTGAAGAGCGGCGACAACAAATCCGCCGAGGCCGACTTCAAGCATGTTCTCGATCACCATCCCGATTATGTGCGTGCGATGCTGGGCATTGCCCAGGCTGAAGACCGGATGGGACATACCGACAAGGCCGTGGCATGGGTCAAGAAGGCGCGCAAGGCAGACTCGAAGGCAGTTGCGCCGCGGCTGCTGCTGGTGCGCTACTACGCTCGGAACGGCAAGCCCAGGCAGGCTCTTGATCTGGCCGAGGAAGCCGCGGACATCGCGCCAAATAATCCGGTCGTACTTAACGCATTGGGCATCGCCCAACTCGAGGTCGGAGACAAGGATGCTGCGATAGAGAGCTTCAAGAGCGCCGCTGACGGTGCGCCGAAATCCGCCAACTTCCGCACCAACCTCGCACGTGCCGAAATTGCGGCCGGTCAGTTCGCCAATGCCGGAAATGACCTGCAGCGGGTGGTCGACAGGCACCCGGATTACGTACCCGCGGTCTCGCTTTATGCCCTGACGCAGCTTCAGTCCGGGCGCCTCTTCGAGGGGGTGGCCCTGGCAAAGAGCTTGCGGGACAAGTATCCAGCCACGGCCTACGCGCTCGAAGGCGATCTTTATGTGCTCGGAAAACAGTTCGACGATGCGGTGGACGCTTACAGAAATGCGTTAAAGCACAAGCAGACGCGCGCGCTGGTCGCGAAGTTGCTGACGGCAGCCGGCGCCGCGCATCAGAAAGGCGTCGCCGATACCGCGCTCACATGGATCAAGGCTCACCCGGACGATGTGGCATTGCGCGCTTCGCTCGGCGACTACTACATGAGCATCGATCGGAACGACGCAGCGATTGACGAGTATGAAGCGGTGATTGCGAAATATCCGAACAACGTCCAGGTGTTGAACAACATGGCCTGGCTGTATGCGATTGATCGTAATGAAAAAGCGGTGACCTATGCTCAAAAAGCCCACAAGATGGCGCCCAAGGCCGCGGAGGTCACCGATACCCTCGGTTGGGCGCTGTTAAGGACAGGCGAGGCCAATCAGGCTGTCAGCGTGTTGCGCAAAGCGGTGAGCCAGGCGCCCAAGTCGGCCACCATGCGCTACCACCTCGCGTCGGCGTTGGCTCAGGCCGGCAACAAGGATGAAGCGCGCGATCTGCTGAAAAAGTTGCTCGCCTCGAACAAGGCGTTCTCGGATCGAAACGAGGCGGAGCAGTTGTACAGCGGTCTGAACAGCGGAACGGCGTCGACCAAATGAGCGAACCGCCTAGGCCGCCTCTGCGGCCAGCCGCCGTTCCCAGGCCAGCCCCGTCTCGACGATCTTCTCCAGGTCGTCGTAGCGGGGCTGCCATCCCAGCACGTCGCGTATGCGTTTCGCATGCGCAACGAGGAGCGGTGGATCGCCAGGCCGGCGGGCCTCCTCACGAATATCGAGCTTCTCGCCAGCGACCTTCTCCACTGTTTTCAGCACGTCGCGGACGCTGTAGCCGTGGCCGTAGCCACAATTCAATGTAGTCGATTCGCCGCCGTCGCGCAGGTAACGCAACGCGCACAGATGCGCTGTCGCCAGGTCTTCCACGTGGATATAGTCGCGCACGCCGGTACCATCGGGCGTGTCGTAGTCGGTGCCGAAGATGGAAAGATGAGAGCGCTTGCCGACCACAGCTTCGCAAGCCACCTTGATCAGCAGCGTGGCCTTCGCCGTCGATTGGCCAATCGCGCCGCCAGGATCCGCGCCGGCCACGTTGAAATAACGCAGCGCCACATGTCTCAGCGGCGTCGCCGCGGACAAGTCGCGCAGCATCCATTCGGACATCAGCTTGGATGTGCCGTAGGGGTTGATGGGCGCCAGCGGCGAATCTTCGCGTGCCACGCCTTCCGGTGGCATACCGTAGACCGCCGCGGTCGACGAAAACACGAAATGCTTCACGCCCGCATCGGCACAGCATTCCAGCAGCGTTTCCGTATTGCAGGTGTTATTGCGATAGTACTTGAGCGGATCGGCGACCGACTCCGGCACGATGGTCTTCGCCGCAAAGTGCATGACCGTGTCCACGTCATGTTCCTTCAACAGCCGGCTCACCAGCGCCTTGTCGCCGGTGCTGCCTTCGACAAGCTCCCCGTGGAGTACGGCGGAGGCAAAACCAGTCGACAGATTATCGAGCACCACGACGTTCTCGCTGTTTTTCCCCAGTTGCCGCACAACGTGACTTCCGATGTAACCGGCTCCGCCGGTGACCAGTATTGTTCTTTTTGACATTGCTTACCTGCAAAGATCAATGAGAGAAGGGCGCAGTATATCGGGACTTGCCCTGTCAGTCAGCGGCCTGGGGTTCCCGCCATTGACATCGGCGATCGTCGTGATATTTAATAAGAATCAATATCATTTAGATTCTCCGGGAGCATCTCATGCTCGGTACTGCCGTTATCGTATTCCGTGAAGTCCTTGAAGCCGCGCTGGTGATCTGCGTGGTACTGGCAGCGGTAAAGGGGGTGCCCAAACGAGGCTTCTGGGTGAGCGCTGGCGTGCTTGCCGGCGTTGCCGGGGCGTGTCTCGTCGCAGCGCTGACCGGGGAGATCGCGGCCGCAGCGTCAGGCCGCGGTCAGGAGATTTTCGAGGCGTCAGTGCTGTTTATCGCCGTCGCCATGCTGGGCTGGCACAACGTGTGGATGTCGCGGCATGGCAAGGAACTGGCAATGCGGGTCAAGGAGGTCGGTCAGGACATCGCGGCCGGCAACAAGCCGTTATCGGTCTTGTTCGTCGTTACCGCGCTCGCCGTATTGCGCGAAGGTTCGGAGGTCGTGCTGTTTCTGTACGGCATTGCGGCGACGGGCGGGCAGTCCGGTCCGATGCTGGCCGGCGCCGGTGTCGGCGTCCTGATTGGCGCGGCGGTCGGGGTCGTCATGTATACCGGGCTCGCCCGGATTCCCACGCGGCATCTGTTCCGCGTAACTGGCTGGCTGATTTTACTGTTGGCAGCCGGCATGGCTTCGCGTGCCGCCGCTTATCTTGCCCAGGCCAACTTCCTGCCGGCAATCAAAACTTCCGTCTGGGATACGTCCAGCATCCTCACCGACCACAGCGTTTTCGGTTCAATGCTCCATGTGCTGATCGGCTACGATCCGCGCCCGTCGGCGATGCAGTTGATTTTCTACATGGCGACACTGATCGTCATCGGCGGCCTGATGAAGTGGATTGGCGGGAGCGGGTCGAACAAGCCGCAGCGTAAAGTGGCGGCACAAACGGCGTAACTTCTTCAGGCCGTTTCGGCTGCGATTGGCGTACCGCGAGCCGCGGCCCGATTGCCCGCTTCGGGCTCAAACTCGTCCACCAGGATACAGTCGCGCGTGGCCGCAGCCGCGGCCCGAACCAATTCGGCTTCTTCTTCGCTGATGATGCCGCGCTCAACGCCGGCGCCAACATGCTCCTCAAGATTCATTGAATTGAGCCGCACCTTCATATCCTGCTCCAGCCGGGCTTCGTGCGGTTCCGCCAGCAGAACCGCGTCCAGCGCCAACTCCAGCCGGCCGAGCGGATCGTCGGCGATACGATTCACGTAGATGCCGCGGGTCAGACGATCGCGGGCGGCGCCGGGCGCGGTAATGATTTTCGCAGCTTTGTGCCCCAATGTGTCGCAGGGCGGCGAATAGGAACGGCCGAGCGGCATGACGATGAATTTCACCAGCCAGCCAAGCGGTTTCGACGGGAAATTGCGGCAAATGGATTCCAGCCTGTCCTGAATTGCGTGGAGCGAATCGGCCACTGCCCATTCCACCAGCGGCAGGTCGGCGCCCGGCCGGCCCTGGTCCTCGAAACCTTTCAGCACCGCCGACGCCATGTACAAATGACTCAGAATGTCGCCGAAACGGGCCGACAGCTTTTCCTTCCGTTTCATTTTGCCGCCCAGCAGCAGCAGCGCGACGTCGGCGCTGAAGGCAAATGCCGCGCTCATTCGCGACAACTGGCGATAGTGACCACTCACGCGTCCGGCGTCGGGCGCCTTGAAGCAGCGTCCGCCGGTCAGTGCGCCGGCGAATGCGCGCGCGGCGTTGCTGATGGTGAAGCCGATGTGCGAGAACAGAGCCTTGTCAAAATCGTTGGCGCCGACTTCGGCATTCGGATTGGCAGCCGCTTCCATCTCGGTCAGCAGGTAAGGATGACAGCGGATGGCGCCCTGGCCGAAGATCATCATGCTGCGCGTCAGTATGTTGGCGCCTTCGACGGTGATGCTGATCGGCACGGCCTCGTAGGCACGAGCCAGATAGTTGCGCGGCCCCATCATCACGCCGCGGCCGCCGTGTACGTCCATCGCATCGTTAAGGGCGAGGCGCATGCCTTCGGTGCAGTGGTACTTGAGAATCGCCGAGAGCACTGACGGCTTTTCACCCTGGTCGAGTGCGCCGGCTGTCATGCGTCTCGCGGCGTCCATGCGGTATGTCGTGCCTGCGATTCGCGCCAGGGCTTCCTCCACGCCTTCGAAATTGGCGATCGGCGTGCGGAACTGCTTGCGGATGCGGGAATAGGCGCCGGTCGCGCGGCTGGCGACCTTGCCTGCGCCGGTGCCGAGCGCCGGCAGCGAGATCGCGCGGCCGACCGACAGGCAGTTGATCAGCATGCGCCAGCCCTGGCCGATCCACTGGTCGCCGCCAATCAACTGGTCCATCGGAATGAAGACGTCCTTGCCGCGGGTCGGGCCGTTCTGGAACGACGCGTTCAGCGGGTAATGGCGATTGCCGATTTCGACGCCCGGTGTCGATGTCGGGATCAGCGCGAGTGTGATGCCGAGATGGGTGTCGCCACCAAGCAGTTTGTCCGGGTCGTAGGCCTTGAAGGCGACGCCGAGCACGGTCGCGATCGGACCCAGCGTGATGTAGCGCTTCTCCCAGCTGACGCGGAAACCGAGCGTTTCGCGGCCGTCAACTTCGCCCTTGCAGACGATGCCGTAGTCGGCAATCGCGCCGGCGTCGGAGCCGGCCACCGGGCTTGTCAGCGCGAAGCAGGGAATTTCTTCGGCGGTGGCCAGGCGCGGCAAATAGTGTTTCTTTTGTTCGTCCGTACCGTAATGCAGCAGCAGTTCCCCCGGGCCGAGCGAGTTCGGCACCATCACCGTGACGGCGGCGCTCAGGCTGCGGGTCGAAATTTTCATCACCACGGTGGAGTGGGCGAGGGCTGAGAAGCCGTGGCCGCCATACTCCTTCGGGATAATCATGCCGAAGAACTTGTGTTTCTTGATCAGCGCCCAGGCTTCCGGCGGCAGATCGTTTAGTTCGTGCGTGATTTTCCAGTCATCCAGCACGCCGCAAAGCTCTTCGACGGGCCCGTCGACAAATGCCTGCTCTTCCGCGGTCAGCACCGGGGCCGGATTCGCGAGTAGCTTGCCCCAGTCCGGGCGGCCGCTGAAGAGGTCGCCGTCCCACCAGGTGTTGCCGGCGTCCAGCGCAATACGCTCCGTCTGCGAAATCGGCGGCAGGACATTGCGGAACCACGTGAACAGGCGGTTGCCGATCAGTATGCGGCGCAGCGGACGGACGTTCAGCGCGATGGCGAAGATGCCGAAGACGATCCAGCCGGCGACCGGCGTGCCCATCGTGACGCTGTATAGCGCCAGGCCGGTGGCCGCGACGATGGTCCAGATCCACAGCCGCGCGCGCAGGAAGGCCAGTGCCCACAGGCCGAAAAAAACCGCGAGGCTCCAGATGATTGCTGCCGCCATTAATCAAGCTCCGAGTAGGATCGCATCACCCCGCGGCTTGCCGCGGGCCCGTTGGCGATGGGGTTTCAAAAAGGAGAAGCGCTGGCTCTCTCCCTTGGGTCGAATCAGCTCCCGACCGAGCGGTCAGGATAACACGCCGGAAATTAATCCAGCGAGAACCGCATGGACAGATCCACCGCACGCACGTGCTTCGTCAACGCGCCGACCGAAATGAAATCGACCCCGGTTTCGGCGATCGCGCGCAGGCCGTCGAATTCGATGCCGCCGGATGCTTCCAGTTCCGCCCGGCCCGCGGTTCGCGCTACCGCCGCACGCTTCTGCTCCAGCGAGAAATTGTCGAGCAGGATGCGGTCCGCGCCGGCGGCCAGCGCCGCATCGAGCTGATCGAAATCCTCCACTTCCACTTCGACCGGCACGTCCGGATGCTGCGCGCGAATCGCCGCGATCGCGGCATCGACGCCGCCGGCCGCGATGATGTGATTTTCCTTGATCAGCACCGCGTCGAACAGGCCCATGCGGTGATTGGTACCGCCGCCCACGCGCACCGCGTATTTTTGTGCGCTGCGAAGCCCGGGGAGCGTCTTGCGCGTATCGAGAATGCGGCATTGGGTGCCGGCGATCGCTTCGCTGTAGCGCCGCGCCGCGGTCGCGACCGCCGACAGCGTCTGCAGAAA
Source organism: Gammaproteobacteria bacterium (assembly GCA_035698525.1). Classification (GTDB taxonomy): domain Bacteria; phylum Pseudomonadota; class Gammaproteobacteria; order Natronospirales; family DASSBR01; genus DASSBR01. The sequence continues at coordinate 75,891 of DASSBR010000014.1, forward strand.
ATTGAGCGCGGTGCGCTCGCCGGTCAGGATCGGGCGCGCGGGCCCGGCCAGGCGGCAAACCACTTCGTCTGCGTCGACGGCCTCGCCGTCCTTGTGCAGCCATTCAACCCGAACCGCCGGGTCCAGTCGCGCGAACACCTCGTCGAACCATGGCGTTCCGGCCAGCACGGCAGCCTCGCGAACGACGACCCGTGCCTGCGCCTGCGCGGCGGCATCGATCAGCGAAGCGGTGAGATCGCCGGCGCCGATGTCTTCGTCGAGCGCACGCTGAACGGTCGCGCCGATGTCGTCCGGTAGCGCCGTGGCCGGTGCCGTCATGGGAATACTCCGCGGAAAGTGAGGCGCGCATTATACCCGCCGCCGCAACCTTGCGCGCGGCGCGGCGCGGGGTTTAGACTGATTCCAATTCGTCCGCGAACCCGTTCGCGCGCGTGCGACACCCGATTTCCTCCAACACCCAGAACAAGGAGCCCGTCATGGCACATGAATTGCCGAAGCTACCCTTTGACATGGACGCTCTTGCCCCGCATATCTCCCGCGAGACGCTTGAATATCACCACGGCAAGCACCACAAAAAGTACGTCGATACGCTGAATTCGATGATCCCCGGCACCGAGTTCGAGAACATGTCGCTCGAAGAAACCGTGAAAAAATCGTCCGGGAAGATGTTCAACCAGGCGGGCCAGATCTGGAATCATAATTTCTACTGGAATTGCCTGACGCCGAACAGCGGCAAACCACAGGGCGATCTCGAACAGGCCATCAACCAGGCTTTCGGATCGCTCGACGCATTCAAGAGCGAATTCAACGACAAGGCCGGTGCGCTGTTCGGTTCCGGCTGGGCCTGGCTGGTCAGGAAGCCCGACGGCTCGCTGGGGATTTCCCAGACTGCGAATGCGGAAACGCCGGTCCAGGACGGGCGCGACGTGCCGTTGCTGACTTGCGACGTCTGGGAGCACGCGTACTATATCGACTACCGCAACGCGCGGCCGGATTACCTGAAGGCGTTCTGGAACGTCTGCAACTGGGACTTCGTCGCGAAGAACTTCTCGAGTTGAGTGACGACGACGGCTACGCTGAACTCGCGAAGCGACCGCCATCGCCCTGCATCGGCGTTTGTACGCTCGACGACGACGATCGGTGCATCGGGTGCTATCGCGCTATCGGCGAGATTCAGCAGTGGCCGTTCATGAGTGCAGACGAGCAGTGGCAAGTCGTGCGGGAACTCCCCGCGCGGGCGAGAGAAACGGGTTGAAACAGACAGGGTAACGAAATGGATACACAGGAAAGGATCAAGCAGCAGATCGCGCAAAACCCGGTGCTGCTGTATATGAAAGGCACGCCCGACTTCCCGCAGTGCGGGTTTTCGGCGCAGACCGTGCGGGCGCTCAAGCAGTGCGACGCGGAATTTGCCTACGTCAACATTCTGGAAGAGCCGGAGATTCGTTCGACCCTGAAGGAAGTCTCGAACTGGCCGACGTTCCCGCAGTTATTCGTCAACGGCGAACTGGTAGGCGGGTGCGACATCGTGACGGAGCTTTACCATTCCGGCGAGCTGCAGCCGCTGGTGCAGGGCGCGTCGCAAAAGAAGGCATCCTGATCTAGTCGGCCGACCGGGCAAGCGCGCTCTCGTCCGCGGGAGCGCGAAATTCCGATTGCTCCGCCAGGCTTGCCTCGTAAACCCGTTGCGATCGATTCACGAGTTCGCAAAAGAGTCCACAGGTCTTTTCGGCGTCGTAACTTGCGGAATGCGCGTCGCGCCCGTCCCAGTCGAGGCCCAGTGCGGCAACAGCGCGTGCAAGTACAGTCTGCCCGAGCATGACGCCACCGAGCGTTGCGGTGTCGAAACTGCTGAACTGGTGAAACGGATTGCGCTTGATGCCCGTGCGCGCGATCGCCGCATTCAAGAATCCGAGATCAAAAAACGCGTTATGGCCGACCAGTATGGCCCGGTTGCAGTCCTGTTCCTTTAGCGCCCGCCGCACCTCGCGAAACAGTCTTTGCAGGGCCTCGTGCTCGGGTAGAGCGGGCCGAAGCGGATGATGCGGATCGATGCCGGTGACTTCGAGCGACGCGGGCTCGAGATTCGCGCCGGGAAAGGGCGCCACGTGAAAGGTGTGCATGGTGGTCGGATAAAGGCGACCGTCGCCGTCCATCGCGACCATCGCCGCCGAAATTTCCAGCAGCGCGTCGGTCTGCGGATTGAACCCACCGGTTTCGACATCCACGACCACAGGCAGGAATCCCCTGAATCGCTCGGCCATTCGATTGTTGACTGGTCGTTGTTCCATGAGGGACAGCATAGCGGCTACAGATTTAATTGCCAGTATCCGACGTCGATCCAGCGGTCAAACTTGTAGCCCACCTGCTCGAAGTGGCCGATCTTGCGAAACCCGAATTTCTCGTGCAGCCGTACGCTGGCGTCGTTCGGCAGGGCAACGCCGCCGATGACGCTGTGAAGTTTCCTCTCGCGCAGCTCGGCGATCAATGCTTCATACAGTTTCGAGCCGAGACCGCGGCCGGTGGCGGATGGGTGAAGATAGACAGAACTTTCGACGGTATAGCGGTAGGCGCAACGGCCTTTCCATTTGGATGCGTGCGCGTACCCGACCAGCCGGTCCGACTCTTCGGCCACGAGCCATGGCAGCGACGCCGAGGCGGTTTCATCGAGCCGAAGTGCCGTTTCTTCCGGCGACATCGGTTGTTCCTGAAAGGTGGCGATGCCGTGAAGGACATATTCGTTATAAATCGCGGTAATGGCCTGCGCGTCTTCCCGCCGCGCGCCGCGGATCGTCATTCGGTCAATCGCCATGTCAATGTGTCGCCAGCCCGTAGCGGTATTACTTCATCGTTCCCGAACGGATACGATGCCGGTATCGGCAACGCTTGCTTGATAAGACGAACCGTGCCTTCGTTGCGCGGCAGACCGTAGAAATCGGCACCATTGCGGCTCGCGAAATCGGCGAGCCTGTCGAGTGCGCCGGCCTGCTCGAATACTTCCGCGTAGAGCTCCAGCGCCGCATGCGCACTATAGATGCCGGCGCAGCCGCAGGCGGCCTCCTTGGCGCAGCGGGGGTGGGGCGCGCTGTCGGTGCCGAGGAAAAAGCGCCGGTCGCCGCCCGTGGCGGCCGCGATCAACGCCTGGCGGTCGCTTTCCAGTTTCAGCAGCGGCAGGCAGTAGTAATGCGGCTGCAGGCCGCCGGCGAACAACGCGTTGCGGTTATAGAGAAGATGTTGCGGCGTGATCGTCGCCGCAAGTCCGCGTTCTGCCGCCTGCACGTACTCCACCGCGTGCTGCGTGGTGACGTGCTCAAGCACCATCCGAAGCGCCGGAAAGTCGCGGCGCAGCGGCTCGAGGACCCGATCGACGAACACTGCTTCGCGATCAAATACGTCGATCGTGGAATCGGTGACTTCCCCATGAATCAGTAGTGGCAAATCCTCCTGCTGCATGGCCTCCAGCGCCGTTCGGGCCTGCGCCAGGTCGACCACGCCGTCATCCGCGTTGGTGGTTGCGCCCGCCGGATAGAGCTTGACGCCGATAATTGCACCGCTGTCCCGGGCCCGCGCGATTTCATCGGCCGTCGTGGCCTCCGTCAGGTACAGCGTCATCAGCGGCTGAAAGTGGCTCTCGCGCGGCAGCGCCGCCTGAATGCGGTCGCGATAGGCAAGCGCCTCCCCGGTCGTGCGCACCGGCGGCTTCAGATTCGGCATGACGACGGCACGCGCGAATTGCCGGGCCGAGTGCGCCAGCACGTCAGCCATGGCGGCGCCATCGCGCAAATGCAGGTGGAAGTCGTCGGGGCGGGGCAGGGTAACGGACAGTATTTCCATCGCGGCGCATTATGCCACGAAGCGGGCGTGCGACTTGCTACGGGCATCCTCTGTATAATGGTGGGCAGTGAAAATCGCGAAAGTGGCGGAACTGGTAGACGCGCTGGCTTTAGGTGCCAGTGGGGCGCTCCCCCGTGAGAGTTCGAGTCTCTCCTTTCGCACCACGATCCCGTCATAATCCACGTATTTTCAACATCTTATCGTTATAGAGGGTTTTCCGGAATGGAGGTTTCAGTAGAATCGACAAGCGCGCTGGAGCGCCGGATGCGAGTGCAGATTCCGTCCGATCAGGTCGAGAGCGAGGTGGACAGCCGCCTCAAATCGATCGGCAAGCGCGCCAAATTGAAGGGCTTCCGCCCCGGAAAGGTCCCGTTCAGCGTCGTGCGCCAGCAATACGGCGCCGACGTGCGCCAGGAAGTGGTGCGCGATCTGCTGCAGTCGAGTTGGACCGAAGCCGTGACGGAGCAGAAGCTGGAGCCGGCGGGCGGGCCGAAAATCGATGACGTCAGCGCCGATCCGGGCGCCAATCTCGAATACACCGCCGTGTTCGAGGTCTATCCTGAAGTCGACGTCAAAAATGTCGACAAGCTCAAGGCGACACGGCCCGAGGTCGAAATCCAGCCGGCCGATGTCGATGCGATGCTCGAAAGGCTGCGCGAGCAGCGCGCCGCGTTCGAGCCTGTCGAACGACCGGCCGCGACCGGGGACCAGGTGACAGTGGATTTCCATGGTACGAAGGATGGCAAGGCATTTCCGGGTGGCCACGGCGAAAAGGTTCAGGTGACGCTCGGCGAAGGGCGCATGATCCCGGGCTTCGAATCCGGCATCGAAGGCATGAGCGCCGGCGACGAACGCGATATCGAAGTGACGTTTCCGGATGATTATCCGGTGGAGGATCTGGCGGGCCAGCAGGCGCAATTCCACCTCAAGGTGCATCAGGTGGCCGGGCGCCGCCTGCCGGAGATCGACGAGACCTTCGCCAAACAGTTCGGCATCGAATCCGGCGACGTGGCCGCGTTGCGCGGCCAGATCGAAGACAACATGCGCCGCGAGCTGGACGAAACGGTTCGGTCGAAGTTGAAAAGCCAGCTTTTGGACCAATTATTCGAGGCGAACCCCATCGAGTTGCCGAAGGCGCTGGTCGACAACGAGATTCAGCGTGTGCGCGAGGAAACCCTGCGACGGATGGGCATCGAAGATCCGAAGCAGGCGCCCGACATCCCGAACGATATGTTCGAAGAACGGGCGCGCAAGCGCGTGGCGCTGGGCCTCCTGGTCGGCGAATTGATCAAGCGCGAAAAGATTGAGGCCGACGCGGATCGCGTGCAGGCTCGCCTTGAGGCGATTACCGCCGGCTATGCGGAGCCGGAAAAAATGATCCGCGCCTACCGCGGCAATGCGGATGCCATGCGCCACGTCGAGAGCCTGGTGCTGGAGGACCAGGTCACGGATTGGCTGCTGGAGCGGGCAGATGTGACGACCGAACCGACGAGTTTCGCCGGGATTATGGGACTTGAGGATGCGGAAAAGGAGACAGCATGAGCCGTTACGACAGCCACAACGACCCCCGTTACAACGGGGCGCCGCGTGCCCAGGGACTGGTGCCGATGGTGGTCGAGCAGACCGCCCGCGGCGAACGCGCCTACGATATTTATTCCCGGCTGCTCAAGGAGCGGCTGGTGTTTATCGTCGGCCCGATCGAGGACCACATGGCCAACCTGATCGTCGCTCAGCTACTGTTTCTCGAGTCGGAAAATCCAGATAAGGACATCCAGCTTTACATCAACTCGCCGGGAGGCTCGGTGACTGCCGGCATGGCGATTTACGACACGATGCAGTTCATCAAGCCGGCGGTCAGCACGCTGTGCACCGGCATGGCCGCGAGCATGGGCGCGGTGCTGCTGACGGCGGGCGCCGCCGGCAAGCGCTACGCGCTGCCGAATTCTCGCGTGATGATCCACCAGCCGTCGGGCGGGTTTCAGGGCCAGCAATCCGACGTCGAAATCCATGCGCGTGAGATGCTCCGCGTACGCGATGCGCTCAACCAGATCATCTCGAGGCACAGCGGTCAGCCAATCGACCAGGTGCGCACGGATACCGAGCGCGACCGTTTCATGAGCGGCGAGGAAGCCGTCGAATACGGGCTCATTGATTCCATATTGTCGACCCGACCGGCGGTGGCGTCAGGCAAATAAGCCAACCGGTCGTTTGCAAGCGCCAAACGGCTTTGCGCGGCACAACCGGCATGCTATAAAACGGTCAGAGCATGAGACGAGGTAAACGATGAAAGACGACATCCACGGCAAGGGCGGTGAAGACGGCAAGTTGCTGTATTGCTCGTTCTGCGGCAAAAGCCAGCACGAGGTGCGCAAGCTTATCGCCGGCCCGTCGGTGTTCGTTTGCGACGAGTGCGTCGAGCTTTGCAACGACATCATCCGTGAGGAAATGGCCGAGCAGGCGGAAACCGCGCGCTCCAAGCTGCCGAAGCCCAAGGAAATCAAGCAGGTTCTGGACGAATATGTCATCGGCCAGGAGAGCGCCAAGAAGGTGCTGTCGGTGGCGGTTTACAACCATTACAAGCGGTTGGAGGCCAAGAACGGCAAGGACGACGTCGAGCTGACGAAGAGCAACATCCTGCTGATCGGGCCGACCGGGTCCGGCAAGACGCTGCTCGCCGAAACGCTGGCGCGGTTGCTGAACGTCCCGTTCACCATTGCCGATGCGACCACGCTGACCGAAGCCGGCTACGTCGGCGAGGACGTGGAAAACATCATCCAGAAGCTCCTGCAGAAGTGCGACTACGACGTCGACAAGGCGCAGACCGGCATCGTCTACCTGGACGAGATCGACAAGATATCGCGCAAATCGGACAATCCGTCCATCACCCGCGACGTATCGGGCGAGGGTGTGCAGCAGGCGCTCCTGAAGTTGATCGAAGGCACGATCGCCTCAGTGCCGCCGCAGGGCGGCCGCAAGCATCCACAGCAGGAATTTCTGCAGGTCGATACCAGCAATATCCTCTTTATATGCGGCGGCGCGTTTGCCGGCCTCGACAAGATCATTCGCGACCGCTCCGAAACCAGCGGTATTGGATTCGTCGCCGAAGTGAAGGGCAAGAGCGAGATCAGCAACGTCGGTGAGGTGCTGCGCGGCGTGGAGCCGGAAGACCTGATCAAGTTCGGCCTGATCCCGGAATTCGTCGGCCGCCTGCCGGTGGTCGCGACCCTCGACGAGCTGGACGAAAGCGCGCTGATGCGCATTCTTGTCGAACCGCGCAACGCCGTGACGAAGCAGTATCGCCGCTTGTTCAGCATGGAGGATTGCGATCTCGAATTTCGCGAGGACGCGCTGCGCGCGGCCGCGCGCAAGGCGATGGAGCGCAAAACCGGTGCGCGCGGGCTGCGCACCATTCTGGAACAGATTCTGCTCGATACCATGTACGAATTGCCCTCCATGGAAAATGTTTCCAAGGTGGTGATTGACGAAGGCGTGGTCGAGGGCGGCAACGAACCCTATATCGTCTACGAGACAGCCGAAACTCCGCAGTTGGCCGCCTCGGATGACTGAGGTCCCTGTGAGCGATTCCCGAATTATTCAGAACATGGCGCAGCTGCCCGTGTTGCCGCTGCGCGACGTCGTCGTTTATCCGCACATGGTCATTCCGCTGTTCGTGGGACGCGACAAATCCGTCGCGTCGCTCGATACTGCGATGCGCGGCGACAAACAGATCCTGCTGGTGGCGCAACGCACCCCGGAAGTGGACGAACCGGGCGACGAGGACATCTACAAGGTCGGCACGCTGGCCACGGTGCTGCAGCTCGTCAGGCTGCCGGACGGCACCGTAAAGGTGCTGGTCGAAGGCGTCAGCCGGGCGCGAATTGCCGCGCTCCTCGTCGGCGAGCACCTGTCGGCGCAAGTCGAACTGCTCGGCCCCGATCAAGAAGAAGAAGGCCGCGAGATCGACGTATTGATGCGCTCGTCGCTGTCGCTGTTCGACCAGTACGTCAAGCTCAACAAGAAGGTGCCGCCGGAAATCCTGACGGCGTTGGCGGGCATCGACGCGCCGGGCCGTCTCGCCGACACGATCATGGCGCACATGGCGCTCAAGCTTGACGACAAGCAGCACGTGCTGGAACTCGAATCGCCACGTCAGCGCCTTGAGCACGTCATGGGCGTCATCGAAGGCGAAATCGACGTGCTCCGGATCGAAAAGCGCATTCGCGGGCGCGTCAAGCAGCAGATGGAGAAGAGTCAGCGCGAGTACTACCTGAATGAGCAGATGAAGGCCATTCAGAAGGAAATGGGCGACCTCGAAGAGGGTGGGCCAAACGAAGCCGACGACCTCGAAAAGCGCATTGAGCGGGCGGGCATGCCGAAGGAAGCGCGCGACAAGGCGGTCGGCGAGCTGAAAAAGCTCAAGCTGATGCCGCCGATGTCGGCCGAAGCCACGGTCGTGCGCAATTACATCGAGTGGCTGACCAACGTCCCGTGGAAAAAGCGCAGCCGTATCCGGCACGATCTCGCCGCCGCCGAAAAGGTGTTGGAAGCCGATCATTACGGCCTCGAGAAGGTCAAGGAACGGATCGTTGAATACCTGGCCGTCCAGCAGCGCGTCAAAAAGCTCAAGGGACCGATTCTGTGCCTCGTCGGGCCGCCCGGCGTGGGCAAAACGTCGCTCGGCCAGAGCATCGCGCGCGCGACCAATCGCCGCTTTGTGCGCATGTCGCTGGGCGGCGTGCGCGACGAAGCCGAAATTCGAGGCCACCGGCGTACTTATATCGGCTCGATGCCGGGCAAACTGATTCAGAACATGTCCCGCGTCGGTACGCGGAATCCGCTGTTCCTGCTCGACGAGATCGACAAGATGGCGATGGACTTTCGCGGCGATCCGTCCTCGGCGCTACTTGAGGTGCTCGACCCGGAACAGAACAGCACCTTCAGCGACCATTACCTGGAAGTTGAATTCGATTTGTCGGATGTGCTGTTCGTCGCGACGGCAAACAGCATGAATATTCCGGCGCCGTTGCTTGACCGCATGGAGGTCATTCGCCTGCCGGGCTACACCGAAGACGAAAAGATCAACATCGGCGAGCGCTACCTTGTGCCGAAACAGATGAAGGCCAACGGCCTGAAACCGGCCGAACTCGAGATCACCGACGACTGCCTGCGCGACATCGTGCGTTTCTACACGCGGGAGGCGGGCGTGCGGAACCTGGAGCGCGAGATCTCCAAGATCTGTCGCAAGGTCGTCAAGAATCTGACGACGCATCCGTCGGGCGGGCAGATCGTCGTGACCGGCGAGAATATCGGCGAGTATCTCGGTGTGCAGCGGTTCCGCTACGGCCGCGCCGAAGAGCGCGATCAGATCGGTCAGGTCACAGGCCTTGCATGGACGGAAGTCGGCGGCGAATTGCTGACGATCGAAGCCACCACCATGCCCGGAAAGGGCAAGCTGCAGCACACCGGCCAGCTCGGCGATGTCATGCAGGAATCGATTCAGGCGGCGATGACCGTCGTGCGCGCGCGCACGCCGATGTTCGGCATCGACGAGGATTTTTATCAGAAGCTCGACGTGCACATTCACGTGCCTGAAGGCGCGACTCCAAAAGACGGGCCCAGCGCCGGCGTCGGGATGTGCACCGCGCTGGTTTCCGCGCTGACGCACATTCCAGTGCGTGCCGACGTCGCGATGACCGGCGAAATTACGTTGCGCGGCGAGGTGTTGCCGATCGGCGGGCTGAAGGAAAAGCTGCTTGCCGCGCACCGCGGCGGCATCGGCACGGTGCTGATTCCGGAAGAGAACGAGAAGGATCTTGCTGAAATTCCGGAGAACATCAAGGAAAAACTCACAATCCGTCCGGTCAAGTGGATCGACCAGGTGCTGGAGGTTGCGTTGCAGCGCCCGCCCGCCCAAGCGTCCGAGAAACCGGAAATGGAAAATGGTGAAGTCGTGGTGCGGCCGTCGGATTCCGATCCGATGCGTGCGCATTGAAAATGGTCGAGACGCGTTCTACCTGTCGCCCACGTTTTAATATTGGCTCAACGCCAGCGTTGGCGCGGCTCGACGGCAGTTGACACGCGTTTTCGGCGCTTGGTATAACACCTCGGGGCTTTCGCGCCGCAACGCGCGTTCACCCGAAGTCGGGCGGAACCTGGCAGCTTCCGCGTACGATCCGGATCTCACTTTATTGGCAGTCCACCTTCAAGGGGAATTTACTTTATGAATAAATCCGAACTCATTGACGCCGTCGCCAATTCCGCAAATCTGTCCAAGGCCGATGCCACGCGTGCCGTAGACGGGTTCGTGGACGCGATCAGCAATTGTCTGAAGCGCGGCGACCAGGTTTCGCTCGTCGGCTTCGGCACGTTCTCGGTCAAGCACCGCGCGGCGCGCACCGGCCGCAATCCGCAGACCGGCCAGACGATCAATATTGCCGCTAGCAATGTTCCCGGCTTCAAGGCTGGTAAAGCCCTGAAGGATGCCGTAAACTAGCGCGCTCGCCGGCATTGGCCCCGCGGATCGCCGCGGCGGAACCGATCTCGGGCACAACCGTGTGCCGCGGCGTTTCACGGGGCTGGTTCGTTATTGAGAGGGTGCTTAGCTCAGCTGGTAGAGCGTCGCCCTTACAAGGCGAATGTCGGGGGTTCAAATCCCTCAGCACCCACCAAGGACATTCGTGCCATCGACATTTGTCTATGGCCGTTTGGTACAGGGATGTGAAGCAAATTGGAAGCTTGCTTTCGATTTGCGTAGATAAAAAAGCAAGGACTGCTTTTTTATCTTAAAACAGCGGAGTGGTAGTTCAGCTGGTTAGAATACCGGCCTGTCACGCCGGGGGTCGCGGGTTCGAGTCCCGTCCACTCCGCCAATCATCAAAAGGGCGCTCCGGCGCCCTTTCTTGTATCGGGTTTAACGTCGCGGATAAGCAACTATGTTGGAGAGTTTGAGAGAAGGTACGCGGGGGTGGATCGCCTGGGTCATCATCGCGATTCTCATCGTGCCGTTCGCCCTGTGGGGCGTCGGCAACTACGCCGGCTTCATCACCCCGAGCTATGTCGCGGAAGTGAACGGCGCCGACATCACCATCAACGATTTCACCAAGGCTCGTGAGGCGCAGCTTGAGAGGCTGCACCAGCTTTTCGGCGCCGACTACAAGGCCGACCAGGCGAAACTGAACAAGCAGGTTCTCGATAGTCTGATCGACAACCGACTGGTCACTCAGCAGGCCATGGACGCGGGTTACCGCGTCGGCGATCGGCAACTGGTCGCGCAGATTCACTCGATGCCCGCCTTCCTTGTAGGTGGCCAATTCCAGCTCAGCGTCTACCAGGTCAAGTTGCAGCAGGCCGGCTATACGCCCCAGGGTTTCGAGAGCCTGATCCGGCAGGATCTGGCGGTCAAACAGTTGCAGACCGGCATTGCGAACAGCGCAATCGCTACCGATTCGGAGTTCAGCCATTTCGTGGCGCTGGCGAAGGAGCAGCGCAACGTTGGGTATGTCGTTGTCAATGCTTCCCGTTACCTCGATCAGACGAATCCGACGAAGGCCGAGATCGAGAGCTGGTACAAGGGTCACAAGGACGCGTACATGACACCGGAGAAGGTGGCCATCGCTTATATCGAGCTGGACGCGCAGGATATTGCGAAACAGATTCCGCTCGACGACCAGGCACTGAAGTCGTTATACCAGGACAAGAAGGACACCTTCGTCAAGCAGGAGCAACGCCAGGCCGCCCATATTCTCATTGCGCCGAAAGGCAAGACGCCGGAGGCGGAACAACAGGCGAAGGCCAAGGCCGAGTCAATCCTGAAGAAGATCCAGAGCGGCGGCGATTTCGCCAAGCTCGCGAAGAAATATTCGGACGACGCCGGTTCGGCGAAGAAGGGCGGCGAGTTGGGCTGGATTCAGCACGGCGAACTGGTGAAGCCGTTCGAGAAAGCGCTGTTCGGCATGGACAAGGTCGGCGCTGTTGCCGGTCCGATCAAGTCACAGTTCGGTTACCACATCATCAAGCTCGAAGGCGTTCGCAAGCCGCAGCAGAAGTCATTCGAAGAGGTGCGGGACCAGTTGGCGAAGGATTATCGCCAGAAGAAGGCCGAAGACAAGTTTTACAAGCTGGGCGATCGCCTGGGCAACCTGGCGTTCGACAATCAGGATTCGCTGGAGCCGATTCACAAGGCGCTGAAGCTGCCGATCCAGCAGGTGAAGGGCGTGACCCGGGATACCGGCGAAGGCATTGCTTCCAATCCGGCTGTGCGGGATGCGGCATTCAGCACCTCCGTGTTCAGGAACGGCCGCAATCACATCGTGAAGCTTGGCAAGACGCACGTCATCGTGCTGCGCGATGTCGATCATGAGCCGGCGAAGCTCAAGCCGTTGAGCGAGGTAAAGGATCAGATCGCCAGAACGTTGAAGCAGCGGGCAGCGGAGAAACAGGCCGCGCAGGTCGCGGCGGACATTGTCGCCAAGGCGAAGCAGGGCGCGAGCCTTAAGAAAGCCGCGGGCGATATCAAGGTTGAGGCCCCCGTGTGGATCGCCCGCAACGCCACGACCGTGCCCCGACCGATCCTGACTGCCGCATTCAAGGCCGACATCCCTGCCGATTCGAAGGTCAGCGCCGGCGTGGTCAAGCTCGACTCCGGCGATCAGGCCGTGTACGTAGTTTCCGGTGTGAAACCGGGCGAGCCGGGTTCGGTGACAGATGCGCTGAAGAAGCAGATGGTGAGCCGGTTGACCGGCGCTCACGCACGAGCCGATCTGGCGGCATACGTGGCGGACTTGCGTCAGCGGGCCGACATCGATATTCAGAAGAGCAATATCAGCAATTACTGATTGCTTGCGCGACGGGCTGAGGGGATTGCGCTAACCCCCTCAGCCCGCGATTTATCCTACAGGCTCATCCCGACACTGCTGTAGCCGGCGTCGACGTAGATCGTTTCTGCCGTAATTCCCGCGGCAAGATCCGAGCAAAGAAAAGCCGCCGTGTTGCCGACGTCTTCGATGGTGACGTTCCGCTTCAACGGCGCGATTTCCCGCACATGCTCCAGCATCCCGCGAAAACCGCTGATACCGGCCGCGGCGAGCGTCTTGATCGGTCCGGCCGAGATTGCATTGACACGAATACCTTCCTCGCCGAGGTCGTGAGCGAGAAAGCGTACGTTCGCCTCCAGGCTCGCCTTGGCGGGTCCCATGACGTTGTAGTTCGGCAGCGCACGTATTGCGCCCAGATAACTCAATGTCAGGATCGCGCCATTGCGGCCCTGCATCATGCTGCGGCCTGCCTTGGCAAGCGCCGCGAGGCTATAGGCGCTGATATCGTGCGCGATCTTGAAGCCTTCACGCGTAACGGAATCGATGTAGCGGCCCGCGAGCTGGTCGCGCGGTGCGAAACCCACTGAGTGAACGATGATATCCAGTCCATCCCAGCGCTCGCGCAGGCCCGCGAAGAGCGCGTCGATGTCGCTGTCGCTGCCTACGTCGCACGGAAAAACAAGATCTGAACCCAATTCGGCGGCCATGTCGATGACGCGGCCCTTGAGCTTCTCGCCCTGATAGCTGAACGCCAGTTCCGCGCCCTCGCGATGCATCGCCTGCGCGATGCCCCAGGCGATCGAACGGTTGCTCGCAAGGCCGACGATTAACGCGCGCTTGCCGTTTAGAAACGCCATTTTTGTGCTCCGTTTGATGATTCTTGCCCCTGCCACAGGGGAGGCGGCAGGGTGAGAGTTTAACTCTGTGTGGAGGCGTCCTGTTCGTTAACGTACAGAACCAGTTGCTGACCCGGATGCAGGTAGTCGCTGGTCGACAAGGAGTTCCAGTTTGCCAGCTGATTCACGTTGACGTTGAACTGGTTGGAAATTGACCATAGCGAATCGCCGGAGCGGACCGTGTACTGAATCTTGTGCAGCAGATCCTTTCCTGTCGCACTGACGGTCTGGGCCCGCGCCTCGCCGTGTCCGTGCGGCCAGATCGTCAGCTTGTCGCCAATGTGCAGCGTGTCGTTTCGCCCGATGCCGTTCCAGCGCGCGATTTCGCGCACGTCGACGTTATACTCGCGGCTGATATCCCAGAGAGAATCGCCGGCGCGGACGACATAGTCAACCTTGCGCACGCGCGGCGCCGAACCCCGGCGCCAGAGCACCAGCTTGTCGCCGATGTGCAATGTCGAACGCATGCTCATGTGGTTCCACTGGGCGACCTGATGGGTGCTGACGCCGAAGCGGCGGCTGATCGCCCACAAGGAATCGCCGGGACGTACCACATAGTGAATCTTGCGCCCCTGGTGTGCCAGCTCGTCATGCCGCAGTTGCCTGATTTCGTTGACCGCGTATTGGTCGAGGCTGGTCGCGGCGTCCGGGACCATCAGGTAGTGGCCGGCGCGGATCACCGACGAGTCGAGCTGGTTGACCTTCTCCAGCACCGCGACGGTCGTGCCGTAGTGATTGGCGATCGAAGACAGCGTGTCGCCGCGCGCAATCTGATGATGCGACCACTGGACCCGATTGTCATCCGGCAGCGCGGCCAGATTGGCCACGAAGTCCGCACGTTCGGAAAGTGGAATGAGGATATTGTGATCCTGCCCCGGTTCCGTGGCCCACCGATTGAAGCCCGCGTTCAGCAGGTACATCTGCTCCAGCGACAGATCGGCCATTTTCGCCGCGCGGGCGATGTCGAGCTGCGACTTGATGGATATTTTGGCGAGATAGGGCTTGTTCGGAATGTCGGGCAGCGTGATGCCGAATTTCTTCGGCTCCTTGATAACGTCGCACACGGCCAGCAGCCACGGGACGTAGGCACGCGTCTGCCGCGGAAGATCGAGGTGCCAGAAATCGGTCGGCTCGCCGTGGCGCTTGTTCTTCCGGATCGCCCATGCGACCCGGCCGCCGCCGGAATTGTAGGCGGCGAGTGCCAGCATCCAGTTGTCGAACCTGCCGTACAGGTACTGCAGATAATCGAGCGCTGCGCGGGTGGAACTGACGACGTCGCGTCGGCCGTCAAACCACCAGTTCTGCCGCAGTCCGAAGCGGCGGCCGGTCTCGGGAATGAACTGCCACAGCCCCGACGCGCCGCTGCGCGAGTAGGCGAACGGATCGAAGGCGCTTTCGACAACCGGGAGCAGCGCCAGCTCGATCGGCATGTCGCGCGCTTTCAGTTGCTCGACGATGTAATACAGGTACGGTTTGGCGCGCTGCGCGACCCGTTCGATATATTCCGGGTGGGCGGCGTACCAGTTGAGCTTGGCGGTGACGCGGTCGTTGTCCACGTCCGGCAGGTCGAAATGCTTGCGCATGCGCTGCCAGAGGCTCGTTGGCCGGGCCGGCTTGACCGGCAGGCTCGGCGTGGCGGCAGTTTCTTCCTCCGGGCCCTCCTCAAGGTCCTTCCATTGCACCGGCGGCAGCTTGGTGATGGTATCGGCTTCAGGCGGCGGGGCGGTCTGATCGGCCGCGGCCGGCGGTGCCTTCACGAAGATCGCGCAGCCGCCGGAGGCGAGCAGCAGCGCCATCGAGACGCTCAGTAGCGCGCCGCGCAAAGCCAGTGTCGTGCGGTGGCCGGTGGGCATATCGTCCATCAAAAATTGTCCTTCCAACTTCTGAGCGCCGCGAAGACCGCAACCGGATCGTTCAGCTTTGCGCCTGCGGCACGCTCGGCAGCGGCTCGAACGGAGTCATGGTCTGCACGCAAAAACGGGTTGAATGTCATTTCGTCGCCGATCGTCGAGGGCAGCGTTGGGCTGCCGGCGGCACGGCGGTCGTTCGCCCACGATTGACGCTTCTTGATCGCCTCATTTCCGGGTTCTACCTCGGCGGCGAAGCGCAGGTTACCCTGAGTGTACTCATGGCCGCAATAGACGCGGGTTTCCGGCGGCAATTGCCGCAGTCGGCACAGCGACTCCCACATCTGGCCGGCCGTTCCCTCGAATAACCGTCCGCAGCCGCCGCTGAACAACGTATCGCCGGTAAAAACCATGCCTTCGCCGTAGTAGGCGGCCTGGCCGCGCGTATGCCCCGGCGTCGGCAACGCCTGGAACGTGCAGCCGACACCGGGCACTTCAAAGGTCGTGCCAGCGTCGAGAGGACTGGTCACGCCCTTGATGCCGTCCGCGGCGGGGCCGAAAACTGGCACGTCCCATCGTGCGGAGAGTCCAGGGATGCCATCGGAGTGATCCCAATGATGATGCGTCACGAGAATGGCCGCGAGTTCGAGATCATCGTCCGCCAGGCGCGCATTGACCGGCGCCGCCTCACCCGGATCGACCACCGCCACGCACTCCGTTTCCCCCTTCAGGAGCCAGATATAGTTATCCCGCAGCGCGGGTATGGCGGTGACGGCGATCACCCGTGCCATCTTACGGGATTGGCCGGGGGGGTCAACGCCAGCCCCCACGCGGGACGCCTGATCGGGCGTGATTCCCGGACGGATGGCCGGCTCTACCCGCTGGCCCCGGTATCCGCGGGCAGGTATAGTGACGCCGGCAGATTGACGGCGCCAAGAGGCGCCAGTTTACGGCGCCAAGGGGCGCCAGTTTACGGCGCCAAGGGGCGCCATGACAGGTGCGGAGCGGTGGCGGCCATGGGTTCCTTTTCAGCATGGTTCGACAGCCCCGCCGGGCGGCAGGCGCTCGACGAGGAGACCCGTCTGCTGGACGATGTCTACAGCACGTTGTTTGGTTACTGGATCGTCCAGGTCGGGGCGTGGGGGCGGGACTCCGAATTGCTGAACGGCTGCAAGATCCGCGGCCGGGCGCTGGTCGGCGGGACGTGCGGCGACGGTTGCGGGCTGATCAGCGACGCCGGCGCACTCGCGCTGGAGTCATACAGCGTCGATGCGGTGCTGTTGCCGCATACGCTTGAACGCAGCAGCGATCCCCATGCGGTGCTGCGCGAGGCGGAGCGCGTGCTGGTCGGGGAGGGGCGTGTGCTGATATTCGGCTTCAATCCGTGGAGTTTCTGGGGCGGCCGCCGGCGGCTGGCGTCGCACGCGCACCTGCCGTGGGCGACCGGCCGCTATATCGGCGAATGGCGCATGAAGGACTGGCTCGGCCTGCTGGGGTTCGAGGTGATCCGGGTCCGTCGCTATCTGCATGGCTTGCCATCGGAACACCCCGCCTTGCTGCACCGCCTTGAATTCACCCGGACGCTCGGCCGCAATTGCTGGCCGGCGCTGGCAGGAGGTTACTTTATTACCGCTCGTAAACGCGTCACGACACTGACGCCGATCAAGCCGCTGCGCGTCCGGCGCGAGAAATCGCTGGTCCGCGGCCTTGCAAGGCCAACAACCCGGACGACGCCCACATGTCGAGGGTAGTCATCTACACCGACGGCGCGTGCCGCGGCAACCCCGGTCCGGGAGGCTGGGGCGCATTGCTATCCGCCAATGGCCGCGAAAAGGCGCTGTACGGCGGCGAGCCGCAGACCACCAACAACCGCATGGAACTGACGGCGGCGATCGAGGCCCTGAAGGCGCTGAAAAAGCCATGCGAGGTGGCGTTCTACACCGATTCGAAGTACGTTCGCGACGGCATCACAAGCTGGCTCGCCAACTGGAAGCGGCGCGGCTGGAAAACGGCCGCCCGCACGGCAGTCAAGAACGCCGACCTGTGGCGCGAACTCGATGCCCAGGCCAGCCGGCACGATATCGAATGGCATTGGGTCAAAGGCCACGCCGGCACTCCCGGTAACGAACGCGCCGATGCCCTGGCCAACAAGGGCATAGACGAAATGCAGGCCGTTCTTGCCGAGCCCCGAATCCCGAATCCCGAACCCCGATCCTAAGAATGCGCCAAATAGTCCTCGACACCGAAACCACCGGCCTCGACACTGCGGAAGGCCACCGCATCATCGAAATCGGCGCGGTGGAGATCGTCAATCGCCGCATCACCCGGCAGACGTTCCACCATTACCTCAATCCGGAGCGGGATATCGATGCCGGCGCGGTGGAGGTCCACGGCATCACCCTGGACGACTTGCGCGACAAGCCGCGGTTCGGCGAGGTGATCGAAGACCTGCTGGCTTTCATCCGCGACAGCGAACTCATCATTCACAACGCGCCGTTCGACATCGGCTTTCTGAACTACGAGCTGGGCCTGCTAAGCCACGCGGTGAGCGACATCGCGAGCATCTGCAAGGTCCGCGACACGCTGCTCGACGCACGGCGCATGCACCCGGGGCAGAAGAACAGCCTGGATGCGCTTTGCCGCCGCTACGACATCGACAATTCGCAGCGCG
Source organism: Gammaproteobacteria bacterium (assembly GCA_035698525.1). Classification (GTDB taxonomy): domain Bacteria; phylum Pseudomonadota; class Gammaproteobacteria; order Natronospirales; family DASSBR01; genus DASSBR01. The sequence goes on from DASSBR010000014.1 coordinate 93,952, forward strand.
AGTACCACGGCGCGCTGCTCGATGCGGAGATCCTGGCTGACGTGTACCTCGCCATGACGGGCGGTCAGGCGGCGTTGTCGCTCGACGCGGCGGTGGAGCCGGGAGTGGCGACGGTCGCCGTACCGGTAACCCGCCCGAGGGGTCCGCTGCGAGTGATTCGCGCATCTGATGAAGAGCTTGCGGCACATGTGGCACGACTTGCGGCTATCGATGACGCATGCGGCGGGCAATGCCTCTGGAATGGAGCGACTGATGCCGTCAAATAATGTCCGCGGCGCCTATGGCTGGGCATTGACGCGCAGCTTTCTGGGTGCGGCGCCTGCTTGGTATAAGGCCGCTATCGTCGGGTTTCTCGTTGTCAATCCCGTTATCTTCTTTTCCTTCGGTCCGTTCATTGCCGGCTGGATACTGCTGATCGAATTTATCTTCACGCTGGCGATGGCACTCAAGTGCTATCCGCTCGGACCCGGTGGCCTCCTTGCCCTCGAAGCAATTGCGATTGGCATGGCAACGCCGGACGCGGTTTACAATGAGTTAGTCCATAACATCCCGGTCATTCTTCTCCTGATGTTCATGGTGGCGGGGGTATTCTTTCTGCAGGAATTGTTGATGTTCCTGTTCACGCACATCTTTCTTGGAGTTCGTTCAAAGATTGGGCTCTCACTGATTTTCACGTTCGTCGCGGCTTTGCTGTCCGCCTTCCTCGATGCACTGACGGTTACCGCCGTCATTATTGCCGTGGTAGGCGGTCTCTACGCCGTCTACCACAAAGCCGCATCATGCGCGCGCGATGACGAAGATCACGATCGTCGTGACGACGCCGGTATCCACGAGTTATCGAGAGCGGACCTCGATCAATTTCGGAGTTATCTTCGCAATCTCATGATGCATGCCGTGGTAGGTACGGCATTGGGCGGGATGACGACTTTGGTGGGTGAACCGCAGAACTTGCTTCTCGCGCATGCTGCAGGGTGGCATTTCACCGAATTTTTCTTGCGCGTCGCACCGGTTTCAATCCCGGTGCTGATCGGAGGGCTTTTAACTTGCGTGCTATTGGAGCGAGTGGCTTGGTTTGGCTATGGCACGAAATTGCCGGAGGGGGTGCGTCAGGTACTGGAGGATTATGAAGGCGAGCAACGGCGTAAACGTGGTGCGAGCGCGAACCTGAAGCTGGCTATTCAAGGAGTTATTGCAGTACTTCTCGTTGCCGCATTGGCTTTTCATGTGGCTGAAATTGGCTTGATCGGGCTGGCACTCCTCGTAGTAGCGACGGCGCTAACAGGAATTGTCGAGGAAAATCGTATCGGTCACGCTTTCACGGAGGCGCTGCCATTTACCGCGTTGTTAGTGGTATTTTTTGCCGTAATAGCCGTGATAGACGAGCACCAACTCTTCCATCCGATCATGAATTGGGTGTTCAGCTTCCGGGATGGGACGCGCTTGGGGATGGTTTACGCCGCCAATGGATTATTGTCGGTGATCAGCGACAACGTCTTTGTAGCTACCGTGTATTTGAAGGAAGTGAAGGCAGCCGTCACGGCAGGTGCAGTAAGCCCGACCGAATTCCAGCAGTTGATCGTCGCCATTAACGCGGGTACCAATATCCCCAGCGTGGCAACGCCAAATGGCCAAGCCGCCTTCCTGTTCCTGCTTACGTCGGCGCTGGCGCCCTTGATCCGGTTGTCTTACGGGCGGATGGTCTGGATGGCGCTCCCTTACGCCGTGATATTAAGCCTTGTCGGGCTGCTCTCGGTAGTATTCCTCCTCTAGTTTTCGTCCGCTCGTCATATTTTCACGTCGATCAACCAATGCTATAGTGCCGGCCTTTACCGCCGCATCAGACGCGGCCGTTCCCCTCAAGCCATATAGAGAGCGATAGTGCAACCAACACACGCCGTTGAAACCGCCGAGCATGTCCTTTTTATCGTCGGGGTAATTCTTGCCTGTGGTTCAATCGCAGGCTTTGTCGCGCATAAAATCCGCGTTCCAGACATTGTGCTGTTTTTATTGGTGGGGGTCATACTTGGCCCTGAGATAGGTCTCATCGTAGTGCCGACGGGGTCGGCGCTCAACCAGATTATTCTGATCTTTGGCGCTGCCTACATCATATTCGATGGCGGCGCGACGGTGGCGCTCCGGGTGCTCAAGGATGTCTGGATCAGTCTGATCGTAATCGCCACGATCGGTGTCGTTGTGACGATGCTGATTGTCGGCTACGCGGCGCATTGGATATTTGGCATTCCGCTTCTGGTGGCGTTGCTCCTGGGGGCAGTTATCGCGTCGACCGACCCCGCTACGTTGGTTCCGGTGTTCAAGCAGGTGCGAATCAGGGAACGAGTGTCGCATCTGGTGATGAGTGAATCAGCGCTGAACGACGCGATGGGCGCTATCATTACGGTGACGTTGATGTCCGTGGTGCTTGCGGGCGCCGGTTTCTCGGTGAATGATTCGCTTTTGCAACTCGCTCAAGAGGCCGGGCTAGGCCTTTTGGTTGGCGGAGTTATCGGTGCCGCCGCCTTGTTCTTGATCGCGCACGAAAAATACGCGTTCCTGCGCGAATATATGCCTCTGGTTACGCTGATAGTTGTTGTTGGCGGATACCTTGGGGCAGATATGGTCAGCGCCAGCGGGTATATGGCGGCATTTGTCGCAGGTGTGCTGATCGGCAACAAGGATATGTTTGGATTCGAGATTGAGGAAGGTGAAGAAAAGGGTCTCGAGGACTTCATCGGTACCACCTCTCTCATAATGCGTATGTTTATATTTATCTTGCTCGGTACGCATGTCGACTTTAACTTGCTGAGCAGGTACTGGGTCGGTGGGGTATTTCTCGTCGCGATTTTCATGCTCGTTGCGCGACCGGCGACTGTATTTTTGTGCTGCCTGCCTGACCGGCGTGCAAAATGGCAGTTGAAGGAACTCTTGTTTGTGTGCTGGGTGCGCGAGACGGGTGTCATTCCCGCAGCACTGGCGGGATTGCTGGTTGGCGTCGGAGCACCCCACGCCGACTTGATTGCTTCAGTCACCTTCATGGCTGTGCTAATTACGATTTTCGTGCAGGCAACGACGACGAAATGGTTGGGCGGCAAGCTGGGGCTTCTGATTGACGAGCCTCCGCGCACGCCGCAGGAAATGGGTCATCCGGCAGAGCCATAGGGGGCTAACAACATGAAGTACATTCTTGCAGGTTTGGCGCTGATCACCGTCAGCGCATCGGGTGCCGCGTACGCGGCAAATCCACTCAGCTACAGTTACCTGCGTGTCGGTTACACGACGCAGGACTCGGATTACTTTAACGACAAGGCGAAAGGCTACGGCCTGGAGGCGTCGTGGCAGTTTGGCGAAAACATCTATCTGGTTGGCAGCGCCAATCATCTGGATTTTGACGACCTGCCGGGTGAGGAGCACATCTACAGTGTCGGTATCGGATACGAGGAAAATCCGCACGGCAATACTTCGGCGTATTTGCAAGCGCGTGCCTTCCGCGAAACCGCCGACTTCGGCCCGTCCGCTCTTGGCGAAAAGACGGACCGATGGGTCCGCCTGAGCTGGGGCTTCCGGACATTGGTCAAGAAGTCCTCGCCCTGGGAAATCGACGGCGGCGTCTTTTACGACGCGAAGGAAAATTTCGGCGACCGCGGCTTCGGCGGCTGGGTCGGTATCGGCGCGGTCTGGAGCCATTTGGGCTTCCAGGTCGCGGCGTCTCACAGTGCATCGCGTGATACGGTGCGCGTCAACCTGAGCTGGTTTTTTTGAAAGGACTCTAAAGAACGATGAATATCACTATTTTCGGATCCGGTTACGTAGGATTGGTTACCGGAGCCTGCCTCGCTGATGTCGGCAACGATGTGTTGTGTGTCGATATTGACGAGAACAAGATTGCCCGACTGAATCGCGGTGAAGTGCCGATACACGAACCGGGTCTGGACATAGTGATTGCTCGCAACGCCGCGGCCGGCCGGCTGAAATTCACGACGGACGTTGCGGCAGGCGTGGCGCACGGCCTGTTCCAGTTCATTGCAGTTGGCACACCGCCGGACGAGGACGGTTCGGCGGACCTCCAGTATGTTCTCGCTGTTGCCGCTTCGATCGGCGAGCACATGAACGACTTCAAGCTGATCGTCGACAAGTCGACCGTACCGGTAGGTACTGCCGATAAGGTACGCGCCACGGTCGCCAAGGCATTGGCGGATCGGAGCGCGCCGGTGGATTTCGATGTCGTGTCCAATCCCGAGTTCCTGAAGGAAGGCGCGGCGATCGACGACTTCATGAAACCGGACCGCATTATCGTCGGCGTGGAGCGCGAGAAGAGCGCTGAACTGCTCGAAGCCTTGTATGCGCCGTTCAATCGCAATCACAATCGCATGATCGTCATGGACGTGAGGTCGGCGGAGCTGACCAAATACGCCGCGAATGCAATGCTCGCGACGAAGATCAGCTTCATGAACGAAATGGCGAATATTGCGGATCATGTCGGCGCGGACATCGAGCAGGTTCGAATCGGCATGGGATCCGACCCGCGCATCGGCTATCACTTCATTTATCCCGGCGCGGGTTATGGCGGCTCGTGTTTTCCGAAGGACGTGCGCGCGCTGGAACGAACGGCGCGCCAGTACGCCTACGATGGCCGTTTACTGTCTGCCGTCGAGCAGATCAACGACGATCAGAAAAAGGTGTTGTTCGGCAAGATCGAGAAGCACTTCGACGGCAATCTCAAGGGTCGCACCATCGCCCTGTGGGGCCTGGCCTTCAAGCCCGATACGGATGACATGCGCGAAGCCCCGAGCCGTGTCCTGATGGAGGCGCTGTGGGCGGCAGACGTAAAGGTGCGAGCGTTTGATCCGGAGGCGATGGGCGAGGCGCGACGCCTGTACGGCGATCGTGATGACTTGCTGTTATGTACTTCGGCGGATGAGGCGTGCGAGGGAGCGGATGCCCTTGTTTTAATGACAGAATGGCGGCCATTTCGCAGCCCTAACTTTGATGCTATGAAGGCTGCACTAACTACGCCAGTTGTCTTTGACGGTCGCAATGTTTATGACCCCGGCTATCTGCGTGGAATCGGGTTTACTTACTACGGGATCGGGCGCCGATAGGCTGTGGCGGAGGAGGCGGTGTGGTATCTCCTCTCAGGAACGCCGTGAATACATCCCTGTAGGCTCCGGCGGCGACTTCCTGTCGCCGACGGTCCTGAGAGAAGCTACCACACCACCTTCGACACGTTGCGGCCGGTTTCCCTCACCCCAACCCCTCTCCCTGAGGGAGAGGGGCTAAGAGCGTCGCTTGCGACACTCCCCGCTCTTATTCCCTCTCCCTCAGGGAGAGGGCTAGGGGGAGGGGATCAAATCGAATTCTTCCTCGGGCTGGCGACAACAGTGAAAGAGGCGGTGCGGGGACGCCTCTCCAGACCGTCGGCGACAGGAAGTCGCCGCCGGAGCCTACAGGGACGTATTCACGGCGTTCTGGAGAGGTGTCACCGCGCCGACTCGCACACAACGACCCCAGAAGAGCGAGCCCATTGGAACCCGCCGCTCTCTCTTGAGATAATTGCCAAGCAATGAACCAAATCTCAGTCTTCGCCGCCCTGGCCGCCGGCATCGTCTCTTTTCTCTCCCCATGCGTACTCCCGCTGGTCCCCGGATACCTGTCTTACATATCTGGCGTATCCCAGCAGGATTTCGCGCTGAACGCCGCCACCGGCGCCGCAGTCGAGCGAGCGACATTGCTGCGCGGGGTCACGATCAACGCGATCTTCTTCGTGCTCGGTTTCACGACGATTTTCGTGGCCCTCGGCGCGTCCGCGACCAGCATCGGCCGTTTCCTGTTTCAGAACAGCCCCGTTTTTACCCGTATCGCCGGCGCCGTGATCATCATCTTCGGCCTGCACATCACCGGCTTGTTGCGCATTCCTTTCCTGTACCGCGAGAAGCGCTACCAGAGCAGTGAACGGCCGCGCTCGCTCGCGGGTGCGTACGGCATCGGCATGGCCTTCGCGTTCGGCTGGACGCCCTGTATCGGCCCGATTCTCGGCGGCGTGCTGGCGATGGCAGCGACGCAGAGCACCGTCACCGAGGGCGTCGGGCTGCTGATCGTGTATTCGCTGGGGTTGGGCGTACCCTTCATTGCCGCGGCGCTGGGATTCAATTACCTGATCAGCTTTATCACCCGCTTCCGGCGCTTCTTCCGAGCGGTCGAAATCGGCGCTGGCGTGCTGCTGATCGCGGTCGGTATTCTCGTGCTGCTCGGCCGCATGACCTGGCTCAGCCAGCAACTCAGCTTTCTGAATGGCTTCGTCCTATAATTAACCTTTTACCAGCCGCAAGGAAACCAGCATGTTCAGCACCGACATGACCATTGCCGGGTTCGATAACGAACTCGCCGAAGCGATCGCGGCCGAGGGGCGCCGTCAGGAAGATCATATCGAACTGATCGCCTCGGAAAACTATGCCAGTCCGCGGGTGCTGGAGGCGCAGGGTTCGGTGCTGACGAACAAATATGCCGAGGGCTACCCCGGCAAGCGCTACTACGGCGGCTGCCAATTCGTCGATGTGGCGGAGCGCCTCGCCGTCGCGCGCGCCAAAAAGCTGTTCGACGCCGATTACGCCAACGTCCAGCCGCATTCAGGCTCGCAGGCGAACGCTGCCGCTTTTCTGGCGCTGATGCAGCCGGGCGACACGTTGCTCGGCATGAGCCTCGCGCATGGCGGCCACCTCACTCACGGCGCCAAGCCCAATTTCTCCGGCAAGCTTTTCAATTCGGTCCAGTATGGCCTCAACGAAGACGGCAGCGAAGTCGATTACGAGCAGGTCGCGGCGCTCGCGCGCGAGCACAGGCCGAAGGTCATCGTGGCCGGCTTTTCGGCCTATTCGCGTGTCATGGACTGGCAGCGCTTCCGCGACATCGCGGACGAAGTCGGCGCGTACCTGGTGGTCGATATGGCTCACGTCGCGGGCCTCGTGGCCGCGGGCGTTTATCCGAGCCCGGTCAACGTCGCCGACATCACGACGACCACGACCCACAAAACGCTCCGCGGCCCGCGCGGCGGCATGATTCTCGCGCGCGCCAACGAGGAAATCGAAAAGAAGCTCAACTCGATGGTGTTCCCCGGCACCCAGGGTGGCCCGTTGATGCACGTCATCGCCGCCAAGGCCGTCGCGCTGCTGGAAGCGCTGCAGCCGGAATTCAAGACGTACCAGACGCAGGTGATTTCCAATGCGCGCGCGATGGCGGCGCAGCTCTCGACGCGCGGTTTCAAGATCGTCACCGGCGGGACCGACGACCATCTGTTTCTGGTCGACCTGATCGAGAAGGGCGTGACCGGCAAGGACGCGGACGCGGCGCTGGATCAGGCAAACATCACGGTGAACAAGAACGCCGTGCCGAACGATCCCCGTTCGCCGTTCGTTACCAGCGGCCTGCGCATCGGCACACCGGCGGTGACTACACGCGGCATGGGCGAAGCGGAAATGCGCCAGCTCGCCGATTGCATCGCCGATGTCGTGGATAATCTGGGCGACGGCAGCGTCATTGAGCGGGTCCGCGATCAGGCACTCGCGCTATGCCGGCGTTTCCCGGTATATCCGGAGCCGGTACGGCAGCGCGCGGTCAGCTGATGTCCGCGCACCACGCGAATATTTCGTGGCGCAAGACCACCGACTCCTTCGGCTACGATGACTTCAACCGCGAGCATGAATGGCGGTTCGGCGACCATACTGTCGTCAAGGCGTCGGCCGCGCCGGGCTTCAATGGCGACGGCGCCAGTGTCGACCCCGAAGAAGCGTTCGTCGCGGCGCTTTCAAGTTGTCACATGCTGACGTTTCTCGCGCTGTGCGCGCGCAAGCGGCTGACGGTCGAGCGGTACGAGGATCGCGCCGTCGGTTACCTTGAAAAGAACGCGGACGGCAAGCTCGCCGTCACGCGAGTCGAATTGCATCCGCAGATCGACTTCGCGCCGGGCATCGAGGTGGAAGACGTGGCCGCTTTGCACGAACGCGCGCATGCGGCCTGCTTTATTGCCAATTCGGTGACGACTGAAGTTACCGTTCTATAGGGTTTAGCCGTGCACTGTCCCTTCTGCGGACACGAAGAGACCCGGGTGATCGATTCGCGCCTGGCGGGGGAGGGCCGGCAGGTTCGCCGGCGGCGCGAGTGCGCGGCGTGCATGGAGCGTTTCACCACGTTTGAAACGGCCGAGCTGGTGATGCCGCGGATCGTCAAGCGCGACGGCACGCGCGTGCCTTTCGACGAAAACAAGCTTCGCACCGGCATGATGCATGCGCTGGAAAAGCGTCCGGTGGATACCGAGCGCATCGAAGCGGCGCTCGCCAGCATCATTCACCATCTGCAGACGATCGGCGAGCGCGAAGTGCGCTCACGCGAACTGGGCGACTGGGTGATGGAAGCCCTGCGGCAATTGGACGAAGTCGCCTACGTGCGTTTCGCATCGGTTTATCGCAGCTTTGCGGATGTCGATGCATTCCAGGAAGAAATCGAACGACTTAAAAGCGCACAGCCGAACGATCGCGATCAAATGTCGTTATTGCCGGATAAAAAGCGATGAACGACAGGAGCGACGCCCACTATGTTCGCTTTATGGCCCGTGCGCTGCAACTGGCCCGGCGCGGTCTTTATACGACTGACCCGAATCCTCGGGTTGGGTGCGTCATCGTGGCGGGTGGCGAAATCGTCGGCGAAGGCTGGCACGAACGCGCCGGTGGGCCGCACGCCGAAGTCGCGGCGTTGCGGTCGGCCGGCGAACGCGCGCGCGGCGCGACGGCGTTTGTCACGTTGGAGCCTTGCTGTCACACCGGCCGCACGCCGCCGTGTACGAACGCGCTGATTGAAGCGGGCATAGATCATGTGGTCGCGGCAATGACGGATCCGAATCCGCTGGTGGCCGGGCAAGGTTTCGCGCGGTTGCGGGAGCGGGGCATTACGGCCGATAGAGGCGTCCTTGAGGCGGAGGCGGCCGCGGTAAATCCCGGCTTCGTCAAGCGCATGGCTAGCGGTCTGCCGTTCGTGCGGCTCAAGATTGCAGCGAGCCTGGACGGCCGCACCGCGCTGGCGTCCGGGGAAAGCCAATGGATCACGGGCGCGGCGGCGCGTGCCGACGGCCATCGTCTGCGCGCCCGGAGTTCGGCAGTGCTCACCGGCATCGGGACGGTTCTGGCGGACGATCCGCGGATGACGGCGCGCGATACAGGTTTGGAGATGACGCGCCAGCCGTTGCGGGTGGTCCTCGACGGCGAATTGCGGACGCCGCGGCAAGCGCGGGTGCTCAACGACGGCGGCCGCACAGTGGTCTTTACGGCGGCCGATGTCGCGGGTGAACTCGCGGGCGCGACGATCGAGCGCGTCAGCCGGAAGAATGGGCATCTCGATCTGGAGGCCGTCCTGTGCCGGCTCGCCGAGATGGAGTGCAACGAGGTTCTGGTGGAGGCTGGCCCGCGGCTGAATGGCGCGCTTCTCGCCGCCGGGTTCGTGGATGAGATCGTGGTCTATCTTGCGCCGACGCTGCTGGGCGATGCGGGCCGCGGGATGTTCGCGCTGCCGGGCCTGACAACGCTGGCCGTGCGGCCCAGGCTTGCCCTCGCGGAGCAACGTCGGCTAGGCGAGGACTGGCGTCTGACTTACAAGCTACTGTGAAAATACCAACAATCAGGAACGGAGCGACAGGTGTTTACCGGAATCATACAAGCCATTGGCGAAGTGACTGCAATCAAACCCGGAGCCGGCGATGCCCGGATTGAAGTCGCCGCGCCGGCGCTGGACTTTGACGGACTGACGCTCGGCGACAGCATCGCCGTCAACGGCGTGTGCCTCACCATTACGGCACTTGCCGCCATCGGCTTCGGCGCGGATGTCTCCGGCGAAACGCTCGCCCGCACCACGCTCGGCTCCTTTCAGCCGGGTGCGCAGGTCAACCTGGAAATGCCGGCGACCGCCTCGACGCTGCTCGGCGGCCACCTTGTCCTCGGCCACGTCGACGGCGTTGGCACGATCGTCGGCCGCCGTGACGACGGCCGCTCGGTCCGCTTCGAGATCGAACTGCCGCCGGCATTGGCGCGGTACGTCGCGGCCAAGGGGTCGGTGGCGATCGACGGCGTCAGCCTGACCGTCAATGAAGTCGACGATTGCCGGTTTGGCGTCAACATTATCCCGCATACGCTGGAGCAGACCATCATCAGCGGCTACGAACCAGCGACGCGCGTGAACGTCGAATGCGATATCATCGCGCGTTACCTCGAACGATTGCATTACAGTGCCCCAAATGTTGCAAGCTAGACAGACCGCCGACCTGGAACTCGACTCGATCGAAGACATCGTCGCCGACATCCGTGCCGGCCGCATGGTCATCATGATGGACGACGAGGATCGTGAGAATGAGGGCGACCTCATCATGGCGGCCGAAAAGGCGACGCCGGAGGCGATTGCGTTTTTCGTCCGCTACACCAGCGGCATCATCTGCATGCCGATGATGGCCGAACGGCTGGACGAGTTGCGCCTGCCGCAAATGGTCTCGGAAAACACCGATACCCGGCATACGGCCTATACTGTGTCTGTCGATTGCAGGATCGGCACGACGACCGGCATTTCGGCGCACGACCGCGCGAAAACCATCCGGGCCCTGGCGGACCCCGCTTCCTCGCCGGACGCGTTTTCGCGGCCCGGTCACATCTTTCCGTTGCGCTATGCGAAAGGCGGCGTGCTGCGCCGCACGGGGCATACCGAGGCCTCTGTCGATCTCGTACGGCTGGCGGGACTGTCTTCGCCGGCGGCGGTAATCAGTGAAGTCGTCAACGATGACGGTACGATGAAACGCGCGCCGGAGCTGGCGGCGTTTGCACGCGAGCATGGCATCCGGATCGGCACGATAGCCGACTTGATTCACTACCGCATGCAGAACGAGAAAAGCGTGTCGCGAATTTTCGAGCGCAAAGTCGTCACCGACTTCGGTGATTTCCGACTGATCGCCTACAACGACCACGTCAGCCACGTCACGCATTTCGCGCTGGTCGCCGGCGAGATAAAGGGCGACGCGCCGACGCTGGTGCGCGTGCATCTCAGAAATACACTCAGCGACGTGCTCACGATTCGCTCCGACGCGCTCGGCTGGCCGTTCCGCGACGCGCTCACGCGTATCGCGAAAGAGGGCGGGGTAGCGATCGTACTCGATCATGCCGAAGATCCGGCCGACCTGTTGAGCACGCTTGAATCCCTGCCGGCGACGTCGACCGCGGCGGACGACCCCGAAGCCGGCGCGCAGGTGCTGCGGACCTATGGCGTCGGCGCGCAAATCCTGATCGACCTCGGCGTCCGGCGCATGCGCGTTCTCAGCGCGCCGAAGAAAATGCACGGCATTTCCGGTTTCGGTCTGGAAGTCGTTGAGTACGTCAATTAAGCATGTCCGATTACACCCCTCAAAGCAGCCAGGCCTCGACCGTGCCGGACGCGCGTATCGCGATCGTTGCCGCACGCTTCAATGATTTCGTCGTCAACGGCCTGATCGCCGGCGCACGCCGCGTTCTGGCGCGCCACGGTATCGCCGACGACGCCATCGAAGAATGTCATGTGCCCGGCGCATTCGAGATTCCGCTGGCAGCCCAAAAACTCGCCGCAACAGGCCGTTTCGACGGCATAGTGGCCCTCGGCGCGGTGATTCGCGGCGGCACCGCGCATTTCGAGTTCGTCGCCGGCGAATGCACCCGCGGGCTCGGCCGTGTCATGCTCGATTCCGGCTTGCCGATCGGCTTTGGGGTGCTGACGTGCGACACCGAGGCGCAGGCGCTGGAGCGGTCCAACTCGATGAGTGGAAACAAGGGCGAAGAAGCGGCGCTGGCGGTGCTTGAGATGGTCGCTGCGCTGCGGCATCTGGATGAGAGAGCCCGGTAATGCCGAGTCGGAACATCCGGTCGCGCGCCCGCCGCCTGGCGCTTCAGGCGCTGTACCAATGGCAAATCACCGCCGACGATCCACCCGCCATCAAGGCGCAGTTTCTCGCTGACAGGGGTGACGTTCGCGAGACCGCGTATTTCGCGGAATTGTTTTCCGAAGCCGCGCAGGCCGCGAGCGATCTCGACACGTTGGCCGGGCGCTACCTCGACCGCCCGCTGACGCAGATCGATCCGATCGAGCGGGCGATTCTGTGGATCAGCCTGCTCGAACTTCGCGACCATCCGGAAACGCCTTACCGCGTCGCCATCAACGAAGCGATCGAACTGGCCAAGGAATACGGCGGCGAGGCCGGACACAAATATATCAACGCGGTGCTGGATCGCGCGGTGAAGGACTTGAGGCCGAGCGAGGTCGGCCACTAACGCGTGGACGAGTTCGAGCTGATCCGCCGCTACTTCAACCGCGGCGAGCCGAACCGGCCCGACGTGAGCCTCGGCATCGGCGACGACGCGGCGCTTCTCCAGCCGCCCCCGCATCACGAACTCGCCATTACCACCGACACGATGGTCGAGGGCGTTCATTTCCCGGCCGGTGCGCCGGCACACGCCATCGGCTATCGCGCCCTCGCCACCAACCTGAGCGACCTGGCCGCGATGGGCGCGATGCCCGCATGGGCGACGCTTGCCCTGACGCTGCCCCAGTCCGAAGAACAATGGCTTGAGAACTTCGCGCAAGGCTTCTTCGAGCTGGCGGACGAGTTCGATGTGGCGCTGATCGGCGGCGACGTGACGCGGGGGCCGCTCACCATTACTGTCACCGCGCATGGCTGGGTTCCGACCGGCTGCGCATTGCGCCGCGACGGCGCGCGGCCCGGCGACCTGATTTTTGTGACCGGCGAACTGGGTGCGGCCGCGGCAGGCCTGAAAGCGTATCCGGCCGCCAATCGCGATCGCTATCTCTACCCGCGACCGCGCGTAGCGGAAGGACAGGCGTTACGCGGCGCGGCTAGCGCGGCGATCGACATTTCCGATGGCCTGCTGGCCGATCTCGGTCACATTGTCGCCATGAGCGGCGTGGGCGCCGATATCCGGCTCGACCGGCTGCCGATGGCGCCGGCGCTGGCACAATTTGATGCGCAAGCGGCGCGCGAGATGGCCCTCACCGGCGGCGACGACTACGAACTGTGCTTTACCGTTGCGCCGGACAGCGTGGCGGCGGTGCGCGACCGTTGGCGCCAGAACTGGCCGCCCGTCACCGAAATCGGCATCGTTCGCGAACAACGGGTCCTGCGCTGTATCGCGTCCGACGGGCAGTTGTGGCAACCTGACACAACCGGTTTCCGACACTTCAGCCGGTAGCCAATTTTACGATATGGGGAAACACACAAACGGCGCAACACAGCGACCGCTCGGCATCCTGCGCGATCCGGTGCACCTGCTGGCCTTCGGTTTCGGAGCCGGCCTCTCGCCGCGCGCGCCGGGTACCGTCGGTACCGTCATTGCCGTGCCTGTCGCTTTCGGACTGGCGCTGCTGCCACCGTGGTGGCGTGCTGCTGTCATTGCCCTGATGTTCGCTGCCGGAATCGCACTGTGCGGGACCAGCGCCCGCCGCCTTGGCGTCCACGACCATTCCGGCATCGTCTGGGATGAAATCGTGGGCTACTTGATCGCAGTGGCCGTCGCGGTCGCCATCGCGCCCTTCAATTGGATCACGCTCGGCGCCGCCTTCGTCCTGTTCCGGATTTTCGATATTTTGAAGCCGTGGCCGATCGGCTGGCTCGACCGGCGAGTCGGCGGTGGCTTCGGGATTATGGTAGACGACGCCCTCGCGGGGATTTATGCTGGTGTGATATGGCTAATAATCTCACTATGGATAAGGTAGGGTCAACGCACTCGGGGGCCGACCGGGGACTGCCGGAGAAAATCGGCAAATACGAAGTGACGCGCGAACTGGGCGTCGGCAGCACCAGCCGTGTCTATCTGTGCCACGACCCTTACCTGGGCAAGGACGTGGCGCTCAAGCTGTACCCCGCGGCGAACGACTTGCCGCCGGGCCGCGCGCGCACGCACCGACGCGTGTTCTTCAACGAGGCGCACATGGTCGGCATGCTGCAGCATCCGAGCGTCGTGCCGATTCACGACGCTGGCGAAGACAGCGGGCGCTACTACATCGTCATGGAGTACGTGCGCAATGCCGATCCGCTGACGACCTGGACGAAGCCGGGCCGCCTGCTACCCATTCACGGCGTCGCCGACGTCATTTTCAAGTGCGCCAAGGCGCTCGATTTCGCCCATCGGCGCGGCGT
>DASSBR010000015.1:0-7844 GCA_035698525.1 Gammaproteobacteria bacterium
AGCATGCGGCTGGCCGCGATGGGTATCTCGATGAGGCAGCGCGCTTGCGAGGATTCGAGCCAGGCGGCGAGCGCCGCGTCCCTGCGGCCCCGCCAGTTGCGGTTGGGGTGATTAGGCATTATTCGGATTCGTCGTCGCCGTAAATTTCGGCGCCGAGATCAGTAAACGAGCCGACGATCGGATTGCCGGAGTAGCTGTATTGGCCGGCAATTTCCATGTGGCCGTTTTCGTCAACGTCGTTCAGCCACGCGTTGATCGCGCGCGGCTCCTCATTAAAGAGGGCTTCGCGGACCTTCTGATTGGCGTGCAGATAAACCCATTGAAGATAGCCCCGCTCGTTTTCGGTGTAGCCGCTGAACTCGGGGCACTGGCTGTCGGTGTATTCGCTCATTGTCTTTCTCCTGTTGCCCCTGGAGCCCCGAGGCGCGGGTAGTGGAATCTCCACCAGTGCGCCCTCTGTCACAGGGCGCTAGCTGGAGACTCAGCGTGCAACGCTATCGGCAAAGAGGGCGTCAGTAGCGGCCACAAGTTCGGCCTGCCGGTGAGTCTGGTCAATGGATTCCATTGCGTCTGCAATGGCCTTGCGGAGACCGCTTTTGCTGCGGTTGTAGACGCGAGTATGAGATAGGATCGGGACGATCTCGCCATGCTGGCTGGGCTCGAATGTGTCGGCAGGGCCGAACGAAATCTGGAACCCTTGGGTATGGCACTGGCTGAGTTTGTAGCCGCGGTAGTTCATTTTGTCATCCTCCGGCGCCGAAGCGCCTGTTGCCGAGCCCGTAGGCTCTTGGTTAATCGCTGGCTCTCCGCCAGCACAACTACAGTATAGCAGGGTAGTCGCAGAACGCAACTAGGGTGAACCCTAGGTTATACGATTTATTTTCAGCCGGATCAGGTCCAGCGCCAAATGCAAACACTCCCCCAACAAACAACCCACCGCGCCCGCTACGGCTATCCCGAGACGGTGACCGGCTACGTGCGCACGGACACCGGCGCGGCGAAGCTCGCCAGTAGGGCTCTGTGCGCCGAAGTGCGCGGCTGGGGCAAGGATGATGTCATCGCCACGCTGGACGCCAGCGGCACGGATGACGGCGAGGTGACGATCAGCGTCCCCGCCGAGCCGGAGCGCATCGAGCGCGGCTTGTACCGGATTGACGTACTGGCCGATGGCGAGCCGATTTATATCGCGGCATTGGAGATGGTGTGATGGGCGGCAAGGGTAGCGGGCCGCGCTCGACGTACAGCGAGGCGACGGCCAAACGCATTTGTGCGGCCCTCGCCAAGGGCACGCCGCTGGCGCAGATTTGTCGCGCCAAGGGCATGCCCCACACCACGACGGTATTGCGCTGGCAGGGCGAGAACGAGGATTTCGCGCAGCGATACACCCGCGCGCGTGATGATGGATTCGACCAGATCGCCGCCGATTGTCTCGACATCGCCGACAGCGAGGGCGCGGACGTGCAGCGCGACAAGCTGCGGGTGGATACCCGACTGCGGTTGCTGCGCGCGTGGGATCCGAAGCGTTACGGCGACAAGCTGGGGCTGACGGGCGGCGACGGTAAATCGCCGATTGCCCTGACGATCGAGCGCCGGCCGGTACGGGCTGCGGATGCGCCGGATACCGATTGAGTACCCCGCCAAGCTGGACCCGATATGGGAGCCGCGCCGGTTCAAGATCATTCACGGCGGCCGGGGCGGGGGCAAATCGCACACGGTCGCGCAAGCGCTGCTGGCTAAGGGCGTCGCTGAATCCATTCGCGTCCTGTGCGTGCGCGAGGTGCAAAAGTCGGTCGAAAAATCCAGCAAACAGGTGCTGGTGGACTACATCAACAAGTTGGGGCTGACTGATTGCTACGAGGTTCTCAAGACCGAGATTCGCAGCAAGGCGAACGATACCGCGTTTGACTTTACGGGGCTTCGCGACCAGACGGCCGACAGCCTGAAATCGGCGGAAGGGACGGACATTTGCTGGGCCGAGGAGGCGCATTCGATCAGCACCCATTCGTGGAACGTGCTGATTCCCACGATTCGCAAGCCCGGCAGTGAAATATGGGCGACATTTAACGCGACCCATGAAGACGATTACGTCTATGACCGCTTCGTCGCGCACACCGATCCCGATGCCTGGGTGTGCCGCATCAACGGCGCGGACAATCCGTGGTTTCCGCCCGAGCTCACGACCGAAAGCGCGAAGCTGAAAAACCTGAACGAAGGGCTATGGCGTCACGTCTACGGCGGCGAGTGCATGACGCAAGCGGGCGTCATCTTTCAGCGCGACTGGTTCCGCTTTTACTCGCTGCCGCCCTCACGGCTCAACATCTACATCGCGAGCGACTACGGCGTCACCGACGACGGCGGCGACCATACCGAGCACGGGGTCTGGGGCCTGTCGCCGACCGGCGAGCTGTATGCGCTGGATTGGTGGTACGGGCAAGCCGACCCGGCCGAATGGATCGATCAGTGGATCGAGTTGATCGCCAAGCATCGCCCGCTGGCGGCGTTCGAGGAAAAGGGCGTGATTCTCAGGAGCTTGGATAGCTCGATCAACAAGCGCATGCGCGAGACGCAGACGTTCGTGCGGCGCGTCGCGCTGCCGAGCGCATCATCCAAGGCCGAGCGCGCGCTGGGGTTCGCGGCTCGCGCCAGTGCCGGCACGGTGCTCTTGCCCGAGGGCAAGCCGTGGAGTATCCGCCTGCTGAATCAGCTCTGCGCGTTTACCGGCGAGGACGGCCGCGCCGACGACGCGGTGGACGTGTGCAGCCTGATCGGGCGGGGGCTGGATCAAATGGCCAACGCCGCCCCGGCTGAACAGCGCCGCCGACGCAGCTTGATTAACGACTATTCGCCCGAGTTTGACGACTACGGGCCGTCATGGAAAACCGTCTAATGGCCGATGCAGTGGAAATCGAAGTGGCAATGGACGCGCATCCGGTGACGGACATCGATGTCAGCGACCTATGCCGACAGTTCGAGGATGCGTTCGACGTCTCCGAACAGGAGCGCGCGCTCGCCGAGCAGTGCCTGGATTATTACAACAACGACCAGCTGACCGACGAGGAGCTGGATGCACTGGCCAAACGCGGCCAGCCGCCGGTCATCTCCAACCGCATCGGTCCCAAGATTGACGCGCTATTGGGTTATGAGCGCAAGCGCCGCCGCGATCCGAAAGCCTATCCGCGCACGCCGCAGCATGCCGACGACGCCGACAGCGTCACCGACGCGGTGCGGTTTGTCTGCGACGAGAACAAGTTCGACCAGATTCGTTCCGCCGGCGCCAAAGACCTGCTGATTCAGGGCTTGTGCGCCGCAACCGTGGTGGCCGAGCTCAAGAACGGCAAGCCGGAAGTGCGTATCCATCGCGTGCCGTGGGACCGCTACTATCGCGACCCGTACAGCCGCGAGCCGGACTTTTCCGACGCGAGCTTTCATGGCGTGGTGCTATGGATGGACGAAAAAGAGGCGCAAGCGCGCTTCCCCGGCCATGAGGAGCAAATCGAGGGCTGCTATTCGCAAGCGGCGAATCTGGAAGACACCTACGGCGACCGGCCCAAGGTCGCGTGGGGCGATCGGCAGCGCAAACGCGTCCGCGTGTTGCAGCATCGCTTTGTCCACGAGGGTGAGTGGTGGACGTGCGTGTTTTGCAAGGGCGGTTTTTTGCGCGAGCCGCAAGTCTCGCCGTATGTGGACGAGGACGGCACGCCAGTCTGTGACCTGATCGCCGCGAGCGCGAATATCGACCGCGAGAACCGCCGTTACGGCGCGGTCAAGCGCATGCTCTCCCCCCAAGACGAGATCAACAAGCGCCGCTCCAAGGCGCTGCATTTGCTCAACAGTAAGCAAATCATCGCCGAGCGCGGCGCGGTGGACAGCGTCGCCGAGGCGCGCAAGGAAGCCGCGAAGCCCGACGGCTACATGGAAGTCAATCAGGGGATGCGGTTCGATTTTGTCGAGCAAAACCAGCTCATCGCCGGCCAGTTCGAGCTATTGCAGGAGTCGAAAAACGAAATCGACGCAAGCGGCGTCAATCCCTACATCGAGGGCGACGGCCAAGCCCCGTCGGGGCGCGCGCAGGAGTTGATGGTGCAGGCGGGCCTGTCCGAAATGTCGGGCTTGTTCGAGGCGCTCAAGCACTGGAATTGGGAGGTCTATCGGCAGGTCTGGTATCGCATCCGCCAGTTCTGGACCGAGCAGCGCTGGGTACGGGTGACGGACGATCCGCGCAATGTGCGCTGGGTGGCGGTCAATCAACCGATAACGCGCGGCGAACTCTTGCAGGCGCAAGCCGAGGAAGCGGGCGAGGCGTTCGAGGCAGACCCCAACGATCCGATGATGCAGGAGGTCGTCGGCATGCGTAACCAGCTCTCCGAGTTGGGCGTGGATATTATCCTCGAGGACGGCCCGGACACGGTGACGATTCAGGCCGAGCAGTTCGACAAGCTGGTCAATCTCAAGCGCGCCGATCCCAATGCCATCCCGACCGAGGCGATTATCCAGGCGTCGGACCTGCGAAACAAGGAACAAATCCTCAAGCATCTCGAAAGCAACGGCATCCCCGAGCAAGTGCAACAGCAAATGCAGGCGATGCAGCAGGCGATGCAGCAGTTACAGCAACAGTTACAAGCCGCCGAGCGCAAAATCCACGACAAGCGCGTGGATCACCTGATTGACGCCATGAAGGTGGATATTGACCGCGCCAAGCTGGCCGAGGCAACCGCGAGTGATCGGGCGGACGCCAGTACCGACCGCTACAAGGCCGAGACCGAGCGCATAAAAGCCCTCGGCAACCCCGACACGAACCCGCCGCCCGGCGGGTTTTTTAATGGGCGCTAGTCGCCCGACACAACCGTTTAAGTAAGCCGCCCGCGAGGCGGCTTTTTTTATGGGCGAACGCCCCCGGACGCGCACGGTTTGGCGCGCTTCGTGACGACGACGCACGGTCGAGGAGAGAGCAAATGAGCGAGCAAGCAAGCGATTTTCTGGACGAGTACACCGCCGAGGATCAAGCGACTGAGCCGGAAGCAACGGAACAGCCGCCCGAGTCGGGAACGGTCGAGACACCGGACGCCGAAGCAGCTGACACTGCCGAAGTGACTGAACCCGAGGCGACGACGGCCCCGGAGGCTCCGAAGGACGATCACGTGCCGCTTGCCGCCCTCAAGGCGGAACGCGAAAAGCGACAGAACTTCGAGCGCAGAGCGCAAGAGCTTGAGCAGCAGATTGCCGAGCAGCAGACCCCCAAGTCGGACATCTGGGAAGACCCCGACGGGTTCGTCAACCAGCGATTACAGGCAGTCGAACAGCAGTTCAACGGCCGGCTGTATGCCGCGCTGGAAGACGCCGCCCGCGAGGCACATCCCGATTTCGACGAGGTGTTCGCCGTGGTCGAGTCGGCGGCCGAAAACAACCCCGCGATCTCGCAGAAGGTGTTTTCGTCCCCCAATCCGGCGATGGCGGCCTACAAGCTCGGCAAGCAGCTTGTCGAGCTAAAGCAAATGGACGACCCGGAGTCTTACCGCGCCAAGATCGAGGCCGAAGTGCGCGCCAAGATCAAGGCCGAACAAGAAGCTGAGGCCCAGCGTAGCGATGCCCTGTCGAAAACGATTCCGCCCGACCTGGCGACGTCCCGCAGCGTCAAGGGGAACGACACCCCGGCGTCCGAGGATGTTTTCGATTCCATTTTTCAAGGGTAAATTCTCATGGCTAACACGACCATTTCCACTGCCAACCGAGTCAAGCAGTGGGACCAGAAATTCTTCGACGAGTACGTCCGCGCGAATCGCTTCAAGCGCTACATGGGCGGCTCCGAGAATTCCATCATTCAGGTGAAGCGCAACCTGACCAAGAACCGGGGCGACGCGATCACCATTCCGCTGGTGGGCGCGCTGGACGCCTCCGGCGGCTACAACGACGGCACCACCAAGCTGGTCGGCAACGAAAAGGCGCTGCCCAACGACGGTCACAAGATCAGCGTGGGCGTGGTGCGCGATGCGACCGTGGTGAACCTGGAAGAAGAGCAGGCGAGCCCGATCGACATTCGCAACGCCGGCCGCATGGCGCTGAAGACCCTGGCGATGCGCTACCTGCGCAACGACATTATCAGTGCCCTGGGCTCCATCAATGGCACGGACTTCGGCGCCGCCACGGCGACGCAGAAGAACGCCTGGGCGGCGAGCAATAGCGATCGGCTGCTGTTCGGCGATGCGGTGAGCAACTACAGCGCGACGTTTGCCACGGCGATCAACGCGGTTACGTCGAGCATGAAGCTCTCCAAGGACGTGGTGTCGCTGCTCAAGCGCCGCGCGCAGTTGGCCGCTGTCGATAATGGCGACGGCATTCGCCCCTTCCAGTACGGCGAGGATCAGGAAACCTACGTGCTGTTCGTCGGCACCAATGCCTTCCGCGATCTGTCCAAGGACATGGGCACGGACTGGCAGAATGCGCAGGTGCGCGGCGACGGCAACCCGCTATTCTCGCGTGGCACGTCGATTTTGTGGGACGACGTGGTGATTCGCGAGATCCCCGAGATCGACACCTTCAACAACACGGCGACCACGCCGGTCGAATGCGCGCCGGTGTATCTGTGCGGGGCGCAGGCGCTGGGCGTCGCGTGGGCGCAGATGACGAAATCGACGCTCCGCAAGGAAGATGATTACGGCTTCCAGTACGGCGTCGGCTTCTACGAGCTGCGCGGCATCGAGAAGATTCTCTGGGGCCAGACAGGCACCCCCAAGGACTGGGGCATCGCTACCGGGTTCGTGGCGGCCGCCGCCGACGTGTAAGCACCACGGGGCGGCTCTTCGGAGTCGCCCCCTTTCCGGGGACTCGCGATGCTTTATCAGCGCAGCGAATTACGCGATGCGGTGTTGCACGAGCTGGGCGTGGTCGACGCGCAAGGCGCGCCCTCCGCCGAGGATGCCAAGCTCGCCAACGACCGCTGTCAACAGCAGTTGGAATATCTGTATGACGCCGGCCTGATTCCGTTCGATCTGGACGGGGCCATTCCGGCGCGGTTCTTCATTCCGTTGACCTCGATTATCGCCTATCGCGTCTCGGGGCCGTACGGGATCAAGGACGCGCAACTCGGCGCGAATGCGGCGTCGGGCATGCGCGATCTGCATCGGCTCAATCAGAAGCGGTATCTGGGCGCGCCGCAACAGGCGGTGTACTTCTGATGCCGACGCAAGTGGAGCGACTCACCGCCGTGGAAACCGAAATCAAGGCCATGCGGGCGGAATTGCGCGAATTGCGCGATGACGTGCGCACGCTGCTGGCCCGCGACAACAAACGTGCCGGGGCCGCGACGGCGGTCAAGGCGCTGTACGGGGTCGGCGTGGCGACACTCTCCATTGCCGTCAGCCTGCTGGTGGCTTGGTGGCATCATTGAGCCGCTGGCAACCCTTTCCCATTGTCGGCGGCGCCTATAGCGACGACGCCAAGCCCTGGACCGTGCAGGATACGGTGAACTTTATTCCGGTCGCGGCCGAAAAGCGGGGCACGCGCTCCCCGACGATGCTGCGCTGCGCACCGGGCATGACCGCGTTTACCGATCTCGGCTCCAACGCGCCGATTCGGGGCATGCGCAACGTCGAGGGCAAGCTGTTCGTCGTCTCCGGCTCCAAGCTCTACCGGGTGGGCGTCGATGGCGCGGTGACCGAGCTTGGCACGATTCCCGGCGTGGAACGCGTGTCCATGGCGCACAATCAAATCACCGGCGGCAACCAGCTTGCCATTGCCGATGGCCTGGGCGGCGGGCATGTCTACGACACGGCGGACGAAACCCTGACTCGAATCACCGACGAGGCGTTTCACGGCGCGTCGAGCTTTGATTTCATCGATGGCTACAT
>DASSBR010000016.1:0-22787 GCA_035698525.1 Gammaproteobacteria bacterium
CGTCGGCGGCGGCTTCGAGCCGGTCGCGCTGGCGCAGAAAATTGCGCAGCGTCGCGTTGACGAGCCCACGCGCCCAGTGCTTGCCGAGCCCGGCGGTCGCAGCGACCGTTTCGGCCACCGCCGCATGATCCGGCACGCGCAGGTACGCCAGTTGGTAGAGGCCGACCAGCAGCAGCGCGTGAACGTCGGCGTCGCGCGATTTGAATGGGTGCCGAAGCAATGCCGCCAATGGCGCCTCCAGTCGGAAGCGCCAGCGCAGCGTGCCGAAGCAGAGTTCCTTCAACAACGCGGCGTCGCCTGCATCGGCCAGACGAGGGACGACATGGGCCAGTGCCTCGTCGAGCGACTCGCCTCGCGCGATTACGGCGGCGACGGCCTCTGCCGCGAGCGTGCGAGTGCTGGCGGATTTCATAGGCGCATCATTCCAGCACCTTGCCCACCAGCGACGTACCGCGCGCGAAAGCCGCCGCATCGATCCGCTTGCCGCCGGCACGTTGCACGGTACGAATCCGCAAAAGGCCGTCGCCCGTGGCGACTTCAATGCCATCGCGTCCTGTGTCAACGATGCTGCCCGGAGTCGCATGGGCAGCGCCCGGGAGGGGCTCGGCCGCCCACACCCGAAGCTGCGCGCCATCCAGCCGCGCCTCGGCCACCGGCCACGGCTGCAGGGCTCGCACCTGGCGCGCGAGCTGTTCCGCCGGCGCGGACCAGTCCAGTCGCGCCTCGCTCTTTTCCAGCTTGGCGGCGTAGGTCGCGCCTGCCGCGGGTTGCGGTTCCGAAACGGCCGTGCCGCCAATCAATGCGTCCAGCGCGGGAACAATCGTTTCGGCGCCCAGCGTCGCGAGGCGGTCATGCAGGGTGGCAGACGTTTCATCGGCGGCGATCGGCGTTGCCCGCCGCGCCAGTACCGGCCCTGTATCGAGGCCGGCGTCCATTTGCATAATCGAGATGCCGGTTTCGGCGTCGCCGGCCAGAATCGCCCGCTGGATCGGGGCGGCGCCGCGCCAGCGCGGCAGCAGTGACGCATGGATGTTGACGCAGCCGAACGCTGGCGCGCGGAGAATCGTTGCCGGCAGAATCAGTCCGTAGGCGACCACGATCATCGCGTCCGGCGCCAGCGCTTCCAGCGCTGCCTGCTCGGCGGCGTCTTTCAGCGTCGGTGGCTGGCGCACCGGCACACCGGCTTCAAGCGCGCGCAACTTGACCGGCGACGGCTGCAACCGGCGGCCACGGCCCGCGGGCCGGTCGGGCTGCGTATAGACGGCAGCGACCGAATAATGCGACGCCAGCAACGCGTCGAGCGCGGGAACGGCGAAGGCGGGCGTGCCCGCGAAGACGACCCGCTTGGCGGCTGGCATGCTGAAGATTCGCGGTTTAGACGACGGGCGCGCTGTGCAGGCGAGGCGCTTCTGGGGATTCGGCGCGGGCCTGCCGCTGTTCTTTTTCAATGCGCTTGCGCAACCGCTTGCGCTTCAGCTCGGACAGGTAGTCTACGAACAGTTTGCCGTTCAAATGATCGATTTCGTGCTGCACGCAAATGGCCAGCAGCCCTTCCGCTTCGAACTCCAGCGGCTCGCCATGCTCGTCCAGCGCACGCACGCGCGCCCAGGTGTGGCGCGAAACTTCCTCGAATATGCCCGGCACCGACAGGCAGCCTTCCTGGGTGCGTTCGATCTCGCCGCCCAGCTCCAGGATTTCCGGGTTGATCAGCGCGCGCGGCTCGTTGGCATTCTCCGACACGTCGATGACGACCACCCGCCGCAAGTCGTTGACCTGCGTCGCGGCCAGCCCGATGCCGGGTGCCGCGTACATTGTCTCGAACATATCGGCGATAAAGTGGCGCAGACCGTCGTCGATTGCCTCAGGCGCAACGGCCTCCGCGCGCCGGCGCAGGCGTGGATCGGGATATTGCAGGATGTCGAGCTTTGCCATATGGTGATGATACTAAAACAGGGCCTTGACAGGCCAATTCGCTCTAACCTGAGACAATCCTTCCGACCACCGGTTCCTTTTTATGGCCTTGCGGGCGGGCGCTTCCGGCGACACGGCTATAATGGGCGCGACCACGGTATAAGGGAGAAAAAGGGGCCATGATGCCTGTAACCCGCAATCTTTCCGCCGCGGTGGCGACGGCCGCCGTCCTGTTGCTGTCCGCCTGCGCGTCCGAACCTGCTCCCGTACCCGTCGCGCCGCCTCCGGCGCCGGTCACCCAACCGAAGCCGAAGCCCGCGCCCGAGCTCAAGCGGGTTCATCCGATCCACTATGTCGTCAAGAAAGGCGACACCTTGTGGGACATCTCGAAGCACTTTCTGAAAAGCCCGTGGTTGTGGCCGGACATCTGGTATGTCAACCCGCAAATCCGCAATCCACACCTGATTTATCCGGGCGATGTGATCGAACTTCGCTGGGTCAATGGCAAGCCGCAGCTGACGCTCGCCGGTGCGGACACGGGCCTGCCGGTCGTGCATCTGCATCCGAAAATCCGCAGCACGCCGATCAAGGAGGCCATTCCGACCATCCCGATTGCCGACATCAAGCCGTTTTTGACGCGCGCGCTGATCGTGACGGAACACGAGCTTGACCAGGCGCCGTACGTGCTCGCCACCGGCGACGGCAGGCTGCTCGCGGGCGAGCACGGCCGCATCTATGTGAGGGGCGTCAAGCAGAGCGATGGCAGCAAGTGGCTGCTGGTGCGCAAGGGCGAACCGCTGATAGACCCGCAG
The DNA here is from genome assembly GCA_035698525.1 of Gammaproteobacteria bacterium. Lineage (GTDB taxonomy): Bacteria > Pseudomonadota > Gammaproteobacteria > Natronospirales > DASSBR01 > DASSBR01. The sequence goes on from DASSBR010000016.1 coordinate 2,724, forward strand.
ACCAACGACCTGCTCGGCTACCAGACCACCTTTGTCGGCGAGGGTGACATTGCCAAATGGAGCGACCCCGCCGCAATGACATTGACGGACGCCGAGCGCGGCGTTCGGAAGGGCGACCGCCTGATGCCCATGAAGGACGACGCGCTGCCGGTGAACTTCTATCCGCACCCGCCGGCTAAACCGATCAATGGCGAGATCATTTCTGTCGTTGACGGCATGTCCGAGATCGGCCAATACGATGTGGTGGCGCTGAATCGCGGCGCGAACGCGGGCGTCGATCCCGGCACCGTTCTCGCGATCTACCAGCGCGGGCGGATGGTCGAGGATCCGACCAACGGCGACGCCATTAAGTTGCCGAATCGCCGCGCGGGGCTGCTGATGGTATTCCGTACCTTCGACAAGGTCAGCTACGCGCTGGTGATGGAAGAACAGCGCGAGGTTCACGTACTGGATATGGTGCAGAATCCGTAGCATCAAATGTGAAGAGATCCGCCGCGATGAAGACCGTGGCGACGCTGTTTCAACAATGAGCGACTCCGATATTCGCGCTTGGCTCGTGCTGCTGCGCGCGCCGGCAACGCGGCTGCGCATGCGGCTTGCGCTCGAGGCTGCCGGAACCGCCGAGGCAGTGCTGGCGCAGGGCGATCGGACGCTGGCGAAGCTCGGGTTTGACGAGGAAGCGCGGCGCTGGCTCGCGAATCCCGACGCGGCGCGCATCGATGCCGATCTCGCGTGGCTTGATCAGCCGGACCGTCATCTCATTACGCCGGCGCACCCCGACTGGCCACCCCTGCTGACCGAGATTCCCGATCCGCCGATCGCGTTGTTCGTGCGCGGCGATCCCGCATTGCTGGCCGAGCCGCAACTCGCGATCGTCGGCAGCCGCAATCCGACCCATGCCGGGCGCGAGATCGCCGCCGATTTCGCCAGCCACCTGGCGCGCGCCGGGCTGGTCATCACCAGCGGGCTTGCGCTGGGAATCGATGGCGCGGCCCATCGCGGCGCGCTCGATAGCGGCGGTGCGACCATCGCGGTCTGCGGCACCGGTCTCGACCGAATCTATCCTGCCCGTCATCGGACGCTGGGGCGCGATATCGTCGCCCACGGCGCGATCGTCTCCGAATACCCGCCGGGCACGCGGCCGCTCCGACATCATTTCCCGGAGCGCAACCGCCTCGTCAGCGGCATGAGCCTCGGCGTGCTGGTGGTCGAGGCCGCGCAACGCAGCGGCTCGTTGATCAGCGCGCGCCTCGCGAGCGAGCAGGGGCGCGAGGTCTTCGCGATTCCCGGCTCGATTCATAATCCACTCGCCCATGGCTGCCACCGGCTGATCCGCGACGGCGCAAAGCTGGTCGAAACCGCTGCCGACGTCCTGGAAGAACTCGCGCCGCTGCTCGGGCTGGCCGATCGGCGCGAGGACGCCGCAGACAACGCTTCCGGCGCCGCCGGGAGTCCGATCTTGAATTACGTCGACTTCGCCCCCACATCCGTTGACTGTGTCGTCGAACGCAGCGGATTGACGCCTGCGGCCGTTTCCGCCATGCTGCTGTCATTGGAGCTTCAGGGCTCCATCGCAGCAGCCCCCGGGGGAGGTTACATGCGCACATCGACATCCGGATCACTCGTCACCGACCAGGAGGATTAGCCGACCTCAGATGAAATCGTTCGCACGTTTGTCAGTCTGACCCGCCGGAGGCCCGAAATGATTAGAGAAAACGTACTTGACGTGCTCTTGTACCTGTTCGAGAACTACCTGGACGACGACGCCGAAACCTACGCAGACCGCGACGTGCTGACGGTGGAGCTGGAAGCCGCAGGTTTTCCGCGCTCCGAGGTGGGCAAGGCGTTCGACTGGCTCGAGGCCCTCGCAGTGGACGAGGACAAGATTGCGGCGCTGACCGGCGAGGGCGCGATCCGCGTCTTCAGCGATCGCGAGATGGCCCGGCTCGATATTCGATGCCGGGGATTCCTGCGGCACCTTGAAAATGTCGGCATTCTCGATCCGGCGCACCGCGAAGTGGTCATCGACCGCATCCTGGCGCTGGAAGCGGATACCGTCGACCTGGACGACGTCAAATGGGTCGTCCTGATGGTGCTCTTCAACCAGCCCGGACAGGAAATGGCCTTCGCACGTATGGAAGGGCTGGTGTTCGAGGATCGCGGCGCGATGCTGCATTAGGCCTTTGTCCTGCCGGCGGACGCCGATATCCGGCGCCCGGACAGGTAGCCGCCCCGATTTTATTCTGCAGGCAGTCGCTGCTAGACTGCCGGCGCATTTCTCTGATTTAAAGCTATGGCTCGAAACCTGGTAATCGTGGAATCGCCTGCCAAGGCGAAGACCATCAACAAGTATCTCGGCAAGGACTTCGAGGTCATGGCCTCGTATGGCCATGTCCGCGATCTGGTGCCGAAGGAAGGCGCGGTCGATCCGTCGGACGACTTCCGGATGAAGTACCAGGTGATCGAGCGCAACGCCAAGCACGTCGACAGCATTGTGCGGGCGCTCAAGAGAGCCGACACGCTGTACCTCGCCACTGACCCGGACCGCGAAGGCGAAGCCATCTCCTGGCACCTGTACGCGCTGCTCGAAGAGAAAGGCGTGCTCAAGGACAAGGAAGTCGGCCGCGTCGTGTTTCACGAAATCACCCAGCGCGCGGTCAATGAAGCGATCGCGCATCCGCGTGAGCTGTCCACCGAACTGGTGAACGCGCAGCAGGCGCGTCGCGCGCTGGACTATCTCGTCGGCTTCAACCTGTCGCCGCTGTTGTGGAAAAAGATCCGCCGCGGCCTGTCCGCCGGTCGGGTGCAGAGCCCGGCGCTGCGGATGATCGTCGAGCGCGAACTCGAAATTGAAGCCTTCAACGCGCAGGAATACTGGACGCTGGAGGCTGACGCGGCGAAAGACGGCCAGTCGTTCGTCGCCAAGCTCGCCGAATTCAACGGCAAGAAAGTCGAGCAATTCACCTTTTCTGACGACCAGGGCGCGCATGCGGCGCAACAGGCGCTCGAGCAGGCCGCGAACGGCAAGCTCGACGTGCTCAAGGTCGACAAGAAGCAGCGCAAGCGCAATCCGGCGGCGCCGTTCACCACCTCCACGCTGCAACAGGAAGCTTCTCGCAAGCTCGGCTTTACCGCGCAGCGCACGATGCGGACCGCGCAGCAGCTCTATGAGGGCATCGACACCGGCGAGGGTGCAATCGGCCTCATCACCTACATGCGTACCGATTCGGTGAATCTCGCCAACGAAGCGCTGGACGATATCCGCGAGTTGATCGCCACCCGTTATGGCCAGGATCAATTACCGGACCAGCCGCGCCGCTACAAGACCAAAGCGAAGAACGCCCAGGAAGCGCACGAAGCGATCCGCCCGACGAGCGCGGCCCGCGAGCCGGCCAGCCTGCGCGGCAAGTTGAGCCAGGATCAGTACCGGCTCTACGAGCTGGTCTGGAAGCGTACCGTCGCCTGCCAGATGATTCACGCGGTGTTCGATACCGTCGCGGTCGATCTGGCCTGCGGCGACGGCAACCGCTTTCGCGCCACCGGCTCCGTGCTGGTCAAGCCGGGCTTTATTGCCGTCTACCAGGAAGGCCGCGACGATTCGACCGACAACGACGAAGACAAGCTGCTGCCGGAACTGGCGGAAGGCGACACCGTGTCGCTTGAAGCCGTGCGCGCCGACCAGCACTTCACCGAGCCGCCGCCGCGCTATTCCGAGGCGAGCCTCGTCAAGGCACTGGAGGAATACGGCATCGGCCGGCCGTCAACGTACGCCAGCATTATTCAGACGCTGCAGCAGCGCGAATACGTCGAGATGGACCGCAAGCGCTTCATTCCGACCGACGTGGGGCGCGTGGTCAACAAGTTCCTGACCGAGCACTTCACCCAGTACGTCGATTACGACTTCACGGCGCGTCTCGAGGACGAACTTGACGAAGTCGCGCGCGGCGAAAAGGACTGGGTGCCGCTGCTGGGCGAATTCTGGAGTCCGTTCAAGTCGCTCGTCGATACCAAGGAAGAAAGCGTGTCGCGCAAGGACGTGACCTCGGAAGAACTCGATGAGGCCTGTCCGAAGTGCGGCAAGCCGCTGTCGATCCGCCTCGGGCGGCGCGGCCGCTTCATCGGCTGCACCGGCTATCCCGACTGCGACTACACCCGCAATCTCGACGAAAGCGCCGACGAGGCGCCGACCGAACCCGAAAAAGTCGAGGGCCGCCAATGCCCGGATTGCGGATCGGACCTGATCATCCGCCGCGGCCGCTACGGCAAGTTCATCGGCTGCAGCAGCTACCCGAAGTGCAAGCACATCGAGCCGCTGGAAAAGCCGAAGGATACGGGCATCGAATGCCCCGAATGTCATCAGGGCAAAATGCTCCAGCGCAAGTCGCGCTACGGCAAGATTTTTTATTCCTGCGAGCGCTATCCGAAGTGCAAGTACGCCGTGTGGAATCTGCCGATCGACGAGCCCTGCCCGCAATGCGGCTGGCCGATTCTGACCGTCAAGACGACCAAGCGGCGCGGCACCGAGAAAGTCTGCCCGCAAAAGGAATGCGGCTACACGAAGCCCGCGCCGGAACTGGCGCCCGACGAAGAGGCGGTCGCGTCCTGACCTTTTCTTTTTCCCTCCGCTTCGCGGCACGCCCCTCATCCCAACCTTCTCCCTGAGGGAGAAGGAGAAAGAATGTTGAACTCCTGGCAATTGCGGCTCGCGCGCCGCACGATCGATGCGGGCGGCATCGTTGCCTATCCCACCGAAGGCGTCTGGGGCCTTGGCTGCGACCCGCTGAATGCGGACGCGGTCGACCGGCTGCTGGCAATCAAGCACCGCGACGCCGGGCGCGGCTTTATTCTGATTGCATCAGATCGCGACCAACTGTCGCCGTATCTCGGCTCACTGCCGGAGTCGGTGGAAAAGAACCTCACGGATACCTGGCCCGGCCCGATCACCTGGATACTGCCGGCCGCACCCGATACGCCGTCGATCCTCACCGGCGGCCGCAGCACCATCGCCGCGCGCGTCAGCGCGCATCCGCTGGTACGCGCGTTGTGCGACACCTGCGACCGTGCGCTGATTTCCACCAGCGCCAATCTCAGCCGTCATCCGGCGGCGCGGTCGGCGCTCACCGTTCGCCGGCGTCTCGGCGACATGGTCGATTTCATTCTGGCCGGCCCGCTTGGCGGCCGCACCCGACCCACTGAAATCCGCGACGCCGCCACCGGCAGGATCATCCGGGCGGGGTGAGGGTGCCCGAAGCCCCGGCGTATAATTCACGCCAAACCAATCGAAAGCGACACCGTGCCCGACGCCCCCGACACCCAGGCCGTGGATGCCTACCTCCGCGACCTGCAAAACCGCCTCACGACGAGATTCGAATCGCTGGACGGGCAATCGACCTTCAAGCGCGATGCGTGGCAGCGACCGGAAGGCGGCGGCGGTGAAAGCCGCATTCTCGAAGGCGGCGCATTATTCGAAAAGGCCGGTGTCGGCTTCTCCCACGTCTTCGGCCCCGGCTTGCCGGCGAGCGCCAGCGCACGCCGCCCCGAACTGGCCGGTCGCCGCTTTCAGGCGCTAGGCGTCTCGCTCGTCGCGCACCCGCAAAACCCGTACGTTCCAACGGCGCACATGAACGTGCGCTTTTTCATTGCGGAAAAGGAAGGCGCGACGCCGGTCTGGTGGTTCGGCGGCGGATTCGACCTGACGCCGTACTACGGCTTCGCGGAGGACGCCCGCCACTGGCATCGCGAGGCCGCCGAGGCGTGCGCACCTTTCGGGAAAGACATCTACGCGCGCTATAAGCAATGGTGCGATGAATACTTCTTCATCCGCCATCGCGATGAGCCGCGCGGCATCGGGGGCCTGTTCTTCGACGATTTGAACGACTGGGGATTCGACCGGTGCTTCGGGTTCATGCGCAGTGTCGGCGACCGTTTTTTGACGGCGTATCAACCGATCGTCGAACGCCGCCGCGACATGCGCTGGGGCGAGCGCGAGCGGCAGTTCCAGCTGTACCGGCGCGGCCGCTACGTCGAGTTCAACCTCGTCTACGACCGCGGCACGCTGTTCGGCCTGCAATCCGGCGGCCGCACCGAATCCATTCTGATGTCGCTGCCACCGCTGGTGCGCTGGGATTACGATCGGCGACCGGAACCCGGCTCGCCCGAAGCACGACTGTACGATGATTTCCTGAAGCCGAGAGACTGGCTCAATGAATAATCCGTCGCCGCCGTTCCACCTCGCCTTCCCGGTCACCGATATCGGGGCCACGCGCCGCTTCTATGCCGAGACGCTCGGCTGCCATGTCGGCCGCGAGGCGGAGCGCTGGATCGACTTCGATTTCTTCGGCCACCAGATCAGCGCGCACCTGGTCGAACGAATGGAAACCGCCGCGACGAATCCCGTCGACGGCGACAACGTCCCGGTGCGTCACTTCGGCGCGATCCTTGAGTGGGACGACTGGCACGCGCTGGCGGAACGGCTGAAAGCGGCGCAGGCCGAATTCATCATTCAGCCACATGTGCGCTTCGCGGGCCGACCCGGGGAGCAGGCGACGCTGTTCATTCGCGATCCCAGCGGCAACGCGCTCGAATTCAAGTCGTTCCGCGACCCTTCCACCCTTTTCTCCACTGGCAAAGACACAGCATGAGCGATACAAATCGACTACTCGAAAACAACCGCCGGTGGGCCGGCGAGATGGCCCGGCAGAACCCGGACTTCTTCAGTCACCTGTCGATCGGACAGGCGCCGCCATACTTGTGGATCAGTTGCTCGGACAGTCGCGTTCCGGCGAACCAGATCGTCGACCTGCCGCCCGGCGACCTGTTCGTGCATCGCAACATCGCCAATCTTGTAATGCATACCGACCTGAACTGCCTGTCGGTCATGCAATTCGCGGTGGAAACGCTCAAGGTGGAGCACATCATTGTCTGCGGGCACTATGGCTGCGGTGGCGTCCTTGCCGCGCTTAAGGATGAAAAACTGGGACTGATCGACAACTGGCTGCGCCAGATACAAGAGGTGCGGCGGGAACATGCGGCGGAACTCGACGCACTGGCGACCGAGGCCGAGCGGCATAGCCGGCTGTGCGAATTGAACGTGATGGCGCAGGTGACGAACGTCAGCCGGACGACGGTCGTGCGCGAGGCGTGGGCACGCGGCCAGCCGCTCACGGTGCACGGTTGGATTTATGGCTTGGCGGACGGCCTCTTGCGTAATCTGGATGTATCGGTCGCCGGCCCGGCGGGCTGACCGATCCAGGATTTACGCCACACCAGGGCTCTCAGCGACTCTCCCACTCCATGGTCTCCAGATAGCGCCGCAGCTGCCCGGCGGTACGGAACTGCTTCTGGATCAGCGTGCGCTTGAGCCCGCGGCAGATGCGCTTCACCTCGGGCGGATGCTTGGCATACTGCTTCGCGCCGCCAATGGCGTCGTAGAAGATGCGGATGATATCGACCACGTCCTCGCGAATGTTTTCGCCAGTCGACACGCGCCAGCGGTACATGTCGATCAGCTTGACCTGGAAGCGGATGCCGCGGCGCTTGATGATGATGTTGTCGCTGTGCAGATCGCCGTGGTAGTCGCGCATCTCGTGAATCGTTTCGAGGCCTTTCGCGAGCGTGTGCAGCAGGTGCATGCCCTCGAACGGCGTAAGGCGCCCTCCCGGCTGATGGCGCAGAAAAGAACTCAGCAGCTCCCCGTCGACAAATTCCGACACCAGAAAGCGGATGCGCTGCCCGCGATACGTGATTTCGTCGTGGGTCAGGTATGAAATCAAAATCGGGCAGCGGCGCAGCTTGTTGAGCTTGTTGGCGTAGTAGTTGAACGCGCGGTCACGCGGGTTGCGATGCGGATAAAAGAACTTGGCCGCGCGCTCAATGCCGGTCGCGAGCTCGCGCACCTTGTACACCTCGCCTTCGTAGCCGCGCCCCAGCCGGCCAATCACTTCGTACTTGTTCCCGAGCCGCCGCCCCGGCACAAAATCAAACGCTTCTATGTGCTGCGGACTCATCGCTTCGCCAGTTCCCGGTGGCGGAAGCAGCTTGTGACGTGATCGTTGACGAGCCCGACGGCCTGCATCAGCGAATAGCAAATGGTCGAACCGACGAACTTGAAGCCGAGCTTTTTCAGATCCTTGGACAGCCGGTCCGACAGCGCCGTCCGCGCCGGCACATCTTCATGACCTGTCCACGCATTCTGAATCGGCCGGCCCTCGACGTAGCTCCACAGGAACGGCGCGAACCCACCGTGGCGTTCCTGCACGTCGAGAAACGCACGTGCGTTCGACACCGCCGCCGCTACCTTCAGCCGGTTGCGTACGATCGTCGGGTCGGCAAGCAACCGCTCGATGCGGTGCGCGTCGAAGCGCGCCACCCGCGCCGGGTCGAAACCGGCGAAGGCCACCCGGTAGCCCTCGCGCTTGTGCAGGATCGTCGCCCACGACAAGCCGGCCTGTGCGCCCTCCAGAATCAGGAATTCGTACAGGCGATGCTCGTCATGAACCGGCACGCCCCACTCCGAATCGTGGTAGTCGAGATAAGCCGGATCGCCTGCGAGCGCCCAGCGGCATCGGGATATGTTTAATCTGCTTGGCAAGGAGGCATTTCTCACGTATAGAAAACAGCGCAGGGATTTACAAACACAAGGAGTGTAATCATGCTCGGCTGGGCTGTCATTTTCTTCATTATCGCGATTATCGCGGCGGTCTTCGGCTTCGGCGGCATTGCCGCGGGCGCCGCGACTATCGCCAAGATACTGTTCTTCATTTTCCTGGTCATCTTCATTATCACGCTGATCATGCACTTGTTCGGCGGCCGCCGCGGCAAGCTGTAGGAAGCGCGACCAGTACCGCATTTTGTTAAATTCTATTTGTTATACTCACAACCGCATAACATGCAATGGAGGCTCTTATGCGTATTTTCCCGACACTCATGACGGCCACGATTCTGGCGGCCGGACTGGCGCTTGCCGCGTGCGGCAATAACAACAACGGCGCCAACAACGACAACGCGCAAAACGCAAGCCAGCAGGCGGAGGGTACGGTTAATCAGGCCAAGGACAACGCCGATAACATGGCGAATGAGGCCAAAACCGACGTCTCCGACAGCGCCATCACGGCCGCCGTAAAATCCAAGCTGCTCGCCAATTCGAGTACGTCCGGCATGGACATTCACGTGGAAACGAACCACGGTGTAGTCACGCTGAGCGGCACCGTTTCCTCGGACGCCGAAAAGGATCTGGCCGAACGGATCGCACGCAACACCGACGGCGTAACCGACGTGACGAACAACCTGAACGTAACAGGCGACTAAGGGCTTGCGAGGGGGGGATCGAACCGGTCCCCCTCAATTCAGCCGCGCGTTAGTCAATGCTGAGCGGTGACACGTCCGCCGTCAGCAACAATCCTGCTTCGGCCGCCGGAACCGGCCTGCTGAACAGGTAACCCTGCGCCTCGTCGCAGCCGCTCGCGCGCAAGAAGGCCAGTTGCGCCGCGCTTTCCACTCCCTCCGCGATCACCTTGAGCCCCAGATTCCGCGCCATCGCAATGATGGTGTTGGTAATCGTGCACGCGCTCGAATCGTCGGGTACGCCGTTGACGAAGGAGCGGTCGATCTTGAGGTAGTCGATCGGGAAATCGCGCAGGTAGGCGAGTGACGAATAGCCGGTGCCGAAGTCGTCCACCGCAATGGGAATCCGCATCTCGCTGAATTGCTTCAAAATGCGTCGCGTCTCCTCTGGATGCGGGAACATCATGCTTTCGGTGATTTCCAGCAATAGCCTGTCGGCGGGTAGTCCGGTCTGATCCAGTATCCCATCGACGGCGTCGACAAAATGGCGGTTGCCGAACTGCTTCGCCGACAGGTTGACGGCCATGTGCAGTCCGTCGTGGCCCGCGTCCAGCCAGGCCCGCGCCTGGCGGCAGGCCTCGGCAATCACCCATTCCCCCAGCGGCACGATCAGGCCGGTCTCTTCGGCAAGCGGGATGAACTCGACCGGCGATATCAGCCCGCGCTGCGGGTGATTCCACCGCACCAGCGCCTCGAATCCGTTGACTGAATCGGTCGCGAGGTCGATCAGCGGCTGGTAATGAAGCTCGAACTCGCCGCGCTCGACGGCCCCGCGCAAATGATTGCTCAACAACAGCGAATCGAGCGAACTTTCGTGCATCTCCGGGGAGAAGAACCGGTAACTGTTGCGGCTTTGCTTGGCGTCGTGCATCGCCGCGCCGGCATTCTTGAGCAGGGTGTCTGCGTCGGCGCCATCGTTCGGATAGAGGCTGATGCCGATACTCGCCGATGCCGTCAGGTTGATGCCGCCCTCGGGAATCGGCTCGACCAGTGACTGCAGCAGCTTTTGCGCAACCAGCCCGACGCTGCGAGGACTCTCGATTTCTTCGGCGAGCACCGCAAACTCGTCGGCGCCGAGACGCGCCACGGTGTCGCTCTCGCGCAAGGCACCGATAAAGCGGGCCGCGACCGTCTGCAGCACCCGGTCGCCGACCGCGTGTCCAAGCGAAGCGTTGATGGTCTTGAAGCGGTCCAGATTGATGAACAATACGGCCGCCGGCAACCGCCTGCGGCGCGCGCGGCGCATGGCCTCCTCGATGCGGTCCTGGAACAGCGTCCGGTTCGGCAGCCCGGTCAGAACGTCATGATGCGCAAGGTGATCCAGCCGGCGCTTGATTTCACGCGTTTCGGTGATGTCGCGCGCAAGCCCCAGAACGCCGGTAATCGCGCCGCGGGTGTCCATCAGCGGCGAAAACTGGGCTTCGAACGTGATCGGCCCGACTTCGTGCATCACGATCCGGTTTCCGCCGTGCAGCGCCTCAACGAACGCGGCGTGGACATGACGATCGTTTGGATACACGTCGAAAATGCGCTGGCCCACGGTCTGGCCGGGCCGGCGTCCCATGGCCTTGAGCCCCAGGCCCTCCGACATCGTGAAGACGCCATCGCGATCCAGCGAAAACAGGACAACCGGTAAATGATCGATCAGGGTACGCAGGCGCTCCTCGGTCTGATACAACGCGCGCTGCTCGGCTATCCGGCGCTCGCCTATGTAGCGGATGGTGGCGCGCAGGAGCTTGCGCCCCTTCCATTTGAAGGCCCCGAGCCAGACTTCGCAGTACACGTCGTCGCCGTTGTAGTCGCGGTGAACCCAGTCGAAACGATGCGAGCCCCGCTCCAGCGCCAGCGCGACCAGCCGCTCGGCCTCTTCATGCGAGTTCAGGCCATCGGGTTGCATCGGCGGTGAAAAATCGCCGGGATGCGCGCGCAACAGCGCTGCCTTCGACGGATACTTGAGCAGTTCGACGGCGGCATCGTTGCAATCCATGAAACGCACGCCATCCTGAATGATGATGGCGTCGCCAGACGCATTGAAGATCGCCGTATAAAGATCGAGATCGTGTTGTTCTTGCGACATGACCCCCAAGCCCTGGAAGCGGCGCCCAGGCGCACTCCGGTGGTAGATTAGCATGGCCAAACCGCTGGTTTTGCAACTTGAATGTGCACTGGCGCAACGCTATCCGACGGGCGGTGCCCGCCATAGCGCGAACGGCACGCTGGCCCACCGGAGAGCTTTGCTTTACTCTATGCGCGCTTGTCCATGACATTCGCACCGATGCCTCACTCTCTATCCAATGGCCAGTTCCCCAGCGTGCGCAAGCGCCGGCTGCGCCGCGACCCGTTCACACGCCGCCTGGTGCGCGAAAACCGTCTGCACCCCGACGATCTGATTTATCCGCTGTTCGTACTGGATGGCGAAAATCGGCGTGAGCCGGTTGCGTCGATGCCGGGCGTGGAACGTTTGAGTATCGATCTTCTGGTGCGCGAAGCCGAAGCCGCTGCGAAGCTCGGGGTACCGGCAGTGGCGCTCTTTCCGGTCACGCCGTCGGCGTCGAAGTCGGCAGACGCCGCCGAGGCGTACAATCCCGAAGGGATCGCGCAACGAGCGGTCAGGGCGCTGAAAAGCGCCGTGCCGACACTGGGCGTGATCACCGACGTCGCGCTGGATCCGTTCACCAGCAACGGGCAGGACGGCCTCACCGACTCTGCGGGCTATGTGCTGAACGACGAAACCATCGCCGTGCTGGTGAAGCAGGCGCTGTCGCACGCCGAGGCCGGCGCCGACATGGTCGCGCCCTCCGACATGATGGATGGCCGCGTCGGCGCGATCCGGGCGGCCCTCGACGAAAAGGGCTTCACCGATACGCGCATCATGGCCTACTCGGCCAAGTATGCCTCGCACTTTTACGGGCCATTCCGCGATGCGGTCGGTTCGGCCGCGGCGCTCAAGGGCGACAAGGCCACCTATCAGATGGACCCGGCAAACAGCGACGAAGCGCTGGCCGAGGTTGCGCTCGATCTGGCCGAAGGCGCGGACATGGTCATGGTGAAACCGGGCCTGCCGTACCTCGACGTGATCCGGCGGGTGAAGGACCGCTTCGGCGTGCCGACGTTCGCCTACCAGGTGAGCGGCGAGTACTCGATGCTGATGGCGGCGGCGGAACATGGCTGGCTCGACGAACGCGCGGCGGTGCTGGAAAGCCTCACGTGCTTCAAGCGCGCGGGGGCGGACGGCGTGCTGACGTATTTTGCGCGACGCGTCGCAGAGTGGCTGGCGGAATAACAGCGTAATAAAAACTTCATAATTCACTGGCAGACTAACGTTTATGGCCAAGACTTATTTCAGCGGAATTTTCGGGCGTTCGCCGATCAAGCCCCTGCAGGAGCATATGGCGAAAGTCGTTGACTGCGTGCGAGAGCTCAAGCCGTTCGCGGAGGCGATTCTTGCCGGCGACTGGGACAGCGTGAACGAGCGGCGCGCCGCGATCATCACGCTTGAACATGAAGCCGACGCGATGAAACGCGAGTTGCGCCTGCATCTGCCGAGCAGCCTGTTCATGCCGGTGGCGCGAGCCGATCTGCTCAACCTGCTGCAGGCGCAAGACAGCATCGCCAACCGCACCAAGGACATCACCGGCCTGATGAGCGGCCGCCGCATGGTGATGCCGGCTCCGTTGCACGAGCCGTTCCTGCGCCAGGTGCAGCGCAGCATCGACGCAACCGAACAGGCCTACCGCAGCGTCGGCGAACTGGGGGAGTTATTCGAGACTGGTTTTCGCGGCGCGGAAGCTGATCTGGTCGAATCGATGATCGTCGAACTCGATGAGATCGAGTCGGATACCGACACGATCCAGGTGGAACTGCGCAAAAAACTGTTCCCGCTGGAACAGGATCTGCCACCCGTCGACGTGATGTTCATTTATATGGTCATTGAGTGGATCGGCGATCTGGCCGACCTGTGCCACGGAGTGGGCAACGCACTGCAACTTCTATTGGCTAGATAAAAAAGGGCCGGTCTCGAATGGATCATGCCGTACTGTACCTGACGCTGACGGCTATTTTCGGCCTGTTCATGGCCTGGGGTATCGGCGCAAACGACGTCGCCAACGCCATGGCCACGTCAATCGGCTCCAAGGCCATCACTATCCGCCAGGCGCTGCTGATCGCGGCGATCTTCGAATTCGGCGGCGCGGTGCTGGCCGGCGGTGCCGTCACCTCGACGATTCGCAAGGGTATCGTCGACGTCAGCCTGTTCGCCAACGATCCGACGCTACTGATTTACGGCATGCTGGCATCGCTGCTTGCGGCGGGTCTATGGCTGTTGATCGCGTCACGCTGCGGCTGGCCGGTGTCCACCACGCATTCGATCGTCGGCGCGATTGTCGGTTTCGCGGCGGTCGGTATCGGGGTCGATTCCGTCAAATGGCCTTCCGTCGCCGTGATCGTGCTCGGCTGGGTGCTCTCGCCGGTGGTCGCTGGCGTCGTATCGTACCTCATTTTCAGCAGCGTGCAGAAGTTCATCCTAGAACGGCGTGACCCGTTTGCCGCCGCACGACGGCTCGTACCGGCTTACATGTTTCTGGCCGGCTTCACGATCAGCGCGGTGACGCTGATCGAAGGGTTCGCGCACATCGGGCTCCCGTTGACGATGATGCAGTCGTACACGCTGGCCGTGGCCATTGGCCTTGCCATCGCCGGCCTGGGTGCGTTTTTTATTCGGCGGATCAAGATCGATCCCGACTCCAGCCGTGAACTGCATTTCGGTACCATCGAGCGGTTGTTCGGCGTGCTCCAGGTTGTCACTGCCTGTTCGATGGCTTTCGCGCATGGGTCGAACGACGTCGCCAACGCGGTGGGACCGATTGCGGCCGTCGTCAGCACCGTCGCCAACGGCGTGGTCGGGCAGAGCTCGCAAATGTCGCTATGGGTGCTGATACTTGGCGGCGCGGGCATTGTCGTCGGCCTCGCTACCTTCGGCCGCAAGGTCATCGCAACCGTAGGCTCGGGCATTACCGCGCTGACGCCGAGCCGCGGCTTTTCCGCCGAACTCGCCGCCGCCACGACCATCGTCGTCGGCTCGGGCATCGGTATGCCGGTGTCGACCACGCAGACACTGGTGGGCGCGATTCTCGGCGTCGGCCTCGCGCGCGGCATCGCGGCCATCGATCTGCGTGTCGTGCGCGGCATTTTGCTGTCGTGGTTTGTGACGGTACCGGCGGGCGCATTGCTGTCGATGCTGATGTTCTACCTGATCCGCCTGATTCTCGGCTGATGATTTGAGCGCGATGCCCGACCGCTACGCGCTATTCGGCAACCCGGTCGCGCACAGCGCATCGCCCGATCTGCATAGCGCCTTCGCCCGCCAGACCGGGCAGAATCTCGTTTACGACAAGTGCGAAATTGCGCCCGGTGACTTTACCGCCGCGGTGCAGGCATTCTTCGCGAACGATGGAAAAGGGCTGAACGTCACCCTGCCATTCAAGCGTGAAGCCTGCGCATGCGCCGATCGTCTGACAGCGCGCGCCCGGCAGGCGCAGGCGGTCAATACGCTGTGGCGAGACGCAAGCGGCACGCTTATCGGCGACAACACCGACGGCGTCGGCTTCATCCGCGACCTGACAAGTAATCGCGGCATCCGGATCGCGGGCAGGCGCATCCTCATTCTCGGCGCCGGTGGCGCCGCGCGCGGCATCGTGGGGCCGCTGCTGGAACAAACCCCGGCCCGACTGCATATCGCCAACCGAACGGCATCGCGGGCGGCGGCACTGGCGGAATCGTTTGGCGGCCCTGCCACCGGCGGCGGCCTGGCGGAGTGGCCGACATATCGCTTCGACCTGATCGTCAACGCCACCGCGGCCGGTCACGATGAGGCCGTCGCCGCGCCGCCCGACGAGTGCCTTGCATCGGATTTCATTGGGTACGACCTGAGCTATGGAACTGCCGCCGGACCCTTCCTCGATTGGGCTCGAACGCACGACGCCGCAGCGGCCAGCGACGGCTGGGGCATGCTGGTCGAACAGGCCGCGGAATCGTTTTATTTGTGGCGCGGCGTGCGTCCGGAGACGGCCCCCGTCCTTGCCGGCCGCGAGGCCTTCGGGTCCGGCGGCGGCAACTCGTAACGAATGTGCAGGAACCGCGCGAAACGCGGCACCCCATTCACGGTCAAGCCGTTGTAACGATACGTCACCCAGCTTCCGATCGGCGGCGGATCCGCACGCTGCTCATCGCTGAAGCCGCTGCCGATGCGGAAACGCAAACCGTCAGGCCGCTCGACGATCAGCGCCCCCATCATGCCCTGGTACTTGCCTTGTCCATCGGTGTAGCCGATGACGCGCGCCTCCGCATCGTCGTACGGCTTGTACTTGAGCAGCGTGTCGCTGCGCCCGACGCGATACAACCCGTCGTGGCGCTGCAGCACCAGGCCTTCGCCCCCACCGGCGACGATCGCCTTGAGCTTCGCATCCAATTCGGCGACGGAATCGAGCCGGAACTGTTCGATCGACCGCAACCACGGGATGTCCGGGTTGTCGAGCAACTTCCGCATCCGCAGAACGCGCGCGTCGAACGGGTGACCATCGGCCGGCAGGTCGAACACCATGAAGTGCATGTCGTGCCAACGCGGATCGGCGGGATCGCCATTGCGTATCACGCTGCTGGCTTCGGTGAATTTCCCGCGGGCGACCCATAGTTCTCCGTCCAACACCACGTCCGGCCAGCCGGCCGTAAACCACGCCGGTGCGTGGATGCGGTGCCCGCCGCGTGTGCAGAGCTTCTCGCCGTCCCAGCGACCGCGCACGCCGTCGAGCTTTTCACTGATCCAGTACGCTGAAACATTGATCGGATCGCCGGCATGGTGCACCTTGGGCAGCATGTCGGGCGGCGGTTTGCACTCGCCGGCAAGCAGCGGCGGCGTCAGCAGGAAGTTGAGCAGGAGCAGGCAAGCGACATGTCGCTTCATCGCGATTCCCCCTTGTTGTTTATTCTTACTTGTCGACCTGAATCAATAATGGCTCGATCTGATGCGCCGCCAGCGTCTTGCGCGTCTTGTTGAGGCGCGCGAGATCGCTGATCGGGCCGATGCGGACGCGATTCCACTCTTCGCCGTCGCCAATTTCCACCTGCTGGATATGCGCTTCGAGGCCGAGCAGCGCGAGACGCGCTTTCATGGCGTCGGCGTCTTTATAGTCGCGAAACGAGGCAACTTGCAGGACATAGGCGCCCGGCGTCTCGACCGGCTTCTTGCCGGTGTCCGTTTGTACGTCCTTGTCCTGCTTCGGGATGACGACCTGGAACTTGGGCAGCAGCTTGTAGAAGTCGAAACGCGGCTCGTCCTTTTCCGGCTGGGCCTTCGCCGACGTTTTCGGCTTGTCGGTTTTTTTGTGTTGCGGCGCCGCGTGCGTTTGCACGCGCTTCCATTGATGCTGGGCGATGCCAAACAACCGCGGCCCAAACAGCCCGATGACGATGCCCAGTGCGAGAATGGCGGCGATCGAAATCCAGCCCGGCAGGTTGGACTGTTTTTTGTTTTTGCTCTTTTTGCGCGGCGCACCGGGCCGGGGCGTATTTTTGTAATCCCTGGGCATTACATTCGGTCGGGGGCAGACACGCCCAGCAGATCCAGTCCGTTGACGATGACCTGTCGCGCCGCCGAAATCAGCGTCAGCCGTGCGTTGCGCAAATCGGCGTCGTCAATCAGGAAGGTGTGGGCGTTGTAATAGGTATGGAACGCGTTGGCCAGATCGCGCAGGTAATGCGCGACCTGATGCGGCGCGTTGTCGCGCGCGGCCATTTCGACCACTTCCGGATAACGCGCCATGGCAACCATGAGTGCGTCTTCGTGCGCTTCCGTCAGGCGGTCGAGATGCGTCACACCGGCAGCCTGATCGTACTGCCATTCCTTTTCGGCGAGCTGACGGAACACGCTCGCGATGCGCGCGTGCGCATACTGGATGTAATAGACCGGGTTGTCGTTCGACTGCGACTTGGCCAGTTCGAGGTCGAAGTCCAGATGCTGCTCGTTGGCGCGCAGCACGAAGAAAAAGCGCGTCGCGTCGCGGCCGACTTCGTCAATCAGGTCGCGCAGCGTGACGTAGCTGCCTGCGCGCTTGGATATCTTCACTTCGACACCGGCGCGCGTCACGGTCACCATCTGGTGCAACACATACTCCGGCCAGCCCTTCGGGATGCCGGCATCCAGCGCTTGCAGGCCGGCGCGGACACGCGCGAGCGAGCCATGGTGATCCGCCCCCAACTCCGTTATCGCACGCCCATAGCCGCGCTCCCACTTGTCCAGGTGGTAGGCGACGTCGGGCAGGAAATAAGTGTAGCTGCCGTCGGACTTGCGCATCACGCGGTCCTTGTCGTCGCCGAAGTCGGTTGTCTTCAGCCACAGCGCGCCGTCTTTCTCGTAGGTGTGGCCGTGCTCCACCAGGCGCTCGACAGTGGCATCGACCTTGCCATCGGCATACAGCGACGATTCGAGGAAATAGACATCGAAGGCGATGCCGAACGCGTGCAGGTCCTGATCCTGCTCGCGGCGCAGCCACGCGACGGCAAATTCGCGAATCGCATCGAGATCGTCCGGGTCGCCGGCCGCGGTCACTTCGCGGTCGTCGGCATGGACGCTCTCGCCGGCCAGGTACGCCCGGGCAACGTCCTTGATGTATTCGCCGCGATAGCCGTCGTCCGGCCAGCCGGCTTCATCCGGTTGGATATCGCGGCAGCGCGCCTGCACGGACAGCGCCAGATTGGCAATCTGTGCGCCGGCGTCGTTGTAGTAGAACTCGCGGGCGACATCCCAGCCGGTCGCCTCCAGAAGCCGCGCGACACAGTCGCCCAGCGCGGCTGCGCGGCCGTGGCCGACGTGCAGCGGCCCGGTCGGATTCGCCGACACGAACTCGACGCCGGCTCGCCTGCCGTCGCCCGACTGGCTGCGGCCATACGCTTCCCCGTCGCGAAGCACGCGCGCAACCTCGGCGTGATACGCCTTCGGCGACAGAAAGAAGTTGATGAAGCCGGGCCCCGCGATTTCGACTTTGGCCACGCCATCGCTCGCGGGCAGCCTGGCCACAATCCGCTCGGCCAGATCGCGCGGCTTCATGCGCGCCACTCGTGCCAGCGCGAGCGCCGCGTTGGTGGCGAAGTCACCGTGCGCGCGGTCGCGCGTCCGCTCGATGACAGGCGTGATCCGGGAAACATCGCCGTCGAGATCGCGCGCGAGCGCCGCGATTGCGTCGGAGACCAGTTGTTCGATTTCGGTGCGCACGGCGGCGGGCTCGGCAGACTTAAGCAAAGTCGGCAAGTGTAACGTGCCACGGCGAGCACGAGAAGCGCTTGCGCGGCTGATTGGTCTAGAAAAGCTCCAGCGGGTCGACATCAATGGACCAGCGTACCGCGCGCACATCCTTGATCGACTCCAGCTCCGGGAGAAGCGCGCCGAGCAGGTTTTGCAGGCTGCCGCGGCGCGGCGCCTGAAGCAGAAGCTGAAAGCGGTAGCGGCCCTGGCGGCGCAGCATCGGGGCGGATGCCGGACCGAGCACGTCTATCGTGTCGTCGGCGGAACCCTGGCGCTCGATCAGGCGGCGCAGCGCTTCCAGGAATCGCTGCGGTGGATCCGGCCTCGCGGCTTCGGCACGGATCAGCGCCATGTGGGCGAACGGCGGTAGCGCCGCTGCTTCGCGCTCGGCCAGCGCGGCGTCGGCAAAACGGCGGTAATCGCCGCCGGCAATCTGCGCGAGCAGCGGATGGTCGGGGTGGTGCGTCTGAATGACGACTTCGCCCGGCTTATCGGCGCGCCCGGCTCGGCCGGCAACCTGAACGATGAGTTGCGCCATGCGCTCCGGCGCGCGGAAGTCGACGCCGTAAAGCCCCTGGTCCGCGTCGATGATCCCGACCAGCGTCAGGTTCGGAAAATCATGCCCCTTGGCGACCATTTGCGTGCCGATCAGAATGCCACCGCGGCCTTCGTGCATGTCGGCGAGCAGCGTTTCCATTGCACCCTTTCGCCGCGTCGTGTCGCGGTCGATGCGAACCATGCCGGTGCCCGGGAAGCGCTCGCGCAGGGTGTCCTCCAGGCGCTCCGTGCCCTGGCCGAGCGGTGCCAGCGCGTCGCCGCCGCAGCTCTCACAATTCACCGGCACTGGCCGCTCGGCGCCGCAGTGGTGGCAAATCAGCCGCGCGCGGCGGCGGTGGACAGTCATGCGCGCATCGCAGCGGCGGCATTCGCTGGTCGCCCCGCAATCATGGCAGCGCAGCACCGGCGCAAAGCCACGCCGATTGAGGAACAGCAACACCTGGCCACCGCCGTCCAGATGCGTGGCGATCGCGCCGAGCAGCCGCATCGACAGCCCGCCCGGAATCGACTGCCCGCGCACATCGACGATGCGGAAGGGCGGATGCGGCGCCGCATTGGTGCGCTCCGGCAGGCTGAGCAACCGGTAGCGGCCGCGCCTGACGTTGTGCAGTGATTCGAGCGACGGCGTCGCGGAGCCGAGGATCACCGGAATGTCCAGCCGCTGCGCCCGCGCCACGGCGACATCGCGCGCCGAGTAGCGAAAACCGTCCTGCTGCTTGTATGAAGCGTCGTGCTCTTCGTCGCAAACGATCAGGCCGGGGCGCGCGAAGGGCAGGAAGACCGCCGAGCGCGTACCGATGACGACGCTGGCGACGCCGTCGCGGGCGGCCTGCCAGACGCGGGCGCGTTCGCCATCCGCCAACCCGGAG
>DASSBR010000017.1:0-4755 GCA_035698525.1 Gammaproteobacteria bacterium
TCCAACCACGAGCCGCACATCGACCCGAAGCCGGACGACGGCATTCCGGTGCTGACGGACATCGTCGACCCGGCGCAGGGCGACGAATCCGGCCCCTACGTCGGGCCGGACGAACCGGAGGCGCCGGACGAAGCGCCCGCGACAGGCCACACCGACATCGAGTTCGACGACAACTTCGGCATCGAAGAAGCCGTCGCGGTCGGTCTGGGCGCCGTGCCGGACCCGGCCTTGCCGCCCGAACCCGTGCCGCCGCCGAAAGCGCCTGAGCCCGATTTAAGCGAACTGCGCGCCACGCTCACTGCCGAGCTGGACCATGCCGCCGAGCGCATCATTGCCGAATCGGTCGAGAACATCGAAGCGCTGATCGCGGAGCGGATTTCCCGGCACATGAAAGACGAGATCCGCGGCATCGTCGGTGCGGCGCTGACGGATTTTGAGCGGCAACGGAAATCCTGATCCAATAGAATAAACATCTCTTGTCATTCCCGCGTAAGCGGGAATCCAGTTTTAACTATGGATTCCCGCTTACGCGGGAATGACGGAAAACGAACACGAAGCAACTCCATGGATAAAACCTACGACCCGCACGCGATCGAGCAGGACTGGTATCGGCGCTGGGAGGCCGCCGGCTATTTCGCCCCGCAAGGCGACGGCGAGCCCTACTGCATCATGATCCCGCCGCCGAACGTGACGGGCACGCTGCACATGGGCCACGCGTTCCAGCACTCGCTGATGGACGCGCTGATTCGCTATCGGCGTATGCGCGGTGACCGGACGTTGTGGCAGGTCGGCAGCGACCATGCCGGTATCGCGACGCAAATGGTCGTCGAGCGGCAGTTGAACGCGGAAGGCAAAACCCGCCATGACCTCGGCCGCGAAGGCTTCGAGACGCGAGTCTGGGAATGGAAAGACCAGTCCGGCGGCACGATCACCCGACAGATGCGCCGCCTGGGCGATTCCGTCGACTGGTCGCGCGAACGCTTCACGATGGACGAAGGCTTATCGAAAGCCGTCGCCGAAGTGTTCGTCCGGCTCTACGACGATGGCCTGATTTATCGGGGCAAGCGGCTGGTCAACTGGGACCCGGTCCTGAAGACGGCGCTGTCCGATCTCGAGGTGATCCCGACCGAGGAGAACGGCCACCTGTGGCACCTGCGCTACCCGCTGGCTGACGGGTCAGGCCACGTCATCGTCGCCACCACGCGCCCGGAAACGATGCTCGGTGACGTGGCCGTCGCGGTGCATCCGGACGACGAACGTTATCGCGATCTGGTCGGCAAGGAGATTGACTTGCCGCTGACCCACCGGCGTATCCCGGTCATCGCAGACGACTACGTCGATCCCGACTTCGGCACCGGCTGCGTCAAGATTACGCCGGCGCACGACTTCAACGACTACGAGATCGGCCAGCGTCACAACTTGCCGATGATCAACGTGCTGACGCCGGATGCGGCGCTGACCGATGACGTGCCGGAAGCCTATCGCGGGCTCGACCGCTTCGAGGCGCGCAAGAAAATCGTCGCGGATTTCGAAGCGCTTGGCCTGTTGGAGAAGACCGACCCGCACAAACTGAAGGTGCCACACGGCGACCGCAGCAACGCCGTGGTTGAGCCGTACCTGACCGATCAGTGGTACATGAAGATGGGATCGCTGGCGGAGCCCGCGATCAAGGCGGTCGAGGATGGTGGCATTCGCTTCGTACCAGAGAACTGGTCGAAGACTTATTTCGAATGGATGCGCAACATTCAGGACTGGTGTATCAGTCGCCAGCTCTGGTGGGGTCACCGCATCCCGGCGTGGTACGACGAAGGCGGCAACATCTATGTCGGCCGTGATGAAGCCGAGGTACGCGCCAAATACAAACTGGACGGCGCGTTGCCGCTGACTCAGGACAACGACGTGCTCGACACGTGGTTTTCATCGGCGCTGTGGCCATTCTCAACGCTGGGATGGCCGGAGAAGACGCCGGAATTGGACGCCTATTATCCAGGCAATGTGCTAGTCACCGGCTTCGACATTATCTTCTTCTGGGTCGCCCGGATGGTGATGATGGGCCTCAAGTTCATGGGCGACGTGCCGTTCCACGAAATCTACATCACCGGCCTGATCCGCGACGAGCATGGCCAGAAGATGTCGAAATCGAAGGGCAATATTCTCGACCCGATCGACCTGATCGACGGCATCGAGCTCGACGCGCTGATCGAAAAGCGCACCTTCGGCATGATGCAGCCGCAACTGGCCGAAAAGGTTCGCAAGAACACGCGCAAACAATTTCCGGACGGCATTCCGGCGCACGGCACCGATGCGCTCCGCTACACGCTGGCCGCCCTCGCCGGCCCCAGCCGCGACATCAACTTCGACCTCGGCCGGCTCGACGGCTACCGCAACTTCTGCAACAAGCTCTGGAACGCGGCGCGTTACGTGCTGATGAAACTGGAGGCAACGCAGGTTGAAGGCAGCGAGATCGAGTACGGCGTGGCCGAACGCTGGATATGCTCGCGCCTCGCGCGCACGATCGCAGCGGTACACGAGCATTTCGGCAGCTACCGCTTCGACCTGGCCGCGCGCGCGCTTTACGAATTCACCTGGAATGAATACTGCGACTGGTATCTCGAACTGTCGAAGCCGCTGCTTGACGCGAGTACGCCGTCTGCACAGCGGAACGGCACGCGCGAGACGCTTGCCGTCGTGCTCGAAACGCTGCTGCGACTGATGCATCCGCTGATGCCGTTCGTCACCGAAGAAATCTGGCAGAAAGTCGCGCCGCTCGCCGATCGCCAAGGCGACAGCATCATGCTGGCGCCGTTCCCGGAAGCGGAAGATGTCGCTGCCGATGCCGACGCGGAAACCGAAATGCAGTGGCTGATGAGCTTTGTTCTTGGCGTCCGCCAGATTCGCGGCGAAATGGATATTGCCCCCGGCAAGCCGTTGCCGGTATTGCTCGCCGATGCCGACGACACCGATCGCCGCCGCCTCGATGCCTACAACGGCCTGATCAAGAGCCTGGCAAGAATCGAATCGGTCGACCTGCTTGAGCCGTCGACGACCGCGCCGCAAAGCGCGACCGCCCTGCTCGGGCAGATGAAGATTCTGGTACCGCTCGCCGGCCTGATCGATACCGCAGCGGAAGCCGAACGCCTGGGCCGTCAGATCGACAAGCTCAAAAAACTCGAAGAACAGAGCAGTCGCAAGCTCGCGAACGAATCGTTCGTCAGCAACGCCCCTGACAAGGTGGTCGCCCAGGAGCGGGAACGGCTGCAGGAGCATCGCGCCGCGATCGCGAAGCTGGAAGGACAATTATCAACTATTCGCGCGATCGCGTGACGCCATGATCGAAATTCTCGTTTTGTATTACAGCCGCTACGGCGCGACCGCGACGATGGCGGAACGCATCTGCCGCGGCATTGAAGAAGTGCCTGATGCGCGAGCACGGCTGCGAACGGTGCCGCCGGTATCGGCAGTCTCCGAGGCCGTCGAGGATTCCATTCCGGAATCGGGGCCGGTGTATGCCACCCATGCGGACCTGATCGAGTGCGCGGGACTCGTCATGGGCAGCCCGACGCGGTTCGGCAACATGGCCGCGCCGCTGAAATACTTTCTCGACGGCACCAGCAGCCTGTGGCTGAACGGCACGCTGGCCGGCAAGCCCGCCGGCGTCTTCACGTCCACCTCGACGCTGCACGGCGGCCAGGAATCCACCCTGCTCGCAATGATGCTGCCATTACTGCACCACGGCATGCTGATTACCGGCGTGCCCTACACCCAAAAGGGACTATCGGAAACGCGCTCCGGTGGCACACCGTACGGGCCCAGCCATCTCGCCGGCACCGACAGCCGGCTGCCTGTCACCGGCGAGGAAGCGGAATTGTGCCGGGCACTCGGCCGTCGTATCGCGGACATTGCAAAGCGGCTCAGCGCCTCATGATCGCACCGCGCAAGTTGACCCTCGCCGCCACCGGTGCGCTCGCTGTGTGGCTGCTGCTCTGGTTCGCCTGGCTCAGCCCGCCAGCCGGTCTGCCGGCGGCTGTAGCGACGCTGGTCGCGATTCTACCGCTGCTGATCGTCGCCTGGCCGCTGATCCGCGACCGCGCCGCTGCCTACGCCTGGTGCGGCTTCATCGCCCTCGGCTATATGGCGCATGGGTTGACGGAAATCTTCGCCGGCGCCGCCGATCAGCGACTGGCAATCGTGGAGCTGGTGCTCGTCGGGGTGTTGTTCGTCGCGAGCGGGGCGGCACTGAGATCGAGGCGTGCACAAACGGCGAACCGAATTTAGGGAAGTCAGATGTACCCGAACATGGGCGGAAAGACAATCACAACGATCGCCGCCCAGCCGGCGTACACCGGCAGGTAATCCGTCTGCCATCGTTCAAGCCTGGTGAACGAGCCGCGGCCCCGCAGAAAGCGAATGTAGAGCACGGCGGACCAGGTGAGGTTAACCAGCAGAATCACGTTCTCCCCCAGCGCGGCCACGCGGTTCGGACTGAAGCCGAACTCGGTGATACGTGCGGCGATCGCCCACAGCGCAACCGCGTCGGCCAATAGCGCGCTGACTACCAGCACGACCTGCACCACGTCAAAGATCCCGGGGGGCGATCGCGGGTCCCGGGCGGACACGGAATAGAGCAGCAGGCCGAGGACCACCACCAGGAGCAGGTCGAAAGCGATGAGCACGTCGCGCTGGATGTCGATCCCGTGTCCGGTCCAGAGCAGCGCCGCCAGGAACGTAACCAGCACCACGGCAAAAAGCGGCGTG
>DASSBR010000018.1:0-20931 GCA_035698525.1 Gammaproteobacteria bacterium
CTCCTGCACCGCGCGCAGGTCGCCGCTGGATTCGAGGACATGGCTGGCGCAGGAATGACGCAGCAGGTGGGGATGGACATTGGCGGCCGCGCCTTGCCGCCGCGCCCAGCGCTTGACGATTAACTGCACCGCGCGGGTTGACAGGCGTGTGCCGCGGCGGCTGACGAACAGCGCCGGTTCGCCGACCGCGGCCCATTCGCCGCGCGCCTTGCGCCACGCCGCGAGCGCCGCACGGGCGCGGCGGCCGACCGGCACGACGCGTTCCTTGTCGCCCTTGCCGCGTACGCGCACGGTGCCGTCATCGTCGAACGAGCTCAGATTGAGCGCGACCAGCTCGGCGAGACGCAGGCCCGACGAATAGAACAGTTCCATGATGGCCAGGTCGCGGGCCGACGCCGCGTCGTCGGGCGCGGCCTCCAGCAGTTGCGCCATCTGGTCGGTATCAAGGGTTGTCGGCAGATGTCTGGGCAGTTTCGGCAGCGGCATCTCCGCCGCCGGATCGCGCTGCGCCAGCCGCTCGGCAATCAGCCAGGCGTAAAACGTGCGGACGGCGGCAAGCATGCGGCGCAGGCTGCGCGGTGCGGCGCCGCGACGGTGACGCTCGGCGACGTAGGCGCGCGCCGCCGCGTGGTCGAAATCCTTCCACTCGGCGATCGATTGCTTCGCACACCAGTCTGCGAGCGCTTCAAGGTCGCGGCGATAGGCATTGACGGTGTGAATGGACAAGCCGCGCGCGGATCGCAGGTGCGCCAGGAATCGCGCCAGCTGCTCGCGGGCCGCGTCATTCATTCAGAGCACCGCGGACAGCGCCTGCTCGGTCAACACCCCGATGCGGTCCAGAAACACGGTGCCCATCGTCGGGCTGAAGTGATCGGGCTTTTCGCTGCCGAGAGCGAGCATGCCGAAGCGCGCGCGGTTGCCGACCGGCACCAGCGCAGCGGACTTTATCGTCGCCGCGTGTTCGCCGAACAGAAGTTCGAGCTGCGCGGGCCGCAGCCGGCCGCAAAATGACTTGCCTTCGTCCAGGAAGCGCTTGAACTTCGGCAGTTCGTCGCGCTCCACCCGCTGAATGTTGTCGAGGCCGAGTTTTTCCGGCTGTCCGGAAAACAGCAACAGGCAAATTCGATCCGCGCCGAACCGGCTGCGCAGGCTGTCTTCCAGTACGCGCACGCGCTCGCCCGGCTCGTCCGCGCCCAGCAGCGCAACCGACAACTGATGCAGGCGTTCGAGCACCGAATCGTTGGACCGCGCGATTTCAACAATATCCACCAGCCGACGTTCCAGGGTCCGATTCTGGTTGCGCAGCAGCTCGACCTGGCGTTCGATCAGCGAGACTGCATCACCGGTCGGGTGCGCGATCCTGAGCTTCATCAAGAGGCCGGTGTGGCGCTCGAAGAATTCCGGGTTCGCGAGCAGGTAATCCGAAACGCCTGCTTCGTCAATTGCCGGTCGATTGGCTGCTGCTGTCGCTTTGGCCTTGCTGTCGTTACTCATAACGCAATCCTCCCCTCAAAAACTGGAATGGCCGGCCCCGTCAGCCAGACTTCGTGGCCGCGCCCCGGCCAGTCAACTATCAAATCGCCCCCGGCGAGGCTCACCGTCACGCGCTCGTCGAACCGACCCGTGTCGCGGCCCCACACGACCGCCGCCGCGGCGCCGGTGCCGCAGGCCGGGGTCTCGCCGACACCGCGCTCGTAGACCCGCAGCCGGCAATGCCCGGGCGAGACGACCTCGAGAAAGCCGACATTCACCCGGCGCGGAAAACGCGGGTGGCGTTCGAGCAGCGGCCCGAGACGGGTGACGGGCGCGCTGTCGACTGAATCGACTTCAACAATGGCATGCGGGTTGCCGACCGAGACAGCACCGATGTCGACGGTTTCGCCACCGGCTTCGACTGGATATCGGGCCGCCTCCGCATCCGCATCGAATGGCAGGGCCGCGGGCTGAAATCGTGGCACGCCGAGACTGATGCTGACATTATCGCCATCGACCCGCGCCGTCACCGGTCCGGCAGCACTATCGAGGCGAATCTCCCGACCGGCGGCAAGCCCGTGGTCGGCCGCGTAGCGCGCGAGGCAGCGTGCGCCGTTGCCGCACTGTTCGACTTCGCCGCCGTCGGCATTGAATACGCGATAGCGGAACGGCTCGCGACGGGTTTCAAGCAGCATCAGTTGATCGAACCCGATGCCGAGCCGGCGGTCGGCGAGCCGGCGGAGGACGGCCGTGTCCAGCGGTTGGCTGAGGGCACCGGCGTCGAGTACAACAAAATCGTTCCCGAGCCCATGCATTTTCGCAAAGGCGGCTTCGCCCCGGGGCGGCGCGGACTGCACGGCCGGTTCAGGTGACATCGCGCGTTGTGATCGGACACACCTTCATAGCAATGACCCTATTATAAACACGTTCGGACGCCAAACCGGGCGATTCTTTTCGCCGGTCGTTATACTCTTACGGTCACTTGTCTTTATCGCCACGGACGGCGTGTATGGCTACAGCTCTCAGAATCCTCAAATGGTTCGGCATCGCGCTGGGCGCGCTGATCGTCGTCATCGTCCTGCTGCTCGCGTTTTTCCCGTGGAACTGGGTGCGCGGGCCGGTCAATGAACTCGTCTCGAACCGGTTGCACCGCGAATTCGCAATCAAGGGCGATCTGCATGCCGATCTCCTGTCACTGACGCCATACATCAGCATGGAAAACGTCACGCTCGCCAATGCACCGTGGAGCCGGCCACCGAAAAACATGGTCTCGATCCAAAAGGCGGAGTTCCGCATCAGCCTGCCCGCGCTGCTGAGCGGGAGAATCGTGATTCCGGAAATCGCGCTGTCTCACCCGGACATCGATCTGGAAATCAACGCGAAGGGCGAACGCAACTGGGTGTTCAACCGCCGCAAGGCCAAGCGACCCAAGCCGCCGCCGATTCCGGATATCCACCTGCTGACGATCAACCAGGGCTCGATTCGTTTTCAGGATGCCCCGCACAAGACGGACGTGACGCTGCATCTGTCGGCATACGCGCCCTCGTCGAAGCATGGCGGCTACGGCATGAAGTTCGACGCCAGTGGCACCTATAAGGGCGTCGAGTTCGACGCCGACGGCCACGGCGGACCGGTCCTGTCGCTGCAGGACCCGAAACACCCCTACCCGCTCGCGTTGACGCTGAAGGCAGGCAAGACCCGGGGCACGGTCCACGGCACGATCGCCAACCTGACCAAGCCACGGGCGATGGACGTTGACTTCAAACTCAACGTGCATGGCCAGGATTTGTCGGTGCTTTACCCGCTGCTGCACGTGACGCTGCCGCCGACGCCGCCGTACCGCGTGACCGGCCGCCTGCGGCACCACGGCGACACCTGGACATTTACCGATTTCGAAGGCCACATCGGCTCCAGCGACGTTGAAGGCGGCGTTGCCTTTACCCGCGCCGGGCCGCGGCCGATGCTGCGCGGCCATCTGAAATCGAAGCTGCTCGACCTCAAGGATCTGGGCGGCCTGGTGGGCGCGCAACCGAATACCGCGCCAACCGAGACTCATGCGCAAGCGATGCGGCAGATGACAAACAAACAACGCGCGAGCGGGACGAACGTGCTGCCGAATACGCCGTTCCATCTCAACCGGCTGCGCAGCATGGATGCGGACATCTGGTTCAACGGCCAGGAAATCCGCGGCCGGAAGTGGCCGTTGAACGACCTCAAACTGCACATCACCTTGCATGACGGCCTGCTCACGCTCGACCCGGTCGACTTTGGCGTCGCCGGCGGGCAGGTGATCGCGACCGTCGTGCTCAATGCCCGCAGCCAGCCGATGCAGGCTCGCGCGCAACTCGAGCTCAAGCACCTGCAGCTCGCCACGGTAGCCCCGTCGATCGCGCTGATGGAAGGCAGCAAGGGCCTGTTCGGCGGGCGCGCCCGCCTGTCAGGCAAAGGCAACTCGGTGGCGACGCTGCTCGGCACCATGAATGGGCACATCGGCTTCGTGCTCGCGAATGGCCAGATCAATCAGGAACTGGTGGAGTTGGCGGGGATTGACGCCGGCGATTTCTTCGGCTTGCTGGTCAGCGGCGGCGACATCATTCCGATCCGCTGCGGCGTCGGCGACTTCACCGTTAAAGACGGCCTGATGAAAATCAAGGTGCTGGACTTCGACACCACCGACACCAACATCCACGCGGACGGCCTGGTCAACTTCGCCAACGAAGCGCTGCGCATCACGATCCACCCGATCCCCAAGGACGTGAGCGTCGGCAGCGCGCGCGGCCCGATCACGATTTCAGGGACCCTGGGCAGCCCGTCCATCAGCCCCAGCGACGAAACCATCGGACGGGTGGCCGCCGCAGCGCTGCTGGGCCTCGCCGCCGGGCCGCTCGCGGCGATGATTCCGCTGATCGAAACTGGCCCGGGCCACAACGCCAACTGCCAGGCGTTGATCCATAAAGCCCGGCGCGACGCGCACAAGGCCCCGGTGCAGCAGCGATGATCCAGACCGCGCGCCCGCCGGGCCGCGTCCGCTGTACAATGCCGGGCCATGCAATACCAGGACCTGCGTGACTTCATCCGCCAGCTTGAGGCGGCCGGCGAGCTGAAACGCATCGCTCTTGAGATCGATCCGCACCTCGAAATGACCGAAATCTGCGACCGCACGCTCAAGGCGGGTGGCCCGGCGCTGCTGTTCGAGCATCCGAAGGGGCATTCGATTCCGGTTCTCGGCAATCTGTTCGGCACGCCCGAGCGGGTCGCGCTGGCGATGGGGCAGGACTCGGTAGCGGCGCTGCGCGATGTCGGGCGGCTGCTGGCGACGCTCAAGTCGCCCGAACCGCCGGCCGGCTTGCGCGATGCGTGGAGCAAGCTGCCGCTGTTCAAGCAGGTGCTGGCGATGGCGCCCAAGGTGGTGCGCGACGCGCCGTGCCAGGCGCACGTCATCGAAGGCAACGCGGTCGATTTGGCCGACCTTCCCATCCAGACCTGCTGGCCGGACGACGCCGGGCCGCTGGTCACCTGGGGGCTCGTGACGACGCGCGGCCCGCTCAAGCCCCGTCAGAACATGGGCATTTACCGCCAGCAAGTCATCGGCCGAAACCAGCTCATCATGCGCTGGCTCGCGCATCGCGGCGGCGCGCTGGACTTCCGCGACTGGCGCAAGGCGCACCCCGGCGAGCCGTTTCCGATCGCCGTTACGCTGGGCGCGGATCCCGCGACGATCCTCGCCGCCGTCACGCCGGTGCCCGACACGCTGTCCGAGTACGCCTTCGCAGGCCTGCTGCGCGGCGGCCGCACCGAACTGGTCCGCTGCATCGGCAGCGAACTCGAAGTGCCGGCCAGCGCCGAAATCGTTCTCGAAGGGGTGATCCATCCGGACGAAAGCGCGCCCGAAGGGCCTTTCGGCGACCACACCGGCTACTACAACGAAGTCGAACGCTTCCCGGTGTTCACCGTCGAGCGCATCACCCACCGCGACAACCCGATTTATCACAGCACCTACACGGGCCGACCGCCGGACGAGCCGGCCGTGCTGGGCGTGGCGCTGAACGAAGTCTTCGTGCCGCTCCTGCGGCAGCAGTTCCCGGAGATCGTCGACTTCTACCTGCCGCCGGAAGGTTGCTCCTACCGGATGGCGGTAGTCAGCATGAAAAAGGAATACGCTGGCCACGCCAAACGCGTGATGTTCGGCGTCTGGTCGTTTCTGCGCCAGTTCATGTACACAAAATTCGTGATCGTGACGGATGACGACGTAAACGTGCGCAACTGGCAGGACGTCATCTGGGCCGTCACGACGCGCATGGACCCGGCACGCGACTGTGTGATCGTGGAAAACACGCCGATCGACTACCTCGATTTCGCCTCCCCGGTCGCGGGCCTGGGCTCCAAGATCGGCTTCGACGCGACCAATAAATGGCCAGGCGAGACGCAGCGCGAGTGGGGGCGGCCTATCAGAATGAGCGACGAGGTGAAGACGCGGGTGGATGAGATTTGGGAAGTGCTCGACATCGATTAGGGGAGCGTAAATTCTGTCATTGCAGCCTTCGGACACCCTCACCCTGTGGCGTTTGTCATTCCATCCCGCTCTTACTCTTGCCGGCCACGAAGGCCGGCCTCCTCTCCGCGACATAGAGCGCAGCCGAAGATCGGGCAGTCCAAAGTGCAGGATGCACTTTGGACCAAGCGGTAGGAGCAATGGCTTTGGTTACTTTCCCCGTAAGGAAAGTGACCCGACTGCCGGTCGGAATCCGGCCCCAATAAAGCCGCGCGAAGCGCGAACGACTTTATAGGGTCTATACTTACCCCGAACGGGAGAGATGATCACAGAGGAGACATCATGCGCACGATCATGGTCATGAACCCCAAGGGCGGCTGCGGCAAAACCACCATCGCCACCAACCTGGCTGCCCACTTCGCCACCCGCGGCCTCGCCACGGCATTGGCGGACTTCGATCCGCAACGTTCGAGCCTCGACTGGTTGGCGCTGCGCCCGGCGGATCGCCCGGCCATCCAGGGCGTCGCGGCGTACGAGGACGGTCTGCGCCCCATTGGTCGCGGCGTCGACACGTTGATCATTGATGCGCCTGCACGCGCACACGGCCATGAATTGACCGAACTGGTGCGACGCGCGGACACGATTCTGGTGCCGGTGCTGCCTTCTCCGGTCGACATCTACGCCTCGAGGCGGTTCGCGGAAGAGCTGCAGCATGTAGGCAAGATCGAACGCAGGGAGGCGAAAATTGGCCTCATCGCGAACCGCGTGCGCGACACGACCCTGATCGCCCACGATCTGGAGGTTTCCCTGAACCGGTTGAACCTGCCGACGGTTGGCCGGCTGCGCGACGCGCAGAATTACATTCGCGCGTTCGCGCGCGGCATCGGGGTGCAGGAATTGCCGCCGTACCTGGGGCTGCCCGATGTGCGGCAGTGGGAAGAGGTTACGAGCTGGCTTGATTCAAAACAGTCGCAGCCTTGAGGCTGATCGCCTCTCCCTCCGGGAGAGACGCGCGCGACAGCGGCTCCTCCATCGTCAGCTTGAGCGCCGACTTGTAAGCCTCGGCGGCAGCCGGTTGTTCATTCAGCGATTCGAGCAGCCGCCCGAGTTCGGTGAACGTCTCTGCGCGCTTGCCGAAATGCGCACTGTTTTCAAGGTACGTCCGCGCCTTGCCCCACAACTCGCAGACCATCGCCAGGCGTCCCAGCGTCAGCAACAAGGCACTGCTGTCGTCGTGCTGTTTGAGCCAGCTTTCGGCGCGCGCTAGCTGGGCGGCCGGATCGCCGCTCCGGGCAAGACCGTAAAGCCGCGCCAGATCCTCGTCCCACCCCGCCTTTAATCGGCCACGAAGGAATGCTTCGGCCGCATCGCCGGCTTCGGCGTCGATCAACGCCTGTGCGTAAGTTCGCGCCGCGACCGGCCGGGCCCGCAGCGGTTTGGACAAGCCTCTCCACAACACTTCCAGCCGTCCGGGATCGTGGCGTTCGGCAGCCTGTGCCATCAGCGCGGTGGCGGCATCCAGCTCGGCCGCATCGATCTTGTCCGCCGGCATCGCCTTGTAGTTCCTGAGAGAAGGGACCAGACCGTGCAACTGCTCGTAGTCGCCCAACTCCTTGTAAAGCAGCGCGAGCAGGCGCAGCGCGTGGGCGTGGTGGGGCTTGAGTTCCTGTATTCGACGCAGCGTCGCCAGCGCCAACTCGAACTGCCGGTGGGCAATCTGCAGTTCGGCCTGGGTCAGCAGCACGGCCATGCGCGATACGTCGTTCAATTCGTACGCCTTGTGGAGATATTCGTCGCGCCGCTCGTGCGCACCTTGCAACTGGGCCGCGCGTGCGGCGGCGAGATAGTTGACCAGCGCTGTGTCGCTGGCTTCGGCCGCCTTCACGACCTCCCGCTCGCCCTTTTCCCAGCGGCCTTCGGACACATCGATCAAGCCATTGATGAAATCGCGGCCGGCGCGGCGCTGGCGTTGCTCGCGCCGCTTGTCGCCAAGCTTGCGCGGCGCACGCGTCAGACGAACCACCAATCGCACCAGAATGTACAAGATGACGAACGCGACGATGGCGAAGAACACCAGCGTCACCAGCGACATCTCCGCCGCCGTGTGGCCGTAACGGAACAGCACGTAGCCGTTGTCGGCGTTGAGCGCGACACCGATCAGCGTCGCGATCGCGAGCACGATGACAATGGCGACGGCGCGCTTCATGGCGTCGGTCTCGCTATCTGCCGGCGCAGCCGATCGAGCGTATCGAAGGCATCGGTGAGATCCGGCAACGCCGGCTCAAGTTGCGCGTCGTGCAGTTGCACCAGTGTCTGCAATGCGGCTTTCACTTTCGGGTCGCTGGCGTCGAAATACCGGCCAAGCCATTGATGCGCACGTTCAATGCCGGCGCGGTAGGCGCTGACATCGCCCTTGAGCGCGGCGATGCGCGCCGCATCGAGCTCGAGCGCGAGATTACGATAGAGGAACCAGCGCTCGCTGGGCGCGAGCAACGGCCGGACGTCGGTGTCGACGTGGCGCACGGTCACGAGATCGTCGAGCGCGTCAGCGAGTCCGGGGCCGATCCGCTGCCACCAGTGCGCCGGTTCCGGCCGCTTCGCGGCCGGTGTCGCTTCGGCTGTGCCCGCCGGCGGCCTGAGCGGCAGTTTATCCACGCCGGCGGCAAGACTGGCGAGCGTCGTCGCGGCCGCGCCGGCCGGGTCCGACGGGAGCTTGGCAAGTTCATCGAGCGCCTTGCCGATCTGGCCGCGCAGCGCATCGGCGGCCGGCTGATGGATGCCCTTCAGCGCCTCGCCCGCGCCAGCCAGCGCGGCGTGCATGGCAACCGGATCATGGCGTATGCGCGCCTGGTGCCGGGCCACGCGCAGCAGATAATCCACATCGGCGATGCGGGCGGCGGCACGCGGCTGGCCGACCTGTTTTTGCAGACGGGCGATCGCGGCGCTGGTATCGGTCGCCAGCGCCGTCACGCGTCCGTCTACGTTCGCCACAGCGTTTTTTATTTGCTGTGTGGCCGTGTCGAGTTCGGCTTTGAGCTTGCCGGTTTCAGCAAGTTGGGTATTGAGGCCGGCGACTTGCCGCTTGAGTTGCGCAATCGTCGTTTGCTCACGCGCCAGGGTCTCCCGCAGCGCCTGCGTCTGATGCGCCTCCCGCAGCAAATCGCGCGTGCGCCACCAGTTGTACGCGCTGCCGGCCAATGCCGCGAGCGCGACCAGCAGCGCCACGACGACAAAAAACACCGTGGCCGGCGACCGCTTCCTCGCGGACGATGCCGGCTTCGGCGGCGGTGTCTTTTCCGCGGCGGCCGACGTCGGTTCCGATTGTTTGTCGCTCATGAATGCTCCGATTCCCGCCACCGCACCAGCGCCGCGATCAACGCCGCGTCGGTGGCATCGGCGGCTCGAATAATGTGCCGGTAGCCCAGAAATTCCGCCTGTTTTACCACACGCGGCGACGGAACCACCAGCGGGCTCGCAAGCAGGCGCTCACGATCCGCGTCGGCCGCGAGCGCGGTCAGATGATCCAGCGCAGCGATGCTGGTGACGAGCAACGCGGGATCGCGCTGGCGTTCAAGCCATTCAAACAGGGCCGCGCCATCCATCGGCGGCGCGCGCCGATACAACTCGACGCGGACCGTTTCGGCGCCGCGATCGCATAAAGCGTTCTCAAGCCGATCGCTGCCACCCCCACCGGCGGCAATCAGGACGCGTTTGCCGGTCATGTCGGCAAGCTCCGGCAGCGCCAGCAGCGCCTCCGCGCCCGCGCCGGCCTCCGGCGCGATCACGTTGGCGACGCCGTGGTCCACCACTGCGGCGGCGGTACCGGCACCGACCGCCGCGGCGCCCAAGGCCGCAGGCCAGGTGCCGGGGCGAACATCGAACAGGCGGGCGACCGCGCTCGGGCTGACAAAAACGACGAGATCGAACCCGGACAGACGGCGGAGCGAGGCGGTAGCGACCGCATCAAGCGCAATCGGCTCAATGACGATGGCGGGAAAAGCCAGCGTATCCGCACCCAGCGCCCGCAAACCGGCCACCAGCCTGCCCCCGGTGCCGGCGGGCCGCGTCACGACGACGCCCAAACCCGCTAACGGCAAGTCGTTCAAGCGCCTTCCAGGAATTCCGCCGCGCCCTGAGCCAGCAAATCCTCCGCCAGCGCGGCGCCCAGTTGCTCCGCGTCGCTCGCCGCACCGCTGCGTTCGGCGCGCAGCACGCGACTGCCGTCAGGCGCGCCGATCAGGCCGCGCACGGTCAGCCGATCGCCCTCCAGCTCGGCGAATCCCGCAAGCGGGACCTGGCAACTCCCTTGCAACCGCCGGTTGAGCGCCCGTTCCGCGACGGTACGCGTCCAGGTCGGGGCGTCATTCAGATCCGCCAGCGCCGCGAGTACCTCGGGTGCATCGTCGCGGCATTCGATCGCGATGGTGCCCTGACCGACGGCGGGCAACGAGACTTCCGGCGCGAGGCAGGTCGTAATTTCGTCCTCCCGCCCCAGCCGTTTGAGGCCGGCGGCGGCGAGAATGATGGCCTCGAAGTCGCCCCGCTTCAGCTTCGCCAGCCGCGTGCCGACGTTGCCGCGCAGCGGAACCACGTCCAGATCGGGGCGGCGATTCTTGAGCTGGCACTGCCGTCTGAGACTGGAGCTGCCGACGCGGGCGCCACGCGGCAGCGCATCAAAATCCGGATAGTTAACGGAAACGAAAGCATCACGCGGATCGCCGCGCGCAACCACCGCGGCGAGCCGCATGCCCGGCGGCAGCTCGGCGGGTACGTCCTTGAGCGAATGCACGGCGAGGTCGGCGCGACCATCGACCAGCGCCGCTTCGAGCGTTTTGGTGAACAGGCCCTTGCCACCGACGGTCGCCAGCGGCCGATCCGTAATTTCGTCGCCGCGAGTGGAGAGCGGCAACAGCTCGACTTGCGCGGACGGGTCGTGTGCGCGGAGAAGTTGGGCAACGTGTTCGGCCTGCCAAAGGGCAAGGGCGCTCTTACGGGTGGCGATGCAGATGACGGGAGCGGGATTCGGGGAAGAAAACGATGCCATGACGGTACTATTCTACCCGAACCCCGAACCCCGATTCCCGTCCTCCCTACAAACTCCGCAGCCTTTGCCGCACTTCGCCGGCTTGACGCCGACTCACTTCAAGCGATGCGTCGGAATCGCGGAAGCGGACACGAATGCGGCCGTTCGCGTCCTTTTCCAGTCCGGCCACCTGCGAGACCATCACCAGCGCGTTGCGGTGAATGCGCAGCAACTGGTCGCCGAATTCCTCTTCGAGCTGCTTGAGCGAATCGTCGATCAGCACCTCGCCGCGCTGATGTCGCACGGTTACGTACTTCTGCTCGGCGTGGAAATACAACACTTCTTCCATCGGAATGACTTTGAGCTCGTTGCCGAGCCGCGCGCACAAGTGCCGGCGTGCGGGCTTGCCGTCCGCTTCCGACAGCGCGTTCATCTGCACCAGGTTGAGCCGCGTCAGGTTGTTAAGCGCGTCGGCGAGGCGCTCCCGGCGGACCGGTTTCAGCAGGTAGGCGACCGCGCGCACATCGAAGGCGTCGATCGCGAACTCGTTATAGGCCGTGGTAAAAATCACCGCCGGCGGGGTTTCTTCCTGCTCCAGCAGGTGCCGCGCGGTTTCGAGGCCGTCCATGATCGGCATGCGGATGTCGAGCAGCGCGGCGTCGGGATACAGTTTGCTGCAACCCAGCAGCGCGTCGCGGCCATTCGCGGCCTCACCCACCACTTCGCAGTTCGGGATATCGGCGAGCATCCGGCGCAGACGGTCGCGGGCGTGGACTTCGTCGTCGGCGATCAGCAGTCTCATGACTCCTCCTCCATGATTTACAAGGGGGTTGCAGGGGTTCGGCAGGGAAAGCGTAGCACCAGGCGGAATTCCTTATCGGACGCGCGCACTTCGACAGACCCCGCCGCGCCATGCAGAAGCTGCAGGCGTTCGCGCACATTGTCGAGCGCCATGCGGTTGCCACGCCGGCGCGATCCGACCGCCGTCCCCACCGGATTGGTGACTTCGATGACGATGTCGTCGCCGTCCAGGTGGCCGATCACGCTGACGACGCCGCCGCCGGGGCTAGGTTCGATGCCGTGGTAAATCGCGTTTTCGAGCACCGGCTGCAGCAGCAACTGCGGCACGCGCGCGTCGCCCGGCAGGTTGTCGATCTGCCAGTCGACCCGCAGCCGGTCGCCGAGACGCAGCATTTCGATATGCTCATACTCGCGCGTCAGCGCCACTTCTTCGGCAAGCGAAACGACCGTACCGGTCGCGCCAAGGCTGGCACGAAAGAGATCGGCGAGATCCTCAATGGCGCGTTCGGCGATGCGCGGCTGCGCGCCGATCAGTGCGGCAATCGTGTTCAGGCTGTTGAACAGAAAATGCGGCCGAATGCGCGCCTGCAGCGCCTCGATGCGGGACTGCGCCTCGCGCTCGATGTTCCGCTTCCACTGGTTGTTGATGTAGAAGTAGCGCAGCACCAGCGCGTTGATGATCGCGCTGACGATCAGGTTGCGGCCGATGAAGGCGATATGTTCTTCAGCCGTGACACTCGGTGCGATGCCGGTGACGGAGGCAATTTCGTAAGCGCATTCGCTCAACACCGCGGTGGTCGCGAGCAGCAGCAGGTAGCTGATGACGACCGCGCGCGGCGTCGAACTGCCGGCCAGCCGATGGCGGACGCCGCACAGCACGCCCGCGCTGGTCAGCGCGACCCATTGAAGAAACAAGGAGGTGAGGCCGAGATCGGCCCACAGGCTGCCGTCGAGATTGTGCCCGGCGGTCGCGAGGATGAACGCGAGCAGCTCGGCGATCAGAATAACGGGCAGAATCGCCGCGCCCGAACAGAAGTCCGGGAGAAAGAAGCTGTCGGCCGTTGGATTGTCCGTTATAGCGGCAGCTTCAGTGACGCGGCGTTCCATGAGCCGCAAGTTTCGGGGCTATTGCAACAATATGCAAGCGCTAAGCGGCGAAAAGCTGCCGTTTGAGGCGAAACAGGGTTGATATGTCTTCATCGCCATGGCCCTGGCGCAGCAGTCGAGCGTAATGCAGCAGGGTCATTTCGATTACCGGCAACTGCACATCGTGGCGCGCCGCCATTGCCTGGCAGATTTCGAGGTCCTTCTGGTGCAGCGACAGCTTGAAGCCGAGCGGGAACTCGCCCTTCACCATCGTCGGGCCGCGATGATCGAGGAACCAGTTGCCGGCCGCGCCGCCGCCGACCACGTCGATCACCTTGTCCATTGGCAGATCCATCGCCTCGCCGAAAGCCAGCGCCTCGGTGACTGCCTGATTGATGCCGGCGACCATGATCTGGTTGACTGCCTTGGTGGCCTGCCCCGCGCCGGCGGGTCCCATATGCACGATACGCTTCGCCATCGCCTGCAGCACCGGCCGCGCGCGCTCGACAATATCCGCCTCGCCGCCGACCATCATCGCGAGCGTGCCGGCCCTGGCGCCCTCGGTGCCGCCGGACACCGGCGCATCGATGAAATGCGCGCCGACTTCAGCCAGACGCCGCGCTGCCTCACGCGCCGTCTCGGCCTTGACCGTGGAACAGTCGATCACGATCGCATCGCGCGACAGGCTGGGTACGAGCGCGTCGACAACGGAGAGCACGTCGGCATCAGCCGAGACGCACAGCACGACGGCTTCGCAATCGCGCCCGAGTTCGGCAATGCTCACCGCGGCCGTACACCCGGTTTCCGTCGCGAACGCTTCAGTCCGCTCCGGTGTACGGTTGTACACGCCGACGAGAAAACCCGCGTCATGAAGGTTGCGCGCCATCGGCGCACCCATCGCGCCGAGACCGATGAAGATCGTCTTCATTAATATCCTTTTAGCTAGCTCGTTGGAGCCAGAACACGAGGATAGCGTACCGCCGGCGATCCTGCCAACGGCTAAGGAACTACGCAATTAATCGTCTACGGCTGGGATAAAACAGGCCTTGTGCGAATCGAAATCCAACTCGACGCTGTACTTTTTTAGGATGGCGAATCCGGCCAGCACTGCTACCGGAAACCGAAAGTCGGGCGTATAGGCAATTTTTAATCCTGAACTCGCCGATTTTGGTTCAAGAGAAAAAGAAACATTTGTGATGTACGCATCCAGTTCCGACCCAAAGGCGCCATGCGTAGTAATCGGGTTGGGCAATGACTTGCTATTCAATCGGACGAACTTTCTCTCATTGGTAGCCAATGCCCCTCGATGACCGCTGTCAAAAAGAAGTTTGACTGACTTATCGTTGACAACGGCTGGCAAAATTGGGCCCATCGGGAAATATTCTCTGAACGCGTAAGCCATTGGTGATGTGCAACGCTGCTGTGAGGAACGCAATATCATCAGGCCAGTCTGTGTAAATCGAATGTTGCCCAGCTGCTTTAAACCATCACTTCCAAGAATGTTGTATTTTGCATCGCCCGATACCCGGAAAGGAAAATTCGTGATCGTCACATTCCCGACCCCGACTCTTGGCGCAACGCCCAATTCGGTTGCGTGGGAAGTATCATCAAGTCCGCGCGCCGAGCCGTAGTTTCCCGTAAATGCAATAAGTCCTAATCGTTTTGCCGTCGCTTTGGTTAGCATACTGGCCCCGGCCCCCGTATCGATGAGCACGCAAATCCTTTCACCGTCAATCCTTATTTGTGTCTCTGCCACCTTGCCATGACTCGCGCAATCTTTTCTCCAAGGTAAAAATCCAGGCTTCCGTTGTCTGATATTGACTAGCGGAGCGCGGAGAAAGTCCTTAAAACTGAACGATTCGAAATAGCCTATACCGACATCCCGGCTGAAAGACCGCTTGAGTATTGGGTACAAAGTCGACTTTACCGAGACGCCTATGTGAGCCCAATAGGAAACGCGAAGATCGGTTAATGCGGCAGATGCTCCGAAGATGGAACAGTAGATCAAAAGTGGGGCGCTATGCTCGCTGTCTCCTCTTTTGAAGCATTTTCTTGCTTCCTTTAGCGTTTCCGAAAGTTTCATCTGTACCTGGAGCGACGCTAGGTACGCGATCTGTCGCTGCCACAAATACGGCGCAGTCTTTGATTCCTTCTTCAGGAAAGCTTCATCACCATGCAACAGTGCATCTTGCAATCGGAACCCAAGATTGACGTTAACGAGCGGTTTACCGGCAAACGCATTCAAAGGGACGAATACCGAAAGCAATAACAGTGGTAGGAGAGAGAATCGCTTCGCCATGTCTATTCGGTTAGATCGTGAAAGCGTGCTGCTTTCCCAAGACCTGAAGTTCCTGCTGCCAGGAAGCAAGCAGTATGCGTAGTAAAGCCGGGATATGCGTCGTATTTCTTCAAGGTACCGAATCCGGCTGCGACGGCAGACTCATTGAAATTATGCGCGGTATAAACCATCGGGACCACAGAGGTGGACGAGGTTGGAGAACTGAATGTAGCTTGCGTTACCTGCCTCATAACTGATGCAGCTCCCGGACGTTCAATCGTGATAGATTGCGAAACGTTGCTTCCAGTATCGACCCATTTCGTCGACGTTGTTAGCAGCGCGATTCTTGCGCCTTGTGGAAGGAATTTCACCCGGGCCGGTTTCCCATTGATGACAGCGTCCAGCACCGGCCCCTCGAGATATGGGTTGCGGATCGCGTAAGTCATGCGCGCCCGGCAGTCTCCGCTTCCTGAAGCAAGAATACGCAGATAGGGAGCGCGTAACTTTGGCCTACGACATTATGGCGGGCCCATCGTGCCACTTCTTGGTCCGCTAAAGCAGCTGACGCTGCCAAAACGTAACTGACCATTAGCCGCTTTCTTCGGTTCGCTGGATTCTCGTAGCAGTGCTTGCCATTTTCTACTGCATCCCGCAGCCGCATCCGGAACTGGAAAAGCTCAAGCCTGGCCACCGTTCTTCGCCTCGCATCATTCGAGTTCTGCAACACCCATTGCAGGTAGGAGATGTCGCCCTTCGCTAACGCATTACTCAAGTCTGTCAGATCGGGCGCCTCGGGAGCAACGGCAGCAATTTGGTTATTCGTAGTGGCTCTCGCACCCAATGAACAAGTCAAGCTTGCCAATAGCAAACCAAGAAATGCTCACCCCGTAGCCGAGCCACAAATCATTGGATCGAAACTGACACATGGCGTAACTCCTTCGCCATCGCCAGGGCTGAAGCCGCCTCTCTCTGGCCCAGCTTCGTGGGGAGCTACGTTTTGGTGGACGTAGC
Source organism: Gammaproteobacteria bacterium (assembly GCA_035698525.1). Classification (GTDB taxonomy): domain Bacteria; phylum Pseudomonadota; class Gammaproteobacteria; order Natronospirales; family DASSBR01; genus DASSBR01. Next base: position 16,165 of record DASSBR010000018.1, read on the forward strand.
TTAGACCGCAAGAATTAGAAATCAAATTCCTTAAATCAAGTAGATCAAAGGAAAAAGTGAAATGTCAAATTAGCTGCATAGTCAAACGCGCAAACGCAAGACCTACTTCGCTGCGTTAGTAGTCATGGCGCTAGCGACTATTTTTCCAGATATGTGTAACCGTCGAGCCCCGCCGCCAGCGCGTCCAGATACTCGCCGGCCTGCGCGGCCGGCAGCCCGGCCGCTTCAATCCGCCGCCGATACGTCGCCAGCAATTCGTCGGTATCGAAATGCACGTAGCGCAGCAGTTCGGCCGCGGTGTCGCCGTGTTCCGGACGCGCGAGGCGCCAGCCGCCCTTGCCGTCGAGTTCGACGTTGACGGCATTCGTATCGCCGAACAGATTATGCATGTCGCCGAGAATTTCCTGATACGCGCCGACCAGGAAAAAGCCGATCAGGTACGGCTCGCCGTTCGGCGCATGCAGCGGCAGCGTCGGCTCGACGCCGTCGCGATCGACGTACCGGTCGATACGCCCGTCGGAATCGCAGGTCAGGTCCTTCAACACCGCGCGCCGGGCGAGCGGCTCGTCGAGGCGGTGGATCGGCATGATCGGAAAAATCTGCTCGATTGCCCACACGTCCGGCAGCGACTGGAATATCGACAGGTTGCAGAACACCTTGTCGGCGAGCTTCTGATTCAGCTCATCCATCAAAGTGCGCTGATTGCGCCCGCCGCGAAGCGTGTTGCGCAACTTGCGGCACAGCGCCTGGTAGATTTCCTCGGCCTGCGCGCGCTCGGCCAGGTCCAGCACGCCGTGGCTGTAAAGGTTGTGGACTTCGTCCAGCCAGTACAGCGCGTCCTGATAGCTCTCGGAACCATTGCGTTCCGCACTCGCGTAGCTCGCCCACAAATCGTGCAGGATGGTCGGCGCGTCCGCCGCCGGCGCCGCGGGTGCGCGCTCCGATACCGCCTCGGTGTCGATCACGTCGGTGATCAGCACCGCATGGTGCGCCGTCAATGCACGGCCTGATTCGCTGACGATATCCGGTTGCGGCAGGTCGTTCTCGGCGGCCATTTCGGCGAGCGTGCGGACGATGACTTCGGCGTAGCGCTCGACGCTGTAGTTCATCGAACAGAAGCTGCGCGAGCGCGTGCCTTCGTAATCGACGCCGAGGCCGCCGCCGACGTCGACCACCTGGATCGGCGCGCCGCCCAGCCGTAGTTCGGCGTAGAAGCGCGCCACTTCCGTCATGCCGCGCTGAATGTCGCGAATGTTGGCGACCTGCGAGCCGAGATGGCAATGCAGCAACTGCAGGCAGTCGATCCGGTCGGCCGCGCGCAGCTTGTCGAGCGCGGTCAGCACTTGCGATGCCGACAGCCCGAACTTGGACTTCTCGCCGCCGGTGTTCTGCCACTTGCCGGCGCCGAGCGTGGCGAGGCGCACACGCAGACCGATGCGCGGCTTGATCTGCATCGCCGCGGCTTCCGCGAGCAACAGGTCAAGCTCGGACAGCTTTTCGATAACAATAAAGATGTTGAGGCCAAGCGCCTGGCCGATCAGCGCGAGCCGCAGGTATTCGCGGTCCTTGTAACCGTTGCAGATGACAGTGCCGCCCGGCCGAGCGACGCCAAGAACCGCCATCAATTCCGGCTTGCTGCCGCATTCGAGGCCGGCGACGCCATCGCGCAGGATTTCCCGGACGACGCTGGCCTGCTGGTTCACCTTGATCGGAAATACCGGCCGATAGCGGCCGCTGTATTCGTGGTTGGCGATGGCGCCCGCGAATGTCGCGGCAAGATTGGCAACGCGGTCGCGGAGGATATCGACGAAGCGCACCAGCACCGGCAGCGCAAGCCCGGCCTGTTCGAGCGACTGCGCGAGTTCGTACAAGTCGACCGCGCCCGCGGCCGGATTGCGTCGCGGCGCCACGACGACGTGGCCGGCGTCGTTGACGTCGAAATAGCCCTCACCCCAGTGGGCGACGTTGAAGATGTCGCGGGCGTCGATAGTCGAAGTGTCCATTTGGCGGCAGAGCGTAAAGCAATGCCGTTATACTGTCACGTTTTTGGCGGGGTTTCCGAAATGGCTCCTGAAGGCAACTGGTTCCGCGAAGTGGCGCCCGGCGCGCAGATGGCGCTCGGCCTGAAAATCAAGGGCCGGCTCGCGGAGGAACGCTCGCCGTACCAGCACATTGAAATTTACGAGACCGAAAGCTTCGGCCACCTGATGGTGATCGACGGCTGCGTCATGCTCACCTCGCGCGACAATTTCATCTACCACGAAATGATGTCGCATGCGGCGCTGTTCACGCACCCCGATCCGCGGCGCGTCGTCATCATCGGCGGCGGCGACTGCGGCACGCTGAAGGAAGTGCTGAAGCATCCGGGCGTCGAACATGTGCTGCAGGTGGATATCGACGAGGCCGTCACGCGGCTGGCGGAAAAGTACTTTCCCGAGTTGTGCGAATCCAATGGCGATCCGCGCGCGGAATTGTATTTCGGCGACGGCGTGCGCTGGATTGAGGACGCGGAACCGGGCAGCGTCGACGTGATGATCGTCGACAGCACCGATCCGGTCGGCCCGGCGGAGGGCCTGTTCGCTGAACCGTTTTATCGCGCCTGCCGGCGGGTGCTCGGCGAGCGCGGCGTGTTCGTGCAGCAAAGCGAATCGCCGCTGCTGCACACGGACATCCTGACCAAGGTGCACGCGGATCTGCGCGCGGCGGGATTCCCGACGACCGCTTCGCTGAGTTTTCCGCAGCCGACTTATCCATCGGGGTGGTGGTCGGCGACGCTCGCGGGTCCGGCAATGCGGGATTTTCGTGAGGATGCGGCGGCCGGCAAAACGTTTCCGACGCGGTATTACACGGCGGATGTGCATCGCGGGGCATTGGCGATGCCGGCATTCGTCAGCGAAGCGCTGCGCAAATAGCTTTTCGCTAACTCGCGGCGTCGCCGCAGAGCTTCGCCGCCTGCTCGCGCAGCTTCTCCCGGTACTTCGAGAGGTCTTCGCCGCTTATGTACTTCGTGCTGCCGTCCGGCATGTGCAGTTGCATGCGGAAAATGCCGGTCAGCCTTTGATATTTGTGCGTGGCGGCCTGACAGGCCCGCGCTTGCTTCTGCTGTTTCTGCTCGTCCTTGGCCGTCGCGGCCGCTGCCTTCTGCTGTTGCTTGTCGTAATTCTCCAGGCGTTTGTCGAGCGCGGCCTGCCGCGCCTTGGCGGCGGCGGCATCGCCCGGCCCGGATTGAATCGTCATCGCGTGCGCGCCCTGCGGTGGCGGTGTATCGGTGTAATGCACGACGCCATTCTTGTCGACCCAGCGATAAACGCCAGCCAGCGCGCTGGCGGCAACCAGCAGCAATGCGACAGCGAGCAGGATTCTCTTCATAACGCGTCGGCGTCCGTTTCGCCGGTGCGAATCCGGATCGCCTGCTCCAATTCAGTCACAAAAATCTTGCCGTCGCCAATCTTGCCGGTCTTGGCGGCGTGAATGATGGCCTCGACGACCTGGTCGACCAGATCGTCCGGTATCGCCAGCTCCAGCTTGATCTTCGGCAGAAAGTCGACGACATACTCGGCGCCCCGATAAAGCTCCGTGTGCCCCTTCTGCCGGCCGAAGCCCTTGATCTCCGTCACCGTCATGCCCTGCACGCCAATATCGGCGAGCGCCTCGCGCACGTCGTCGAGCTTGAAAGGCTTGATGATCGCCGCCACCATTTTCATGCAGTAGTCCTCCGTAAGCGTTAAAGTCTAGCACCGGCGGGACGCCGTCACTCGCCGCCGGGCCGGGCGGGCGTTTATACTTGACGAAAGGTTAGTGGTCTCACAGGGACAAACAACGATGAAATTCGACCCGAATATACTCGACCAGGTTGCGGAACGGCTGTCCGCGGTCGTGCCGGAAGGCATGCGCCACGTGCAGAAGGACCTCGAAAGCAATTTCCGCGCGGTGCTGCAAAGCGCTCTCGGTCGGCTCGACCTCGTCACGCGCGAGGAGTTCGACGCGCAGCAGGCGGTGCTCGTGCGCACGCGCGAGCGGCTGGAACAGATCAGCGCGCGGCTGCGGGAACTGGAAACGGTGACCGCGCCGCCGAAGTCTTCCGGCGGCACCGCCAAAAAGAAGACGAGCAAAAAGCAGACGCCGAAACCGGAATAGAACGAAAACGATCAAGCCCGCGGACGCCGGTGTCCGCATGCAGACAAGAAAAAACACCCAGAAGGGGATTACATGCCGCTCGCGAGAGTGTTCAGCCGTGCGCAAGCCGGCATTGACGCGCCCGCCGTCACCGTCGAAGTGCATTTGTCCAACGGCCTGCCGGCTCTGACGATGGTCGGGCTGCCGGAAGCCGCCGTGCGCGAAAGCAAGGATCGGGTGCGCAGCGCGTTGCTCAATGCCAACTACGAATTTCCGGCGCGGCGCATCACCGTCAATCTCGCGCCGGCCGACCTGCCCAAGGAAGGCGGTCGCTTCGACCTTGCGATCGCACTCGGCATTCTCGCCGCGTCCGAGCAGCTTCCGGCGAGCGTCCTGGAGCAATACGAATTTCTCGGCGAGCTTTCCCTGAGCGGCGAACTGCGGCCGGTGCGCGGCGCGCTGCCGGCGGCACTCCAGGCGCGTGCGACCGACCGCGCGCTGGTGGTCCCGGCGGCGAATGCCGACGAGGCCGCACTGGCTACGGGTGCAAAGGTCTTCGCGGCCGATCATCTGCTCGCGGTCACCGCGCACCTTGCCGGCGAGAAGCCGCTCGAACCGCACGTCGGCGACCCGCACGCCACGCCACCGCAT
>DASSBR010000019.1:0-2642 GCA_035698525.1 Gammaproteobacteria bacterium
GTCGCGATTCTGCTTGGGGCTCAAGCCCTTCAGCCACGCGTTGCGGGCATGGACGATAAAGGTATCGCAGCCGGCCGCCGCGACGGTATCCACGAAGCCGAACAGCCGCTCGCCGCCCTCGTCGCGATCGATGCCGATGCGTGTCTTCACGGTGACCGGCAGATCACACGCGGCGCGCATCGCCGCCACACCCTCGGCCACCAATTGCGGCTCCGCCATCAGGCAGGCGCCGAAGCGGCCGGCCTGGACGCGGTCGCTCGGGCAGCCGATGTTGAGGTTGATTTCGTCGTACCCCCAGTCTTCGGCCAGCCGCGCCGCCTGGGCCAGCTCGCCGGGGTCGCTGCCGCCGACCTGCAGCGCCAGCGGATGCTCGGCGGCGTCAAACGCGAGATGCCGCGCCACGTGGCCATGCAGCAGCGCGCCGGTGGTTACCATTTCGGTATAGAGCAGCGTATGGCGCGACAGCAGGCGCGCCAGGTAACGGAAATGGCGGTCGGTGCAGTCCATCATTGGGGCGATGGAGAAGCGATGATCGATTACGCGGGTCATGGACGGATTTTATCATTGCATGAGTTGTCGTCGTTCCTGCGAAGGCAGGAACCCAGTCAAATCATCCGTGCGAAGCACACAAAATCAAAGGGTTGCGGAGGCTGCGCACCCTCTAATTGGACTGGCAGATATTTTGCTCCTGCAAAATCTGCACTTCCGCCGTCCATGGCGGTCGGATACCAGCCTACGCTGGTATGACGTATGGCCATTTCTATTCATTTAACAGCGCCCGCAGATCCGTTTCGTTCAATTGCGACACGCCCGCCTTCTGCGCTTTCTTGAGTTTCGACGCACCAGGCTCTTCTCCGATAATCAATCCGGTCGTTTTCGACGATACCGAACTGGTCACCTTGGCGCCCAGTGCTTCAAGCGCGGCCGTGGCTTCCTCTCTCGTGTAGCGCTCGAGCGTGCCGGTGACGACGTAGGTTCGTCCAGTCAGCGGCCCTTCTTTCGGTCGCTCGGCTTCCGACGCTTCCAGCGTCAAACCGAGGTCAGACAGCTCCGCGATCAGCCGCCGATTGTCCTCTTCCCGAAACCAGTCCTCGATCGCCTCCGCGCGTTCCGGGCCGATGCCCTCGACCGCCTGCAGTTCTTCCTGCGTTGCCCTGGCTAGCGCATCGACGGTGCCGAAGGACTGCGCGAGCGTTTGCGCGGTGACCGAGCCGACGTCGGGGATGTTCAGCCCGAACAACACGCGCGCGAACGGCGCCTGCTTCGACGCCTCAATCGCTTCGATCGCCTTGGGCGCAGAGATGTCGCCGTAGCCTTCGATTTCCAGGAGCTGGTCCGCGGTCAGGCGGTACAGATCCGGCAGCGAGCGCACCAGTTCCAGATCCCACAGCCGGCGCACAGTCTGCTCGCCGACACCCTCGATGTCTGCCGCCGCGTCCACCCAGTGAATCAGCGTCTCCAGACCGCGCGACGGGCAGCCGCGATTCGGGCAGCGGTGCACCGCCTCACCTTCCGGCTTCACGACCTCAGTGCCGCACAGCGGGCAGTGCGTCGGCATCTTGAACGGTTGGGTGCCTTTTCGGTGTGAGCCAGCCGGGCCGACGACTTGCGGAATGACGTCGCCGGCGCGCTGGACGATCACGTCGTCGCCCTCGCGAATGTTCTTGCGGTTGATGTCTTCCTCGTTGTGCAGCGTCGCGCGCGAGACGGTGACGCCGCCGACTTCAACCGGCCTGAGCTCCGCCCACGGGTTCAGCGCTCCGGTGCGGCCGACGCGAATCCATATCTTCTCCAGCCGCGTGACCGCCGTCATCGGCGCCCATTTGAACGCGCGCGCCCAGCGCGGCCGACCATGCAGTGCGCCGAGACGTTCCTGCTGTGCGAACGAATCGAGCTTGATGACGATGCCGTCGATTTCGTAGTCGAGCTTCGCGCGGCGCGCTTCCCATGCGCGGCAGCGCTCCATCACCGCCTCAATGGTGTCGACGCGTTCCGCGTACGGATTGGTCGGGAAACCGTGATTACGCAACCAGACGAGCGTGTTCCAGTGCGTCGTCAGTTGGTCGAGGCCGTGGCGCTCGCCGGTGCCGTAAATCCAGATCGACAGTGGCCGCTCAGCGGTGATCGACGAATCCTTCTGCCGCAACGAGCCGGCAGCCGCGTTGCGCGGGTTGGGCGCCGGCGGCTTGCCTTCTGCGGCCAAGCGCTCGTTGAATTTGCGAAAGCCGGGCAGCGGCATGTACACCTCGCCACGCACTTCGATGAGTGGCGGCGGGGTTTCGCCCTTGCCCAGACGCATTCGCAACGGAATCGCGCCGATTGTGCGCACGTTGGGCGTGACGTCCTCGCCTTCCTGACCGTCGCCGCGCGTCTCGCCGCGCACGAATATGCCGTTTTCGTAGACCAGGTTGATCGCCGAGCCGTCGATCTTCGGCTCCAGCACGAATGCCACCGGCTCGTCGCTGCCGAGACGCTTGCGCACATCGGTGGCCCACTTTTCCATGGCCTCGTCGGTGGTGACCTTGTCGAGCGAGCCCATCGGCGTGAGATGGCGCGATTTCTGGAATTTTTCCGAGGGCGGCGCGCCGACCCGTTGTGTCGGCGAATCCGGCGTGACCAGTTCCGGGTGCGCACTTTCGAGC